>JAGBJY010000026.1 GCA_017934185.1 Bacteroidales bacterium | reverse complement strand
TTGTCGAAAGTCTGGCCGCAGACGGTGGCAACGCTGAGGCTCAGGTTGACGCCACGCTCCTTGGCTTCCTTCATAATCTCAAGGGCATCGGGAATGAGCTCGTCCTCATGCAGGGACAGGCCGATTTTGCCGCCCTGGGCCTTGATGAAGGTATACCCCATGCCGCCGCCGATGATCAGGTTGTCCACCTTGCCCACCAGGTTCTTCAGCACAGCCAACTTGGAACTCACCTTGGAGCCGCCGATGATAGCGGTGAGGGGGCGCTGGGCGTTCTTCAGGACGTTGTCGATAGCCTTGATTTCACCTTCCATGAGGTAGCCGAACATCTTGTCATTCGGGAAATACTCGGCGATGAGGGCGGTGGAGCCATGGGCGCGGTGAGCGGTGCCGAAGGCGTCGTTGATGTAGCAGTCGGCGTAGGACGCAAGGGTTTTGACAAACTCCTTCTGGGAGGCTTTCACGGCAGCCTTGGCGGCTTTCTTCTCCTCGTCGGTGGCGTCTTCGGCCAGGCCGCGGGGTTTGCCTTCTTCCTCTGCGTAGAAGCGGAGGTTCTCCAGCAGGAGGGCTTCGCCGGGTTTCAGGGCATCGGCCTGGGCCTTAGCCTTCTGGCAGTCATCGGCAAACTGAACGGGAACGCCCAGGCACTCGCTTACATGGTCCACGATGTGCTTGAGGGAGAACTTGGCGTCCACTTTCTTGGGACGGCCCAGGTGAGACATGATGATGACGGAACCGCCACTTGCGAGCACCTTCTTGAGGGTGGGCATGGCACGGCGGATGCGGGTGTCGTCCGTAATTTCAAATTTCTCGTTCAGGGGGACATTAAAGTCAACGCGCACGATGGCCTTTTTTCCGGTGAAGTCGTACTTGTCAATGAATTGTTGCATAATGTATGGTGTTAAATAAATTTCCAAACAGTCTGCAAAAATAACTATCTTTGCGAAAAATTCAAAGATTATGGCGGTAGAATTCCCTGCAGCGTATTGGAAAGACTATGAACTGCTGGACAGCGGCAACGGCGAAAAGTTGGAACGCTTCGGCAAATACATCCTGCGGCGCCCGGAGCCCAAGGCCCTTTGGACCCCGTCCCTTCCGGAGGCCGATTGGAAACGGCAGGCGCATGTAGTGTTCAAGCCCGGTGCCGGATTCGGCAAGGCCGGAAAGGAGGACAGCGGCACCTGGGAGCGCCTGAAGAAGATGGAAGACCAGTGGGGCATTGTCTATAACGGGGAGGCCGATCCGGACACCCATGCCGCCAGCGACCTGCATCTGTCTTTACGGCTGGGCCTCACCGCTTTCAAGCACGTGGGGGTGTTTCCCGAACAGGCGCCCAACTGGGAGTTCATCTACAAAGAAACCAGCCGATTGGCCCGCATCCACAAAGCCAACGGCCTGCCGGCGCCTAAAGTTCTGAACCTCTTTGCCTACACCGGTGCCGCCAGCCTTGCCGCCAAATGTGCCGGGGCCGATGTCACCCACCTGGACAGCGTGCGCCAAGTGGTTACCTGGGCCCGCGAAAACATGGAGCGCAGCGGCCTGGACGGCATCCGCTGGGTGGTGGAAGACGCCCTGAAATTCGCCCGCCGCGAAGCCAAACGCGGCAACAAGTACGACGGCATCATCCTGGACCCTCCGGCCTATGGCCACGGCCCGGACGGAGAAAAATGGAAGCTGGACGAACTTCTCTTCGGCCTGCTGCAAAATGTATCGGCCATCCTCTCTGAACGGGACGCCTTCATGGTGCTGAACCTCTACTCCAACGGCTACAGCGCCGCCCTGGGCGAAACCGTGGTGCGCGAAGCCTTCAAGGGCGCCTTCAGGGAGATGACCTCCGGCGAGCTGGCCCTGAACGATAGCTTCGGCAAAGCCCTGCCGCTTTCCATCTACGTGCGCCTGCGGCGTTAAATCCCGGACGCTTATTCCGTTGACACTGAAGCGTTTATACAAAAACAGTAAGCAATAATTGCTTACTGTTTTTACGTAAGTGGTTGTGTATCAGAATAATAGATCATCCGCGCAAGCAATAAAAGAGCAGGGCTATTTGATGCCTTTTTCAATCTGCTGGGCAAGGGCGGTCCAGTGGGCCTTGGTGACAGCGTCAGGGCCTTTGCCTTTAGCGGCCTTCTTCTGGATGGAGAGGAGTTCTCCCAGCAGCAGGGCGCGGCTCACGGAAGTTTTGGAGCGGTCTGCGTTCACGGCCTCCAGCGCCTGGGACACGAAGCGGTTTTGCACATAACGCCGATAGGGGGAAACGGCGCCGCCCTTGTCCAGCTCGGAGAAAATCATCACGTGAAGGTCTTTCAGATACTCCTGGGCCGAGTAGTTGCTGCCATCGGCCTGAGCGAACTGATCCATGCGGTCCATCCGGTCCAGGCTGAGGAGAATGCCGGAGCTGAGCACATTGTTCACCAGCGGGTACAGGTACTTGTCCGGCGTGTCGGTGAGCGTAAAGATGTAAGGCTGCTCCACCAGCCAGGAAGGACGCGTGAAGACCCGCTCGTTCAGGAAATCCAGGCACTTTTGCTGATGCGCCTTGGGAACGGGGGCATACTTGGGACCGGCCTCCTCCACACTCACGTTGGTGATATAGCGCCCGCCGATGTTGGCGGCCACGTGACCCATGTATCGGCCATACTGGGAGACCACGGCCTGGTACATGCGGCTGAGGTTGGTGTTCATATTGGCTTCCTCGGCGTTCCACTGGGGCAACTCACCGATAATGCGCTGAAGGTTCTTGATGCCGTAGGTGCTGGCCAGGACGGCATCGTCACCCAGGTCTTCGCTCTGGGCACGGGGATCCTGATCGTAGCCTTCGCCGCCGAACCAGAGATTCGGCTGCTGCTGCAAGCGCTCGATAATCACCTTGTTCCAATAGAGGTGATCTTCCTTGGGCGTAGCAAAATCCGTAGGGGTGTAGCCATACTCGATGGCCCATTTGTCATAGTCGTTGATGCGGGGATAAATGCCGGCGGTGCCGATTCCGTCCTCCGGCTGGGCCACATAGTTGAAACGGGCGTAGTCCATGATGGAAACGGTGTGGCCGTGCTCCTCCACCCAGGCCTTGTCGCGCAGTTTCTCCACGGGAGTGAAGCTGGACGAGCCTTTGTTGTGCCTGAGGCCCAGGGTGTGCCCCACTTCATGGGAAGAGACAAAGCGGATGAGGTCGCCCATGAGCGCTTCATCATACTTGAACGAACGGGCACGGGGGTCAATGGCGCCGGCCTGCACCTGATACCAGTCATGGACCAGGGTCATCACGTTATGGTACCAGCCGATATGGCTTTCCAGGATTTCACCGCTGCGGGGGTCGTGCACATTGGGCCCATAGGCATTGGCAATGGGGGAAGCCAGGTAACGGATTACGGAGAAACGGGCGTCTTCCATGCTCATGCCCAGTTCCTCGGCATTCTCCGGCCACTCCTCCGCGCGGATGGCGTTCTTCCAGCCGGCCTGCTCAAAGGCCGCCTGCCAGTCATTCACGCCGGCGATGAGATACTTCTTCCACTGCTCGGGAGTAGCGGGGTCTATGTAATAGACAATGGGCTTGACGGGTTCCACCAACTCGCCGCGGCGCTGCTTCTGAACGTCCTCCGGACGGGCTTCCAGGCGCCAGCGGGTAATGAAGCGGATGTTTTCCACACTCTGCTGCTCATCGGAAAAGAGGCTGTAGCCGCTGGCGAAATACCCCACGCGGGGGTCAAACCAGCGCTGCTGCATGGGCTCTTCCGGAAGCAGGATCATGGAGGTGTTCAGCACCACCGTCACCACACCGGTTTCCCGCCCGGCCGGCAGGCCGGTACGTGCGGCAGGTCCGCTTGCACCGGGGCTTGCCTGCGGCTGGTTGTAAGAGAAGGTCTTGGTGACCGTCACCTCCGTGTTGATGGGATAAGTGCGGATGCTCTGGATAAAGCTGGCATCGGCCTTGACCCCGCCCAGGTTGAACTGCTTCTTGGCACGGCTGCTAAGGGACAGCACCTGGTTGTCGCCCTCGAAGAGGCTGTTCACCTTCACGCGCGTAGCACCCGCAGGGCTGGTCTTCTCGGGCTTAAAAGAAGCCACAATGGGATTTTCCGAGCTGATTCTCACCGCCTGGGCAATGTTTTGGGACGGATCGGCCGTAATGGACAGCACGTCCGAGCGCAGGAGCAGGTTCCCGTTACCGGCTTTTTCCCAGTAAAGCATGCTCTCGTTTGCCTCTTCACCGCCATACACGCCGGCGCCCACCGTATTGGACACATAGCGGGTGATGGCCAGGAAACGGCGTCCCAGCAGGGAATCGGGGATTTCCAGGTACCAGTCTTTCTCGTTCTGGGCGGCGTCTTTTTTCTCCTGGGCAAAAACCATGCAGCCTGCAAAGAGGAGGACTGCCAATGCTAAAAATCGCTTGCTCATAGTGCTAATCTATTTCCAGTGAATCCGGTTCGTCTTCAAGGGCAAAGGCCTCCCCGGTAGCAGCCCTGAGGAGGGCCTCCAGGGTGGAAGTCATGGCCTTGGAAAGGTCTTTGTCGCCGTACTGCTTGCACAAATCGGCAATATAGAGCAGAATCCGGCTGGCCGATTCAAATTCGCTCTGGCCCAGGCTTCCCCATTCCAGGAAGAAGGCCGATGTGTCCAGCAGCTGGTCGGCCATCCTGGCAGCCAGGTCCCGGGCAGCCTCTGCGTCGCCCAGATAGTAATAATTCTCGATAAGCTGGGCCACCATATAATCATTGCCGGTGAAGCCCACGGAGATGGTTTCCAGCGGGAAATTCTCTTCCGGGAATTTCTTCTGGCACATGTCCATGATTTCCAGGGCCTTCTCCTCCTCCCCGGCGTCAATAAGGGCATTGGCCACCGTCAGGAAAAGCTGGCGCTGGCTAAGCACGCCCAGGAAGGTGTAGAGGTTCTGATAATCCACGAACCAGCCCTTCCGGCTCACGGCATCCCAGGTGTACACTTCCTTCATCTTGCGGTACAGTTCCAGGGCATCCACCTTGCCGGCCTCCGTGGTGGCGGGTTTGTTGCGGATGGGCGTGAAACGGTAAGAGAAGCCGTCGTACATCAGGTAATCCTTGATGCCGATGTTGATGTCCCCGCCCATATTCAGCAGGTTCAGCGGACGGTCCCAGTTGTAATTGGACAGGAGGTCCAGCATGAAGAGCTCCGGCTTGGAAATGTAGTTCTTGTCCTTGGAAATCTGGAGGGTGATATACTCCGGAATTTCATCGGCAAACTGCCCGGGCACAATGCCATACTTGAGGCAGTTCTCTTTGTTCACGGGCAGCAGGAGCTGCCGTGCGCAGATGAAATCCAGCTTGTATCCGCCTTCCAGGGCCACCTTCATCTTGGGATCCTTGAAAACGTCCATCACGTCCGAGAGCAGCATGGGCGTACCGTCATCGTAGGCAATATACACAAACTCGTTGGTCCCGTACAGATACTGCTGCTGGGAAACGGTGAGCGGCAGGGGACTACTCTCATTGCAGGCCCATTTCATCTGGTCAATATACCAGTCCGTGCCCAGCAGGGAGGTGTTCACCACGCGCACATCCGTCCGTACCCCTCCAATTTCCTGCGCATACCACAGCGGGAAGGTGTCGTTGTCTCCGTGGGTGACCAGCATGCCGTTCGGCCCAACAGAATTCAGGTAATTGGCGGCCATCTCCGGGGCTGTGTAGCGGTGGGAACGGTCGTGGTCGTCCCAGTTCTGGGCGGCCATAAGGGCGGGAACGCAAAGGCCCAGCACCGTGACCCCCGCCGCGATGCTCTCCGACGGAGCGGATTTGGCAAGGTCTGTAAGCCACTGATACAGAGCCACTACCCCCAGGCCGATCCAGATGGTGAACATGTAGAACGAACCGGCATAGGCATAGTCCCGTTCACGTACCTGATAAGGCGGCTGGTTCAGGTACAGCACAATGGCAATGCCCGTCATGAAGAACATGAGGAATACCAGCCAGCTGCCGCGCTTGTCCCGGTCAAACTGGAACACCAGGCCCAGCAGGCCCAGCAGCAGCGGCAGGAAGAAGTAATGGTTCTTGCCCTTGTTGTCCCTCAGCGGAGCCGGGGCATCGGACTGGTCTCCCAGGCGCAGCTGGTCCAGGAACTTGACGCCGCTTTCCCAGTTGCCGTAGAAGACATTGCCGGGGACGGGCGAATGAATCTCGTTCTGGCGCCCCACAAAGTTCCACATGAAATAGCGCCAGTACATCCAATTAAGCTGATAATCAAAGAAATAGGCCATATTGGCACCGAAGCTGGGCTTGCGGTGCTGCGCCCCTTTCACCCGCTGCCCCTTGCCCTGGGTGTACATCTCATAGAAATCAATGTAGCGGGAATCGGCCCCGGACCACATGCGCGGGAAGAGCATCTTGCCTTCGGGCCGATAGGCGGCATCGGCCGGCGCATCCACTTTTACGTACTTGCCATTCAGGGGAGCCCAGTACTTGCCGGAACTCAGGTCATAGGGCGCGTCGTAATACTGACCGTACAGCAGCGGCGTGGAACCGTACTGTTCGCGGGACAGATAACGCACCAGCGTGTACGGATTGTCGGGCTGGTACTCGTTGGTGGGTGTTTTTACGCTGGAGCGGATGATCACAATGGCAAAGAGCGAGAAGCCCATCACCAGTGTGGTCACACACAGCATCACGGTGTTCCAGAACACCTTATCTTTCTTGAGCGTGACAAACAGCGCCCAGAAGCAAAGCCCCAGAAGGGCCACCATGAACACCGTGGCGCCCGTATTGTAGGGCAGGCCCAGGCCGTTCACAAACATCCGGTCAAAGAAAGCCGCCAGCTTGGGAAGGTACGGAATGAAGAGGAACACCAGCAGGAACTCAATCACTACCCCAATCATGAAAATGCCAGCAAGCTTCTTCAGGGGCAGCTTCTTGTCTTCGTTTTTCCGGTAATAGTACATGAACACGAAGGCCGGGATGGTAAGGAGGTTCAGCAGGTGCACCCCAATGCTGAGGCCCATCAGGAAGGCAATGAGCACAATCCAGCGGTTGGCATGGGGCTCATCGGCTTTGTCGTACCACTCACACATGGCCCAGAACACCAGCGCCGTAAAGAGCGAAGACATGGCATACACCTCTCCCTCCACCGCACTGAACCAGAACGTGTCGGAGAAACAGTACGCCAGCGCCCCCACAGCACCGGCCCCGAAAATGGCAATGGCCTGTGAGAGGGATGGCCGATCGGCGTCGGCCATGACGCCATCAGAGGGGGAGCTGCCGGAAGGGTTGATGCCCGCCGGAGCATCGGCCTGTTTTTTTGCGTAGGCGGGCGCAACCCTTCCGGCAGCGTGCGCGGGCGAGGGAAGCACCAGTCTTTTGGCAAAAAAGACGATGGTAAAGTACAGCAGGAAAATGGTGAGCGCACTAAGGATGGCGTTCATGGCATTCACCGCCACGGCAGCATGCTCAGGCCCCACCGGAATGGTAAAGAAACGCGCGATAAGCTGGAACACGGGGTTTCCCGGAGGATGCCCCACTTCCAGCTTATAGGACGATGCAATGAATTCTCCGCAATCCCAGAAGGACGCCGTGGGTTCTATGGTGGAAAGATAAGTGGCCGATGCGATGGCAAGCACCACCAGCGCCACTATTCGGTTCCACAGCTTGAATTTCTTCAGTTCCATACAAAAACATTAGCTTGCAAAGATAACAAAATCTTTGCAGGCTCACAACAGATGCCGGTGAAGCGTCAGGCGTTGAGCGCATCCTCGAACATCTGAATCAGTTTCTCTACGGAACGCTGAATAGCATACTCCTCCATCTCCCGGACATAGCGGCTGCGGGCCGCCTCCAATTCTTGCGGACTGTCCAGCCAGGCATCTATCTTGCGGGCCAGCTCATGGGCGTCCCGCTGGCGGAAGCGACTTCTCTCGTCCAGGGCAAATTGGTCGGCGCCGGTAATGGGGCCGCTGGCAATGACGGGCACCGCCCCCTGCTGCATGGCTTCCATGATAGAAAGGCCTTCCACCTCTACGGTTGCACAGTGGATGCAAAGGTCGGAGGATGCCGCCAGCTTGCGCAGCCCGTCCCGGTCCAAAAAGACAAACTCAGGGTCATAGGCCAGGACTCCCTTCCGGTAGAGCGCATGGGCCATACGTTTGATTTTCCTGCCCTGGGGGCCTTTCCCGGCAAAAACAAGGCGGATATGCTTGGCATGGACGCTGTATTGCATGGCCTCCAGGAGGGTTTTCTGGTCTTTTTCCCCAGAAATCCGGCCGATACAGCAAAGCCGGAAGGGCCCTTCCTCCCGGGGCTTCCTGATGCAGGAATCGGGCACAACGCCGTTGGAAATGAGGCGCGGCTCACTCGTAAATCCGTTCGCTTTCAGACGAGCCATCACATTGCCTGTTGGGCACTGCACAATATCCCATTTGTTAAAGCAGAGGTTGCGCCAGGCCATCAGCATCCAGTGGTTGGGAAGATAGCTGTCTTTAAATAACAGGGAAAAGAAAATATTCTCCGGATGCAGATGATAAGTTCCGGTGATGGGCTTTCCCAGGCGGCGGGCAATTTTGCAGGCGCGAATCTCCAGGACAAAAGGCTCTTCCATGTGAACCACATCGGCCCACCCCACGGCCTCTTCTACCAGCTTTACATCCGTGCTGGCAAAGGAATAGCCATGAGCGCGGAGAAGCGGCTGAAAAAAAGGGATTTTGAATTCTTTGAGGCAGTATTCGGGCTGGGGGCCGTCAGGGTCCGGATTGGGGCCGGACAATACCTTTACCTCCACGCCCGCGTCCCGCAAAGCGGCAACGGTGCGACGGGCCGAGGTGGACAGGCCGTTTCCCTTTGCATATATATTGTTTAGAACAAACAGAACTTTCATCACCAATCGTTATTTTTTGAGCGGCAAAATTACGCCAATTCGGAGGCACTTTTGTTCGCAAAAATTCCCAAATCTTGTGCACTTTTTCGCTATTTTCTTTCCGGCATGGAAAAATTGCTTAATTTCGCGGAACATTTGCTCAAAAGCAGCTTATGGCGCAAAACGATAAGTACAATCAAAAACAGCTGGAATCCCTCCAGATGAGCCTCATCGACCTGCCGCAGGCCGGTTGGATGGAAATCTTCCAGGACGATGTCCTTATCTTGCAGAACCCGCATTTCAAAGCAGATTGGGCCCCCTACAAGATGAAACACATCCTCCTGGTGCTCTGCAACGGGGGGAGCGGAATCGGCTCCATTAATCTGCGCAAGTACCGCCTCCAGTACAATTCCCTCCTGATAGGGCTGCCCGGGCAGATTCTTGCCTCACAAGAGCTGAGCAATGATTTCAAAGGGACTTTCATGCTGCTGTCCGAGCGCTTTCTGTCCCGCCTGAGCATTGGCGACACCTACCTTTTTTACAAGCAGATTGAAAAGAATCCTTTCTGCCAATTGGACGAAAAGGCCGCCGCCACCTTCCGCTCTTTCACAGACCTGTCCTATAACCTGATGCAAATGCCCCAGATGAAGGCCAACATGGACGAATTGCTCCGGCAACTCACCCAACTGTTTTTCCTGATGATAGGCGCCATTCGCCACGTTCCCGACGAAAAGAACGACTCGCAGCAACGCAAGAACGAGGTAATGATGCAGTATCTGCAACTGGTGAAGCTCCACTATCGCGCGCACCGTGACGTAGGATTCTATGCCGACAAAATGAACATTTCGGCCAAATACATGACCACCCTCATCAAAAATGCCAGCGGAAAATCGGCCATCCAGTGGATTGAGGATTATGTGATTCTGGATGCCAAGGCACAACTCTATTCTACCGTGAACACGGTGCAGCAAATTGCTTATGAACTGAATTTCCCGTCCCAGTCGCTGTTTGGCCGCTATTTTAAACGCATTGTGGGAATGTCGCCCACCGACTACCGGGCCTCCGTAAGGCAATCCCTGGTCACCAGTCAGACATGAAAGAGTCCGAAGTTTTTTGTATATTTGTACGATTTTGAAATACCAAAACCTATAACAGTATTATGTCCAATTATTTTCACGACATGCTCCCCAAGGAGGAGTTTGAGAGAATTCCCTACCTCCCCACTATGGGAGAATTTGTAAACTGGTTCACCAAGGAATATGCAGACTCGCCTGCCCTCTCCGACCAGACCAACACCATCACTTACAAAGAATTAGGCCAGCGCGTAGCCCGTCGCCGCGCACTCATCAATAGCCTGGGCCTCCCCAAGGGGGCACACATTGCCATCTTCGACCGCAACAGCCAGGACGCCGTAGAGCTTTTCCTGGCCGTGACATCGGCCGGTTATGTGGCCATGAATTTCCCGCCGTCCCTTCCGGAAATGGCCGTGGTGGGCTCCTGCATGAAATTTGACATTGCCGCCATCTTCGTGCGCGATGAGTTTAAACCCCTTACTGCCAAATTGCAGGGCGTAAAGGTACTTTCCACCAAGGATATTGCCAGTGAAGAGGCGCCCGTAGCCGATATCAATCCGGAGGCACCGGCAGCCATCTTCTTCACCGGCGGCACCACCGGTACCCCCAAGGGGGCCGTTCTGAGCCACCGCGCCCTCATGAGAGGCAACTACAACGCCATCTTCAAACCCGGCAACGTGATTGGCGTACACCGTTACATCGGCCTGCTGCCGCTGAGCCATGTTTTCGGCCTCATTGCCGGCACCATGGGCTGCCTCTATACCGGCAACCTCTGGTTCGCCTGTGAGGACATGAAGGCCACCGTGGGCAAGTTCCCGGTGCTGAAACCCACCATCCTGGTCATTGTGCCCGGTATCTGCGATATCCTGGCGGGTCTGGTGAAAATGTACGGCCCTCAGTTCCTTGGCGGACAGCTCCGCATGATTATCAGCGGCGCCGCCAACGTGCCTCCGCGCTTGGTGGATATCTTCTCCAAGATGGGCGTTGAGTTCTGCTTCGGCTACGGCCTTACGGAAACCGCCAACCTGACCTCGGCCAATGCCGACGCCGTTACCCATCCCACCTCCATCGGTAAAATCTATCCCGGTCAGGAGACCAAACTGGTGGACGGCGAACTGTGGGTAAAGGGCGACAACGTATTCTCCGGCTACTACAAAGATCCCGAAAAGACCGCCGAAGCCCTCACGGAGGACGGCTGGCTGCGCACCGGAGACCTTTGCCGCTTCGATGAGGACGGTTTCCTTTACATTACCGGCCGCATCAAGAATCTCATCATCCTCAACAACGGTGAAAATGTGAGCCCCGAAAGCCTGGAAGAGCCTTTCTATGCCGATCCTTGCGTCCGCGACGCCATGGTGAAGGAAGACGAGCTCAACGGTTCCACCGTCATTGCCGTGGAGATTCTCCCGCTCATGCCCGCCTTTGACGGCAAGCCGTTCGAGGAAGTGGAAGCTTACATGAAGGCCCTGGTGGACAGAATCAACGCCACCCTGCCTTCCACCCATCAGATCAGAAAAGTTACCGTGCGCACGGAAGACTTCAAGCGCACCGGCAGCATGAAAGTATCCCGCGTATGACCTCGGAAGAAGTATTTGCCGGCCTCAAGGAGGTTCTGGGCATCATCCGTCCCAATACGGATTTGAGCGTTGTTACCAAGGACACCGAACTGGTGCGTGAACTGGGCATTGACTCCCTTTCCATGATGCTGCTCTCTTTGGCCGTGGAAGAGAAGTTCAAGATGCGCTTCGACCCTTCGGCCCCCGCTCCCACTACTGTGGGGCAGGTGATTGACGCGGTTCTGTCCGCTCTCTAGATTTCTTTTACATACGACCTCCGGCGCTGATAGGGCTGGGGGTCGTATGGTCCAAAGAGGGTCTGTACTTTGTGATTCTCTTCCAGCTGGGGATTCATGAGCATGCGCGTGATGCCCAGGCGCACGAAATTCTCATGTAAGTACTTGAGCATAAGGAGGCTGGCTCCCTTAGCCTGGTACTCCGGAAGAACGCCGATGAGCAGGCCTTCGGCCACGTGGTTGCGCTTGGCGTTCAGCAGCGGCAGGATGTGCAGCCAGCCAAAGGGGAAAATGCGTCCCTTGGCTTTGCGCACCCCGGCCGAGATATGCGGCATGGTAACGGTGAAGGCCACCAGCTTGTCCTCATCATTGACTACGAAGGCCACCATGTCTTTGTTCAGCACCGGGACGTACTGCTTTACGTAGCCGTCAATCTGCTCTTCGCTCAGTTTGGAATATTCGTACAGCGGGGCGAAGGCGTCGTTCAGGACGTGGAACATTTCCCGGCCGCGACGGGCCATCTGCCTGAGATTCTTTGCCCGGTAAATGTGGAGGCCGTAGCGCTGCTCCACAGTGGAAGCCAGCTGCATCATGGGCGGCATTTCGGCCGAAAAATCTATGTAGCGCTGGGTCCAGTCCACGTCTTTCACAAAGCCCAGCTTTTCCAGGAACTCCGGATAATAGGGGTAATTGTAGATGACGGTGAAGGGACTTTCGTTCTCAAAGCCTTCTACCAGCAGCCCTTCGCGGTCCATGTCGGTGAATCCCAGCGGGCCTTTGATTTTGGTGCAGCCCCGTTCTTTGCCCCAGGCCACCGCCGCATCGATGAGGGCCTTGGCCACCTCAAAGTCTTCAATGACGTCGAACCAGCCGAAGCGTGAGCTGTTCTCCTGCCACTTTTCGTTGGCTTTGCGGTTGAGGATGGCCGCTACCCTGCCGACTACCTTTCCGTTTTTGTAGGCCAGGAAAAGTTCGCGTTCGCAGAAGGCCAGGGAGGGATTGTCCGGCCCAAGGGATTTGTATTCGTCGTCCTCAAAAGAAGGGACCCACTTGTCGCAGTCCTTATACAGTTCTATAGGGAAATCGATGAATGCTTTTAGCATTTTCTTCCCCCTGACGGGGACAATTTGAATAGTATCGTTCATCAGGTTAGGCTTTAGTCTTTGCAAAGATAATCATTTTTCGCCTACATACAGCCGGCACAGGCCGAAAGTAAAGCTTTTGTAGCGCACGCGGGAGAAACCCGCATCCCGCATAAGGTCACAGAAGCCCTCCGGGGCCGGGAACGCATGCACGGAGGCCGGGAGGTATTTGTAGGCCGCCTTATTGCCGGAGACCATCCCGCCAATCCAGGGCAGGATGTGCATGAAATAAAGGTCGTACAGCCGGCGCACATAAGGGCGGGACGGGACGGAAAGTTCCAGAATCACGGCCTTTCCTCCGGGTTTCAAAACCCGGTAAAACTCACTGAGCCCCAAGTCTTTATGCTCAAAATTCCGCACGCCGAAAGCACAGCTCACCCGGTGGAAACTGCCTTCCTCAAAAGGCAGGGCCTCCGCATCGGCCACCTTGAGCCGGATACGGTCGTGCACCCCTTCATGGGCGGCCTTGCGCATGACCAGCGACATCATGCCTTCAGAGATATCCACGCCGATGATGCGGGACCCCGGCGCCGCCTTTTTGGCGATGGCGATGGTACTGTCCCCCGTTCCGCAGGCCACGTCCAGAATCTGCTGCTGGGTCCCGTCCACAATTTCCCTGAGGGAGCGCTTGCGCCACAGACGGTCTATGCCCAGGCTCATAAGGTGGTTCAGCCTGTCGTAGGACGGGGCAATCCCGTCAAACATATCACGGATTTTCTCTTTCTTTCTCATGGCACGGGATCATAACCGCTGCCGCCCCAGGGATGACAGCGCAAAATGCGCCGGGCCGACAAGTAAAACCCCTTGAAAGGCCCGTACTTGCGGAAGGCCTCCAGGGCATACTGCGAACAGGTGGGGGTGAAGCGGCAGCTGGGCGGGGTGAAAGGGCTGATACACACCTGGTAGAACTTGATAAGCACTACAAAAGGAAAGATCAGTATTTGCTTGAGCACCTTTTTCATGCGAGACGCGTAAGGAGGGCCGTCATATCGGCAAAAATAACGTCGTAGGGCTGCACTTCGCGGGAAAGGTACACGAAAAGGAAGTCTTTGCCTCCGCCGGCCAGGGCTTTTTGCCGACGGTAGCTTTCGCGGATGCGGCGCTTGAGGAGGTTGCGGCGCACCGCCCGCTTGAAGTTACGTTTGGGAACGGACACCATCATGCGGGAAGGCTCCCCGGCATCGGCCCGTTCAAGGAAACGCAGTTTCAGGCAACCTTCGGTAAGGCTCTTTCCCTTCGCGAAAAGGTCCTCCACGGCCTTTTTGCCGCAGAGTCTTTCACTTTTGGGAAGGCTCTCGTCCATTTTATTGCAGGCTTCCCAGATACAGTTCGATGGCTTTGGCCACGGAAGGCGCTTCCGGCGTGGGGCCCGTGACATCAATGCGCAGGCCGGCTTCCTCCATGGCCTTCACGATGGAACGGCCGTAGGCCACCATCTTGGTGTCGCCCTGCTGGAAATCCGGGAAATTCTCCTGGAGCGACTTCACATCGGCCGGATTGTAGAAGACAATCATGTCATAGTCCTTGAGGTTCAGCTCCTTCAGGTCCTGGCTCACGGATTTGACAAAAATGCCGGTGGTGTAACGCAGCTTGTGCGCATCGAAGAGGGAGGTAATGGCCTCCGAAGAAGAGGAATCGCTCATGGTGATGAGGAAATTCTCTCCTTTATGCTTGGGGCCGATGAGGGCCACCACGCTCTCCGGGGTGCCGTTGCCGTAGAAAATCTTGCGCTTGCGGTACACGATGTGCTTCTGCAGGTACATGGCAACCGCCTCGGTGGTGCAGAAGTACTTCATGGTCTCGGGAATCTTGGCCCTGAGTTCTTCGGCCAGGGCAAAGAAAGCATCGATGGCGTGGCGCGAAGAGAAAACGATGGCGGTATAATCCAGAATATTGATGCGCTGGGCGCGGAATTCGCGGGAGGTCAGGGGTTCAATCTTGAAAAAAGGGCGGAATTCGAAGTTCACACCGAATTTCTCTGTAACGGCCGAATACTGCGTAAGAACGCGCGGTGCGTTCTGGGATACCAATATCTTGTTGATACTCATTTTCTTGAAACGTCTCTACACTACAAAACTATTGCCGAAGCTATCCACAAAGCGGTGGGGATTATTTCGAGCCCGCAAAGGTACAAAAAAGTTCGCAAAGGATTGCAAGATAACGACAAAATTTGTCCGCGGCGCACCAGAATCAGCAGGTAAAACAGGCCGGCTTCCACGGTGAGGATGTCTCGCGAAAGCCCGTCCGGAGCCCCGCAAAGGGCCAAAATACCGTAGGTAGGAAGGAACAGCAGGATGCAGAAGAGGATGAAGTAGGTAAATACGGCTTTATGGGAGAGCTGGTAAAAGTCGTAGCGCCGGCGGGGCTTCATCCACAGATAGAGGAGCACCCTGAGCAGCAAGTACACAAGGAAGGCGCCCATGATGGCGGCCAGTTGCAGGGAAGGCTGCCACGGCTCAAGGAAGCGGGGATACCAGAGTCTGTAACGGAACAGGATGAGGACAAAAGGAATCAGGAGGGAGAGGGCAATGTTGTTGCGCATGCGGCTGATGGGGATGCTCCGCTCCAGCGCAACGCTGCCACGGGCCCGGAACACGCTGTCCAGCAGATAGGGAAGCAGGGTAAGGAAATCGCGCAGCTGCACAATCATGAGCAGCACGAAGATGCCCATGAGCACGCTTTCCACTATGGGGACACTTGTCATCAGTTCCCCCTTTTGGCGTTGTATCCCAGCGATTTCAGGATTTCCACCACCTTGTCGCGGAAATCGCCCTGGATGGTGATTTCGCCGTCCTTGGCACTGCCGCCAACACCCAACTTGGTTTTGAGGGTGCGGCCCAGTTCCTTCAAATCATCGGCGCGGCCCACAAAACCGCTGACCAGCGTCACCTGCTTGCCGCCCCGGTTGCGACGGTCTATGCCCACAATGAGCCGCTGCCGGGAAGGGTCCGGTGTGGGCGCCTCCTCCTCAGAGGCCGTGCTGTACTGAAAGTCCGGATTGGTGGAATACACCACGCCCAGCCTTGATTTCCAATCGTTTTCTGCCATAGGTTACAAAGTTACTACTTTTTTTAGTAAGGTTGAAAAATAACCTGCTTCATAAGCGACTTTTGCCCGGAATAGGACCTGCGAAGCGACAGGAGCGTTGAAGCAGGTTATTTTTTCGCATTCGTCGCGGTTTTTTGACACTTCGGGAAAAAAGAGTTGATAATTCAAGCCTGAATGACTAAATTTGGGTATTAATAACAGTAAACTATGACCATTAACATTCAGGTACAGTATCATACGTCTTGGGGCGAAAGCATGCAGCTGCGCATCGGACGGCGCCGCATTCCCATGGAATATACGTTTGGCGGCCTTTGGCAAATCATGCTCACGGGCCGGGATCTTCATGACGGCGATGTCTTCACTTTCGAGGTGCTGCGGGAAGGAAAGGTGGTGAAGAAAGAATGGCGCGTGCACCGCTACAAGGCCCCCAAGGTACAGAAAAATATCATCATCCGTTCCCGCTGGCAGGCCATGCCGTCCAATTCGGCCTTCTATGCATCGGCCTTCAGCGAGGTCATTTTCCGCCGCCCGGACGGGGCTTCTTTCCGCTCCCCGCGTAACGAGGGACCGGACCTGGGCAACGTGTGCATGCGCATTGCTGTGCCGGAAGTACGCTCCCATGAGTCCGTGGGCCTGGTGGGGTCCGGCAAGCAGCTGGGCAACTGGAACACCGTGCATCTGATGAGTGACGCCGCAGCCCCCTGGTGGTTCATCACCCTGGACATCTCGGAGCCCATGGAATACAAATTCGTGATTGTGGACACCAAGACCCGGGAAATCCGGCAGTGGGAAGAGGGTCCCAACCACTTTTTCGCAGAAGTTCCGCCCGCAGGAACCCAGCTCATCATCGCCGACCTTGAGCCCAAGTTCCCTACGGAGCCCTGGCGCGGCGCCGGTGTGGCCGTGCCGGTGTTCTCCCTGCGCACGGAAGACAGCTTTGGCGTAGGCGAATTCAACGACCTTAAAAAACTGGTGGACTGGGCGGAGAAAACGCACCAGAACGTGATTCAGATCCTGCCCATCAACGACACCACCATGCTCCACGCCTGGCAGGATTCCTACCCTTACAATGCGGTAAGTTCCTTCGCCCTGCACCCCATGTACATCCATCTGCCGGCGGCCGGCGTAAGGGCCGATGCCGCTTACAAGGCCCGCAAGGCAGCCCTGGAGGCCCTTCCGGCCGTAGATTACGAGGCCGTGAACATCGCCAAGCTGGAACTGCTGCGCAAGTTCTACAAGAGCGCCAAGGGGCAGGCCATCGCTGCATCGGCCCCTTACAAAGCCTTCATGGATGCCAATGAGGATTGGCTGGGCCCGTATGCCGTTTTCAGCGTCCTGCGCGACGAAAACGGCACCCCGGACTTCACCACCTGGGGCCCCTGGAGCAAGTTCACCCCAAAAACCGTCACCAGTTTTGTGACCGGAAACCCGGAGCGCGCCGCTGCCGTTGACTTCTACTGCTTCTTGCAGTATCTGCTGGACAAGCAGCTCCGCGAGGCCGTTTCCTATGCCCACCTGCACGGGGTGGCCCTCAAGGGAGACCTTCCCATCGGCGTATCCCGCGTGAGCGTAGATGCCTGGCAGCATCCGGAACTCTTCCACCTGGACAGCCAGGCCGGTGCACCGCCGGATGCTTTTGCCGAGGACGGACAGAACTGGGGCTTCCCCACCTACAACTGGGAAGAGATGGCAAAAGACGGCTACGCCTGGTGGAAAGAGCGCATGGGCAAAATGGCGCAGTACTTTGACGCCTTCCGCATAGACCACATCCTGGGCTTCTTCCGCATCTGGGAAATTCCGGCCCGGTACAAGAGCGGCCTCATGGGGCATTTCAACCCTGCCCTTCCCTACTCCGGCGACGAGCTGCGCGGCATGGGCTTCAACCTCTCCGATGCCGACGGCACCAACTGCCTCTTTGTGGAAGACCCCCGCAAGGCCGACCACTGGCACCCGCGCATCTCCGGGAACAAGACCGGCCGCTATGCCGACCTGCCCCAGTGGCTCAAGGAGCGGTACGACCAGTTGTCCGAAGACTTCTTCTGGCGCCGCCACAATGAGTTCTGGAAGGAAAGCGCCCTACAGAAACTGCCAGCCCTGCTGCGCTCTACCGGCATGCTGTCCTGCGGCGAAGACCTGGGCATGATTCCGGCCTGCGTTCCGTCGGTGATGAACAGCCTCAACATCCTTTCCCTGGAAATCCAGCGCATGCCCAAGGATCCGAAAGACGCCTTCGGCCAGCCGGCATGGTACCCTTACTGGTGCGTCTGCGCTACGGGAACCCACGACACCTCCACGCTCCGGGCCTGGTGGGAAGAAGACCGCACCCTTACCCAGCAGTATTACAACCGGATACTGGGCTGCGAAGGGGACGCCCCCTATTTCTGCGAGCCCTGGGTGGCCGATTTGATTGTTGCCCAGCACATGAAGTCGCCCGCCATGCTCTCCATCCTGCCGCTGCAGGACTGGCTGGCCACCGACGGTGAGGTGCGCTATGGCGGCAATCCGGCCGATGAACGCATCAACATCCCCGCCATCCCTCGGCACTACTGGCGCTACCGCATGCACTTGACGCTGGAGAGCCTCATCTCCAATGAGGGCCTCAACGCGCACATCCGCACGCTCATTGCTGCCGCCGGCCGTGGCCGGTAGTATTTAGGGCAGAAGGGTGGCGCAAATGCGCTCAGCATCGGCCAGGGTGTCAATTTTGCCTACGTCCACCAGGGTGAGGTCCGGGGCGGGGACGCCGTAGATGGGATAGTCGGCGCAGGCTTTCAGGTAGAAGTCCATGATGGGGAAACGCTCCGGCATATCCAGCGCCGCAAAGGCATCGAAAATGCCCGGGCCGATGTTATGGATGCCGGCAAAAGCGAAGCGGCGGCACTCCTCGGGCCGTAGGCCGGGATAGGGGCTGCGCACTTCGCCGGTGGCTACGTTGGTCCAGCCCACCAGGCGCATTTCCCCGTTAAAAAGCAAATAGCGGCTGGTCTGGCGCTCGCTCACCAAAAGGGTGGCAAGGGCGCCGGGACGGGTCTCGGAGCGGAACCAGGAGAGGTCCAGGTTGGAGACAATGTCTACGTTGTGAATGAGAAAAGGCTGGTCCAGGGGCTCCAGCAGCGTCCGTGCATGGGCAATGCCGCCACCGGTTTCCAAAAGCCGCTCAGACTCATCTGAAATGCCGATTTTCACGCCAAAGTCATGGCTGGCCAGATAGGCTTTGATTTGCTCCGGGAAATGGTGCACGTTCACTACCAGTTCATCGTACCCCGCACTGCGAAGCTTGCAGATGACATGGTACAGCAGCGGCTCCCCGCAAACGGGCACCAGGGCCTTGGGCAGGGTGTCCGTAATGGGTTTCAGGCGGGTGCCCAGGCCGGCGGCAAAAATGAGCGCTTTCATCGGCCTAAAGGATTTTTTCCACGTTCAGCTCGCGGTGGGTGAGCAGCACCTTGATGTTGAAGCGGTCGGCCAGGTGGCGGGCCAGGTGTTCTGCGCAGTACACGCTGCGGTGCTGGCCGCCGGTGCAGCCAAAGCACACCTGCAGGTGCGTGAACTTGCGCTCTACAAAGCGTTTTACATGGGCATCCACCAGCTTGTACACGCTGTCCAGGAACACGGTTACCTCGCCGTCATCTTCCAGGAATTTAATCACCTCGGGGTCGTTGCCGTTGAACTGGCGGTAATGCTCGTACTTGCCGGGGTTGTTGATGCTGCGGCAGTCAAAGACATAACCGCCGCCGTTGCCGGTGGTATCGGCCGGAATGCCTTTTTTATAGGCAAAACTGTAGATGCGTACCTCCAGCCGATGGTCCTCCGGGATTTCGTTGAACTGGGGCATGTTGGCCAGGCGCACCAGAAGCTCCGTGAGGTAGGGATAATCGGCAAAAGGAGTCTGGAGCAGCGTCCGTAAATTGCTCAGCGCAAAGGGGATGCTGGAGAGGAAATGGGGCTTTTTCTCAAAGTAGCCGCGGAAGCCGTAAGCGCCCATCACTTGCAGCGTGCGGAAGAGGACAAAGAGGCGCAGACGCTCGTAGAATTCCTTCTCGTCCACGTCTTTGAAACTCTGCAGGGCGCGGAGGTAGCTGCGGATGAGTTCCTGTTTGAGCTCTTCCGGGAAACGGGAGCGGGCCTGCCAGATGAAAGAGGCTACGTCGTAGTAGATGGGACCGCGGCGGCCGCCCTGGAAGTCAATGAACCAGGGATCGTCGTCCCTGAGCATGACATTGCGGGCCTGGAAGTCCCTGTACATGAAGGTGTTGTCGTTGTCCTTCAGCAAATCGGCCTTGAACTTTTCGAAGTCTTCCTGCAGGCGGATTTCGCTGAAATCCAGGCCGGTGGCCTTGAGGAAGCAGTATTTGAAGTAATTGAGGTCGAAGTCCACCATGCGGGCGTCGAAGCACTCCTGCGGGTAACAGACGCTGAAATCCAGGCCCTGGGCGCCCAGGAACTGGATGCGGGGCAGCTGCTCCACTGTCTTTTTCAGAAGGTCCGTTTCGTACGAGCTGTAAATGCCGCTCTCCCGGCCATGGGACACCGCGCCGAAAAGGATGGTGTCGCCGAGATCCTCCTGGATATAAGCCAGTCCGTCTTCGCTGACGGCAAACACCTCCGGCACATGGAGCCCTTTGCCACGGAAATGCCGGGCCAGGGTAATAAAAGCATGGTTTTCCTCGACACTGGTGCCGATGACGCCCACCAGCGAAAGGCTGGAGCCCTTGAGGCGGAAGTAGCGCCGGTTGCTGCCGGAAGAGGGAAACTCCGTGATTTCCTTCATCTTCTGGCCGGTATAGGATTCAAAAAGCGGTTGGAGGATACTTGCAGGCATGGTTATCTTACTTAAATCTTACAAATGTAAGCAGAATTCTTGAATTTTCGTAAATTTGTAGCCGATGAAAAGCGGTCAAGCAACGGTGGTAAAGAATGCCGGCAGCCATTATTTGCTGTCGGAGTTGCCGGCGTGGGAGGTATTTCCGGCCGTCCTCAGGGGGAAAATCCGTCTGAAAGCCAGTGAAATCACCAATCCCATCGCCGTAGGGGACCATGTGCGCTATGAGGCCGATGAAGACGGCTGCGTCATCACGGAAATCCTCCCCCGCCGCAATTATGTCATCCGCCGATCCACCAACCTGTCCCGGCAGGCGCATATCATTGCCGCCAATGTGGACAGGGCCTATGTAGTGGTATCGCTGCTGTTCCCGGAGGTAAAACTCCCCTTTCTGGACCGCATCCTGGTCACCTGCGAATTGTATGGAATCCCGGCCACGGTGGTCCTGAGCAAAACGGATTTGTACCGGGACGAGGCCGCCGGGCAGCTGGCCCGCTTCAAGGCCATCTATGAGGGCGCCGGTTATCCGGTCATCGAAACTTCCGTACGCACAGGGGAAGGCATCGCCGATATCCGGGAAGCCTGCAAGGGGCAGGTTAACCTCTTTTCCGGAGAGTCCGGCGTGGGGAAATCGTCCCTCATCAAGGCACTGGACCCTTCGCTGGATCCCAAAATCGGCGCCATTTCCCTGGCGCATCTCCAGGGAAAGCACACCACCTCCCTCTATGAGATGTACCCCTTGGCTTCCGGTGGCTATGTCATTGATTCTCCGGGCATTCGCGGCTTTGGTCTGGTAGATGTGGAGAAAGAGGAGATAGCCCGCTATTTCCCGGAGATGCTCCGCGCTTCCCAGGATTGCCGCTTTACGCCCTGCAGCCATACCCACGAACCGGGCTGTGCCGTGAAAGCGGCGGTGGAGGACGGCCGCATTGCCCCGGAGCGCTACAACTCCTATCTGGGGATGCTGGAAGAAGACAAGAAGTTCCGTTGAAACTAAAACGCGAAATACTGCGCCTGGCCCTGCCCAGCATTCTGGCGGGAATTACCGTGCCGCTGGTGGGCATGGTGGACATTGCCGTAGTGGGGCACCTGGGCGGCACCGGCGGCGTGAGCGGAGCGGCCCTCATCGGCGGCATCTCCATCGGCACCATGCTCTTTGACCTGCTGTATTGGAACTTCGCTTTTTTACGCGCCGGCACCGGCGGGCTCACGGCGCAGGCCTACGGGAGGCAGATGGCCGATCCGGTCGGCCATGACGCTCCCGTCATGCCCGGCAGCGACCGGGCATCTGCCGCCCTCAATGCCATCCTGGCACGGGCACTACGCATTGCGCTGCTGTCGGCCTTGGTGCTTATCTTGCTGCAATGGGTGGTGGTAAAGGCGGCCTTTCTCATGGTGCACTGCTCCCCCGAGGTGCAGGCGCTGGCCACCCGCTACTTCTACATCCGCATCTGGGCGGCGCCGGCCACGCTTTCGCTCTTTGCTTTCAAGGGCTGGTTCATCGGCCTGCAGGATTCCGTAAGGCCCATGACCGCCGACCTCCTGGTGAACGGCCTTAACATAGTCCTGTCGGTGGCGCTGGGCTTCGGCCTTGCAGGGCTGCCGGCGATGGGGTTTTCCGGTGTGGCGCTGGGGACGGTCCTGGCCCAATGGAGCGGCTTTGCATATTCCCTTGTCGCCGCCCGCCGCCGCTACGGTTTTGCCCCGCAGCTTAACCCGCTAACCCTCAAGCGTTTACGCAAAAACAGTAAGCAAAATTTCCTTACTGTTTTTAAGGAAACAGCTGACAATCAGAGAGTTAGCCAACAGGGCATTGAGGCCGATGGTGGGAGCGGGCAGGCCGAGGGCGGGAGCTTCTTCACGCTGAACCGGGACCTGTTCCTGCGGTCGGTGGGAATGATAGCGGTGTATATTGGATTCACGGTGCTGTCGGCCCGGTACGGAGACCTGGTGCTGGCGTTGAGCACCATCCTGATGAAGCTCCTCATGGTTTTCAGCTACTTCACGGACGGATTTGCTTATGCCGGGGAGGCGCTCACGGGCCGATTCATCGGCGAAGGTTCAGAGGAAGGCGTAAAATCCACGGTCAGAGATACGTACCTCCTTACGCTGGGGGTAATGCTGCTCTTTATGCTGGCGTACGGGCTGGGCGGAACGCCCCTGCTGCGCCTCATGACCTCGGACCAGAGCGTTGTGGAAGCGGGCAAAGCCTACCTCCCCTGGCTGCTGCTGATGCCGCTTATCGGCTGTCCGGCTTTTGTCTGGGACGGGATTTTTATCGGCGCAACGGCTTCTAAAGACCTCCGGAACAGTACCCTTCTTTGCGCCGTGGGCTTCTTTGCCACCTGGTTTGCAGGGCTGGCCATCTTAAACCCCCTGCAGCCCGCCAAGGCCCTTCACCTTTTGATGGGCGCCTACTTCATGCACCTGGCCGTCCGGTCGGCCTATCTTACCCTGAGGTACAAGGGCGCCGTGCTTAGCCCATTATCACGTCCAACACCATCATCAGGGCAAAACCCAGGGCAAAACCAACCGTAGCCAGGTTGGAGTGTTCCCCCAGGGAGGCTTCGGGCACCAGTTCTTCCACCACCACATAGAGCATGGCACCGGCGGCGAAAGCCAGCAGGTAAGGCATCATGGGGGTTACCACAGAGGCCAGCAGCAACACCAGCGCCCCGCCGATGGGCTCCACAATCCCGCTCAGCGCCCCAACGGCAAAAGAGCGGCTGCGACTGTTTCCGGCAGCCCGGAGCGGCATGGAGATAATGGCCCCCTCCGGCACATTCTGGATGGCGATACCCAGCGACAGCGCAATGGCCCCCGCCATGCTCATCCCCACATCGGAGGAAAGCGCGCCGGCAATGGCCACCCCAACGGCCATGCCCTCAGGCAGATTGTGAATGGTTACGGCCAGCGCCAGCTTGGTGGTTTTGGAAAGCTTGCTGCGGGGACCTTCCTCCTCCCCGGAAGCATGCAGGTGCGGAGTTATGTAGTCGATGAGCAGCAAAAACGCAAAACCCGCCATGAGGCCGATGGTAGCCGGCCAGACGCCGCCCTGCATATCAATGCTGGGAATGAGGAGCGACCATACGGAAGCCGCCACCATGACGCCGGAGGCGAAGCCCAAAAGGACCTTCTGCAAATAGGCAGGCATGTCTTCTCGCATGAAAAACACAAAGGCCGAGCCCAGCGCGGTACCGGCGAAAGGGATAAGAAGCGCTATGAGAATGTTGTTCATTTTCGTAAATATTTCCAGCCCACAACCGGCAGTGAGAAGGCCAGGAAGCAGGCGATAATCCAAAAGACCGAAGCCGGCGTGAAGTCATAGACCCCTTCCACCTCATGGCCGCCGATGAGCCAGCCGCTCAGGAGGCTCTGCAAACCGGCCGCCACATAACTGGTGATGCCGATGATGCCCAGCGCCGCCCCGGTGGCCTTTCGGGGCACGAAATCCAGTGCCATGAGCCCGGCCACAATGCAGAAAACCACACTGAAAGCCATGCTGAACAGCGCCACAAAAAGCATATTCAGGCCAAAGCCGCCCTCCAGGAAGAGGAAGCCCCCGAGGGCCGCCACCGCCAGCACGCCGGAGATAACCACCGGCCGTACACGGTTGCCCCGGAACACCACGTCCGACAGCCATCCGGCCGAGAGGTTTCCGGCCACACCAAAAATTTCGGCCAGGCCGATAATCTGCGCCGCCCCTTCCAGCGAAAAACCCTTCTGCTTTTGCAGGAACAGCACGCCCCAGTCGCTCACCGCATGCTGGGTGATATAAAGAAAGGCCGTGGAAAGGGCAATGACCCAGATGCCGGGATGCTTGAAAACCCATTTCTGAAGCTGCCGGGTGGGCTGTTTGTCCATTTCCCGCACCGGCTCGCCGGAAAGCTCCTGCACAGAGGGAAGGCCTTTGCTCTCCGGGGTATCGGCTATAAAAACCAAAGAAACCACCAGACCGATGGCTCCGGCCACGGCAGCGGCCAGAAAGCCCCATTGCCAGCCGCAGGCCGCCACAATGAAGCCCGTCATAATCATGGAAACGGATTTGCCCAGCTGCGGGGTGGAACTGAAAATGCTGTACATGGTGCCCCTGCGGTTCAGGGGGAACCAGCGCGACAGGCTGATGGTTCCGGGCGGAGAGCCCATGGACTGAGCAAAACCGTTGATGCCCCAGAGCAGCGTAAACACCACAAACACCAGCAGCGACACGGGGTTCAGCAGCCCCATCAGTCCCAGCACCAGGTTCACCGCGGCCGAAATCCCGATGCCCCAGGCCATGAAACGCCGGATGTTGCAGTAATCGGCCATGAATCCGTTCAGGAACTTGCCCACGGAGTACACAAAATAGAAAAGCGAGCCGATGATACCCAGCTGCGCGGCCGTCAGATACCCTCCGTCAATGAGCGGCTGCTTCACCACGCCCAGGGTGGTCCGGCACACATAATAAAGGGTGTAGGCCACCGTCACGCCCCAGAAAGTGCGCCTGCGGTATTTCCTGTAAACGGCATCCACCTCCCCTGCCGGCACCTTCAGGGCCGACGGTTTGCTGATGCGGAAATAGGAGAAAAGGATCATAGGACAGCACGGATATCGGTTCCGGGGACAAACAGGCGGGCATCGATGCCCACGGCTTTGGCCCCTTCCACATTGGCGAGGTTGTCGTCGATAAAAACAATCTCCCCGGCCGGCAGGCCGATGCACCGCAGCACCTCCTCATAGAAAGCCCTGGAAGGTTTCATGAGCTTCATGTCGGAGGAGATGAATTCGGCCGCGAAAGCCTCTCCCAGACCGTTTTCGCAGAGGATTTCCCGGCAACGGGCCATGGAAATGGGATTGTTGTTGGAAAGCAGATACCTCGGAACTTCCAGCTGCTTCACCGCCGCCACGGTGCGGGGGTCCATGCCCGTAAGGAGGGCGGCCATGCAGCGGTCTACGTCTTCAGGAGCGCTGCCGGGACGGGACTCGGCAAGAATCCGAGCGCGGAAGTCATCGGCACTGAGCTGCCCGGCCTCCAGTTCCCCGTAGATACCTTTCTGGTGGTAAGGGTCCAGAAGTTCGGTGATGCGGTCAAAGCCCAAAATATCCTGGAAAGCCCGGATACAAGCTTTCAAATCCAAACCTATCAGCACTCCGCCGATATCAAAAACGTATGCCTTTGCCATATTTCGATACAAAGGTACAATAATTTTTATTACCTTTGGGGCACTAAAACTAACCACCATGAAAAACATTCTCAAAGTGCTGGGCACTTGGAAATTCTGGAAGGAATTCATTATCATGACAGTGGCCATGTTCATCGCGGCCGCGGCGGTGTATTACTTCCTGCTGCCCAGCAACCTGGTCATGGGCTCCATCACCGGCCTTTCCATGGTCATTGCCAGCCTCTTCGGCCTGGTGGGCATCACGGTAAAGGTGTCTGTGGTAGTGACCATTATCAACGCCATCCTGCTGGTGCTGGCCTGGCTGCTCATCGGCCAGGAATTCGGGGCAAAAACCGTATATACCGCCCTGGTGCTGGGCCCCATGATTGAAATCTGGGACAGGATTCTCCCGGCCTCCAGCCTTATGGAACCCGGCCAGACCTCCATGATGGGCGACATCTGGTTCGACCTCCTTTGCTTTGTCCTCATCCTGAGCGCCTCGCAAACCATCCTTTTCCACATCAACGCCTCTACCGGCGGCCTGGACATTCTGGCCAAGATTGTGAACAAGTACCTGCATTTTGACATCGGCACCTCGGTTTCCGTGGCCGGCGCCCTCATCTGCTGCACCGCCTTTGCCGTGAATCCGTTCCGCATGGTGGTCATCGGCCTCATAGGCACCTGGATCAATGGTCTGGCTCTGGATTATTTCACCGCCGGCCTCAACCGCCGCAAACGGGTGTGCATCATCTCTTCCCAGCATGAGCGCATCCGGAAATACATCATTGAAGAGCTGGAACGCGGCTGCTCCCTGTATGAAGTGACCGGCGGCTACAACGGCAACAAGAACGTGGAAATCCAGACCCTGCTCACCCAGGACGAATTTGCCAATCTCATGGATTTTCTCAAAGTGAACGACATCCACGGCTTCATCACAGCCGGTAACGTGAGTGAAATTTACGGCGACTGGAACCAAAAGAAGCGCCGCAAGAAGAAAATTTCATAAATTTTTTCCGTGCCGCAGCGTTTTGGCACGGTATTCGATATATGGGGTATCAGACATAAATATTGATACCTTACTATAATACCTGCAGCCAATTGTGAAATTCGCTCGCAGGTTTTTCTTTATACAGGGTTTACTTTGCGGCACTGCCGGCGGCAAGGTCCAGGATTTCGTTGGTGATTTTTTGCTGACGGCCCTTGTTGTACTGGAGGGTGAGTTCTTCCAGGAGCTGGTTGCCGTTGTCGGTAGCGGCCTGCATGGCAACGGTACGGGCGGCATGCTCGGCGGCGGCGCTGTCCAGCAGGGCCGCATAGAGCTTGAGTTTCAAGGTCTTGGGCAGAAGGATGGCCAGGAGCTCTGAGGGCGATGGCTCGATGATGGCATCGGACGGGGAGGCTGCGCCCGCCGGCGCATCGGCGCTTATTTTAGCGCCGGCGGGCGCAGCCTCCCCGGATGGAAGCAGGCGCTCCACCACGGGTTCCTGACGGGCGGTAGACACAAAATGATTGTACACCAGCAGCACTTCGCCGATGCGGCCCGCGGCAAAGTCCTCACTGAGCCGCTCTACCAGCTGGGCGCAGGGGGCATAGGCCGGATGCTCGCTCAGGGCAGTGTAATCCTCCGGCGAAGGGAAACCGTCCTTGCGCATGGCATCGGCCATTTTCCGGCCGATGGAATAGACGATGTCTCCGCTCCTGCGGGTTTTGCGTACCCGTGAGATGGCATTGGCGTTGAAGCCGCCGCAAAGGGAAGAGTTGCTGGCGATGGCGAGAATGACGCGCGGAGCGGGAGATGCCCGATCAGGGTCGGGCATGACGGGGGCGTATGCCTCTACAGACGCGGAAGCAAGCATCCGCTGCAGTTGCTGCTCATAAGGGCGCATGTTCTCGATGGCCGCCTGCGCCTTGCGGAGCTTGGCAGAAGACACCAGCTTCATGGCCGAAGTAATCTTCAGCGTGCTCTTGACCGAGGCTATGCGGCCTTTTATTTCCTTTAGTGTGGGCATTATTTCATGCTAAGTATCACAGAGGCAGCGGTTTCGGTGAGGATTTGCTCGGTTTCCGGGGTGAGTTTTCCCTCGCCCAGTTCTTCCAAAACAGAGGCATGGGCGGCACGCAGACGGTCCAGGAATGCGTCCTGGAAATCCCGCACCTGCGCAATGGCAATGTCCCGCATCAGGGCATGCGTTCCGCAGTAGAGGATGGCCACCTGCTCGCCTGTGGGCATGGGGCTGTACTGCGGCTGGATGAGGAGCTGATTGTTCTTCCGGCCCTTGTCCAGCGCCAGTTCCGTCACCTTGTCCACGTCGGAGGAGAACTTGGAGAAAGCCTCCAGCTCCGTCCACTGGGCCTGGTCAATTTTCAGGGTTCCAGCAACCTTCTTCATGGACTTCACCTGGGCACTGCCGCCCACACGGGACACGCTGATACCCACGTTGATAGCCGGACGCACGCCCTGGTTGAAAAGGGCGCTCTCCAAGTAAATCTGGCCGTCGGTGATGGAAATCACATTGGTAGGAATATAGGCCGATACGTCGCCCGCCTGCGTTTCGATGATGGGAAGGGCCGTAAGGGAGCCGCCGCCCTTCACTTTGTCCTGGAGGGCCGCCGGAAGGTCATTCATCTGCCGGGCCACCTCCTGCTGGTCAATGATGCGGGCCGCCCGCTCCAGAAGGCGGCTGTGCAAGTAGAAAATGTCGCCCGGATACGCCTCACGGCCGGAAGGGCGCTTCAGAATCAGGGACACCTCACGGTAGGCCACCGCCTGTTTGGAGAGGTCGTCGTACACCACCAGGGCATGCCTTCCGGTATCGCGGAAATACTCGCCGATGGCCGCCCCGGCAAAGGGCGCGTAGTACTGCAGGGCCGCAGGATCGGCCGCCGTTGCCGCCACCACCACGGTGTAATCCATGGCCCCGTGCTCCCGCAGGGTTTTCACGATGGACGCCACAGTGGAGCCCTTCTGGCCGATGGCCACGTAGATGCAGAATACCGGCTCTCCGGCAAGATAATTGGCCCGCTGGTTGATGATGGTATCAATGGCAATGGCGGTCTTGCCGGTCTGGCGGTCGCCGATAATGAGCTCGCGCTGCCCTCGGCCAATAGGAATCATGGCATCGATGGCTTTGAGGCCCGTCTGCAGCGGCTCACTCACCGGCTGACGATAGATAACCCCGGGCGCCTTGCGCTCCAGCGGCATGTCCACTTTCTCGCCGTCCACCGCGCCCAGACCGTCCAGCGGATTGCCCAGCGGATCTATGACGCGGCCCAGCAGCTTGTCGTTCACGCCGATGGAAGCGATGCGGCACGTGCGGCGCACCACCATGCCCTCCTTGATAAGGTCGGTAGGGCCCATGAGCACCGCGCCCACATTGTCGGTCTCCAGGTTCATGACCACCGCCATGACACCGTTGCCGCAGTCCAGCAGTTCGCCGGCCTCGGCATGGTCCAGGCCATAGATGCGCACCACGCCGTCACTCACTTGCAAGGCTTTGCCGATTTCCTCAAACTGGAGGTCGTTTTTCATATCCCGGAGCTGTCCGAGCAGGATGTCGCTCACTTCGCCGGGTCTGAGAGAGATTGCCATTAGATTATTCTTCTATTTCGTTCAATAAACTGAGCCCGGATAAGGTCCAGCTGGCGTTTCACGCTGGCATCCAGGAGGTAGTCGTCAATGTCAAAGACAAAGCCGCCGATAAGGTTGGGATCAATGTCCACCTCAATGATTACGTCATCGCCGGTTTTCTGCTTGACCAGGGCTTTCAGGCGCTGCAGCAGGCGCTCCGAGGGCTGACTCACGCAAGTGAGATGGGCTTTGCGGATGCCCACGCTCCGGTGGTACATGTCCACAAAGTCGCGAAGGATATCGCGCACCAGCGGCATGCGGCCGTTCTGGTTCAGCAGCGTCAGGAAGCGGCTCAGCTCCGGAGTAATCCGGCCCGGGAGGGCGCTCTGGAGGAGTTTTTTCTTGTCAAAGGCCGATACCACGTCGCCATCGGCCTCCATCATGCGGCGAAGGTCCGGCAGGCTGTCCAGGGCATGGAGCAGGGTTTCGGCCTCGGAGCATACGATGCCACCGTGTCCGGTTTCGCGGACATATTTCACGAGGGCCCTAGCGTAGCGCGTTATGACAAGGCTTCGGTTCACGAGTTCAGCGGGACTTGGTTGGCTTCGTCTACAAGTTTATCAATGAAGGCCCGCTGGTTGCCGTCGTCCGAAAGCTCGCCGCGCAGGACCTTTTCGGCCACCTGCACGCTCAGAAGAGCTACTTCACGGCGGACATCGGCGAGGGCGCTCTGCTTTTCGGCCTCTATCTGGACCCTGGCCTCGGCGAGGATTTTGTCGGCCTCTTCCTTGGCCTGGGCCTTGGCATCGGCCACAATGCGGGCCTTGGTCTCGGTCGCCTCTTTCAGAATGGCCGACTGCTCTTTCCGGGCCTCTTCCAGCATCCGGGCCTGCTCTACCTTCCAGGCGGCCATGCGGGCCTGGATTTCATCGGCATCCTTGAGGGACTGCGCAATCTTGGCGCTGCGCTTATCCACCATATCCGTGATGATCGGAAAACCGAACTTCGCGAGGAGGAAAAACACAATGCCGAAGATGACGACCATCCAGAAGAGGAGGCCGAAGTCAGGCGTTACCAGGTTCATTCTTACTTGATTAAGATGGCCAGGAGGGCGACGATGATGGCGAACAGGGCGGCGCCTTCCACCATACCGGCGGCAATAATCATGGAGGTACGCAGGTTACCGGCGCTTTCCGGCTGACGGGCAATGGCTTCCATGGTGGACTTGCCGATTTTTCCGATACCGATAGCGGCGGCAATGGCAGCAATGGCGGCACCCAGGGCAGCACCGGCCTTGCCAATCATGGCACCGGCCGCAGCCTGCAGAATCATAGTTGAAAGTAACATAGTATCAATGGTTTTAATTGTTATTCTTCATGTACACGAGCTAAACCTATATAAATGGAACTGAGCATGGTAAACACATAGGCCTGGATAAAGGCCACCAGGCACTCCAGGGCATCCAGGAAGACGCCGAAAAGGACCGATATCACCGTCATGCCGCCACTCAGGAGCGGACCGTATTTGGCCACAATGAAAATGATGCAGACCATGCTCAGAATCATGATATGGCCGGCCAGCATATTGGCAAACAGACGGATGGTGAGGGACACCGGCTTCATGAGGGCGCTGAACACCTCAATCACCGGCATGATGGGTTTGAGGAACACCGGAACGTCCGGCGCAAAAATATCTTTGTAATAGTGCCTGGTTCCCGTGAGGTTCACCGTAAAGAAGGTGCACAGGGCCAGCACCAGGGTAATGGCAATGTTGCCGGTGAGGTTGGCTCCGCCCGGGAAGAAGGGCAGGATGCCCAGGAAATTGTTAAAAAGAATCCAGAGGAAAGCCATGCACAGGTACGGGGAATACTTCCGGTAATCGGCCTCGCCGATGTTCTCCCGCGCCATGTTATGCACCATCATCACCAGCGGCTCCATGGCGGCGGCAAGGCCGGTGGGGGCTTCCTCCAGGGCATCGTGCTCCCGGTACCATCTGGCCGTTAAAAGGATGATGACAAGAAGCAGTAAACTGCTCATCATCAGGGCCAGCACGTTCTTGGTGATGGAAAGGTCAAGGGGGCGCTCCCCCGATGCGGCGTTGATAAGTTTGCCGTTCTCGTTGAAGGCATAGCCGTTCTCTGCGGCATGATGGGCCGTGAACACATGCACCCCGTTGTCAATGACAATGCAGGGCAGCGGAATGGCAATGGGCTTGCCCTTCCACTGAGTAATGTGCCACTCATATTCGTCGCCGATGTGCTCGAAGATGATGGAGGCGATGTCGATGTTCTCCTCAGATTCTTCGCTATCGCTCAGAATGACAGAGGAGGTCGGAGGGGATACCCTTTCCGGAGCATTTGCCCGGACAGGGTCGCGAAGCGACGCGGAGGAAAGGGTATCCCCTCCGGCCGTTGTGGCAAGAAGCACAAGCGATATGAGCATCGGCCCTATCATACTTCTACACAAGCACTTACCACGTTGTCACGCACTTCCACAAAGCCTTCCTTGATGGGCAGGCGCTCCTCCTTACCATCGGCCACATAGCGGATATCTCCAGCCACCAGGGCCGACAGCAGCGCCGCGTGCCCAGGCAGCACGGTGAAGGGTGAAAGCATGCCCGGCAGTGTCACCAGCGACACTTCCGCCTGTACCAGCGTCCCTTCAGGACTGAGAATATGTAGTTGAATACCCATTATTTTGCGGCTGCCAAAATGGCTTCGCCCTTGGCAATGGCGTCTTCGATGGTCCCCACATTCAGGAAGGCCTGTTCCGGGAGGTAATCCACCTCGCCGTCCATAATCATGTTAAAGCCCTTGATGGTGTCTTGGATGGAAACCATCACGCCTTTCACGCCGGTAAACTGCTCGGCCACGAAGAAGGGCTGCGAAAGGAAACGCTGCACCCTTCTGGCGCGGTTCACGGTGGTTTTGTCTTCGTCGGAGAGTTCGTCCATGCCCAGGATGGCAATGATGTCCTGCAACTCCTGGTTGCGCTGGAGAATCTGCTTTACCCTCTGGGCCGTTTCGTAATGGGCTTTGCCCACAATGTTCGGGTCCAGGATGCGGGACGTGCTTTCCAGCGGGTCCACGGCGGGATAAATGCCCAAGGCCGTAATCTTACGGGAGAGCACCGTGGTGGCGTCCAGGTGGGTGAACGTGGTGGCGGGAGCGGGGTCCGTGAGGTCATCGGCCGGCACATAAACGGCTTGTACAGAGGTAATTGAGCCATTTTTGGTGGAGGTGATGCGCTCTTGCATCTTGCCCATTTCCGTGGCCAGGGTGGGCTGGTAACCCACGGCCGATGGCATGCGCCCCAGAAGGGCCGACACCTCGGATCCCGCCTGGGTGAAACGGAAGATGTTGTCGATGAAGAAGAGGATGTCCCGGGGGCCGGCGCCCGAATCGCTGTCGCGGAAGCTTTCGGCCAGGGTGAGACCGCTCAGGGCCACGCTGCTGCGGGCGCCCGGGGGCTCGTTCATCTGACCGAAGACCATGGATACCTGGCTCTTTTCCAGCTCCTTAGGGTCTACGAGGGAAAGGTCCCATCGGCCCTGGTCCATGGCTTTATTGAACGCCTCTCCGTAGCGGATGACGTTGGATTCAATCATTTCCCTGAGGAGGTCGTTTCCTTCGCGGGTGCGTTCCCCTACCCCGGCAAACACGGAAAAACCGTTGTGCGCCTTGGCAATGTTGTTGATGAGTTCCTTGATGAGCACGGTCTTGCCCACGCCTGCGCCGCCGAAAAGGCCGATTTTACCGCCTTTCAGATACGGCTCCAGCAGGTCGATGACCTTGATGCCGGTAAAGAGCACCTCCTGGCTGGTGGTGAGGTCTTCGAACTTGGGCGGTTCGCGGTGGATGGGAAGGGTCTCGTGGCGGTCCAGGGGAGCCATGCCGTCAATGGCATCGCCGGTGACGTTCATCACGCGGCCGCGGATCTGGCCTCCCACCGGCATGGAAATGGGGCGGAAGGTGTTCTCTACCGCGAGGCCGCGGCTGAGGCCGTCCGTGGAATCCATGGCCACGCAACGCACGGTGTCTTCCCCGATGTGCTGCTGCACTTCCAGGATTACCTGCTTTCCGTCCGAACGGGTAACCGTAAGGGCATCGTCAATTCTGGGCAGTTCAATCTCTGCATTGCGGGCCGATATATTGAAGTGCACATCCACCACAGGTCCCACCACCTGCGCGATGTGCCCGAGGGCATTGGGCATAGGCGTAATTTTTCTCCAAAGATAAAGAATTCTTTGCAGATACAGAAATTTTCGTGCCCGGCTTTTGCGCAGTGGTCCAAAAGGCAAGTTTCGGCCCCGCCAACACCAAAAATCATTTGGAATCGGTCATTTTGTGCCGTTTTTGACCGATTTAAACTCGGCGGTGAAGTGAAATCGGTCATTTTTGCCCCCAAATGACCGATTTCAACAACTAAGGCAACAAGGCTTTGGGAATAAATTGTAACTTTGCATGCTATGACGCTGTATCTTACCGGTAGTCCCACTCGCTTCGGCGAAGACCATTTCACCTCTGACAACGGCTTCCTGCCCGATGTCAAGGCGGAGCTCTCCAGTGCCCTTCGGCGGATGGGCGCCCCCGAAAAAGCCCTGCCGCGCGTCCTGCTGGTGAGCGCCGCCCCGGACGACCGCGGCTTCACGGACTCCGTCCTGAAGGGCATGAGTGAATGCATTCACAACTCCGGCATAGAGACCGAAGAAATCGTGATGCTGGACCGGCGGAACGCCGCTCAAACCGCGCAGCTGGTCCGGCGCGCTCATTGGGTGGTCCTCTGCGGCGGGCACGTGCCTACCCAGAACAAATTCCTGCATGAAATTGGCCTGAAGCAGCTGCTCCAGGGCTTTGACGGAGTGGTGATGGGCTGCAGTGCCGGCAGCATGAACTGCGCCGCCCGGGTGTATTCCCATCCGGAGCTGCCCGGCGAGGCCACAGACCCCGAGTACCAGCGCTGGCTAAAAGGCCTGGGACTTACTGATATTCAGCTGGTTCCGCATTTTGAGCAGGTGCGCTATGCCACCGTGGACGGCCTCCGGCTCTTTGAAGACATAGCCTTTCCCGACAGTTGGGGCCACCGTTTCTACACTTTCCGGGACGGCGGCTATGTGAAGGTTAAGGACGGCCGCAGCGAACTGCGCGGCGAAGCCTTCGAGCTTAGCCGCGGAGCCATGCGCAGGGTCTCTGAAGAAAACAAATCCTATACATTTATGAACTTAGTATTTATTTCCCCGCATTTTCCGGCCACCTACTGGCATTTCTGTGCCGGTGCCAAGGCCAATGGCGTGAATGTGCTGGGCATTGCCGACACTCCCTATGAGAACCTTTCCCGGGAACTCAGGCAGAGCCTCACGGATTATTATCAGGTGAAAAACCTGGAAGACTACGACGAAATGTACCGGGCGGTGGCCTGGTTTGCCCACAAGTATGGCAAGATTGACTGGATAGAGTCCAACAACGAGTACTGGCTCTCTCAGGACGCCCGCCTGCGCACAGACTTCAACGTGACCACCGGCATCAAGACCGACCAGATTGCCTCCATCCGCAACAAGAGCGAGATGAAAAAGTACTATGCCCTGGGCGGCATTCCCACAGCCCGCCAAATCAAGGGGGCCGAGGGGGAAGCCAAGGTGAAGGCTTTTGTGAAGAAGACCGGTTACCCCGTCATTGCCAAACCCGACAGCGGCATGGGCGCCTCCGGCACCTTCAAGCTCCAGAGCGATGCCGACCTGGAGGCCTGGTTCCGTGACCATGCTCACAACTTCCAATACTTTGTGATTGAGGAGTTTATCACCGGCCTTCTCATTAGCTACGATGCCATTTACAATTCCCGGATGGAGCCCATCTTTGAGAACAACAGCGTGTTCCCCACGCCCATCATGGAAATTGTGCACAAGAACCTGGATACCTGCTATTACACCAACAAAACAGTGCCCAAGAAGCTCTCTGAAATCGGCCGCCGTACCGTGAAGGCCTTCAACATCAAGAGCCGATTTGTGCACCTGGAGTACTTCCAGCTGGACCGCGACCGCGAAGGCCTGGGCAAAAAAGGCGACTACGTGGGTCTGGAAGTGAACATGCGCCCGCCGGGAGGCTACACCCCCGACATGATGAACTATGCGCACCAGACCGACGTCTTCCAGATTTGGGCCGATATGCTAGCCTTCGATGAGGCCCGGAAGCCCATCGGCGAAGATGCCTACTGCGCCTATGCCGCCCGCCGCGACGGAAAGGGGTACAAGCACTCCGATGCAGAGATTTGGGAGCGCTACGGCAGCGCCATCTGCTTCGCCGGCCGTGTCCCCGACGCCTTGTCGGACGACCTTGGCAACTTCTGCTACATGACCCGCCTCCAGGACAAGAAGGGCATCCAGACATTCTTTACTTTTGTAACAGAATTGATGTAAATGCAAAAGGTCGGATTTCTTACTTCCGACCTTTTGCAGCAAAATGGCCATACAGGCCGATGGGAAGCCTAATAGGCGCAAAAGGTGTGCGGCCTAAAAACCGACCTTTTGCAGAAAGGCTACAGCATGGATTTGACGGTTTCCACGATGTGGGCGGCGTCAAGGCCGTAGAGGGCCATGAGTTCCGCGGGGGTGCCGGTTTGGCCGAAGCGGTCGCCGCCGTTCATGAACACCACCTTGGTGGGCTGTTTCTCCGCCAGGACGGAGGCGATGGTCTCTCCCAGGCCGCCGGCGCGGTTGTGCTCTTCGGCCACCAGCACCTTGCCGGTCTTGCGGGCCGATGAGAGCACCGTCTCCTCGTCCAGGGGCTTGATGGTGGCCACATTCACCACTTCCACGCCAACGCCCTCGGCCTCAAGGGCTTCGGCGGCTTTGAGGGCCTCCCATACCAGGTGACCGCAGCAGAAAACTGTGGCGTCTTTCCCCTCGTTCATGACATAGGCCTTGCCAATCTGGAAAGGCTCCTCCGGGTCCGTGAAATTGGGCACGGAAGGACGGCCGAAGCGCAGGTACACGGGGCCTTCGTACTTGGCGGCGGCCAGGGTGGCCTGCACGGTCTGGTTGTAGTCACAGGGGTTCACCACCGCCATGCCGGGAAGGGCGCGCATAAGGGCAATGTCCTCCATGGTCTGGTGGGTGGCACCGTCCTCGCCCAGGGTAATCCCGGCATGGGAAGAGGCAATCTTCACATTGGTATTGCCATAGGCCACTTCCTGACGGAGCTGGTCGTACACGCGGCCGGTGACAAATTCGGCAAAAGAGCCGATGAAAGGCACCTTTCCGGCAATGGCCAGGCCGGCGGCGGCGCCTACCATATTGGCTTCGGCAATGCCGCACTGGATGAAACGTTCGGGGAATTCGGCGGCAAAGGCGTCCATCTTGAGGGAACCTTTGAGGTCGGCAGTGAGGGCCACTACGCGTTCATCGGCCCGTCCGGCCCTGAGCAGGCCTTCGCCGAAGCCGCTGCGGGTGTCTTTCTTTCCTGTATCGATGTATTTTTTCATAGGACTGTCTGATTAATAATCTCCAAGGGTTTCTTCCAGTTGCGCGAGGGCGGCTTCACACTGCTGGGCCGAAGGGGCCTTGCCGTGCCACTTGTGGGTACCGGCCATGAAGTCTACACCATGGCCCATGTCGGTCTTGAACAGAATCATGGTGGGCCGATGGGTCTTCTTGCCCAGTTCCTTGGCTTTGCCAAAAGCGGTGACGATGGCTTCCATGTCGTGCCCGTCGGCGGTAACGGTGTTCCAGCCGAAAGCCTGCCATTTGAGCTGCAGGTCCCCGCCGCCGGAAACAGACTCTACCGGACCGTCAATCTGCTGGCCGTTCCAGTCGGTAATGCCGATAAGGTTGCCCAGGCTGTGATGGGTGGCGAATTCGGCGCCTTCCCAAATCTGGCCTTCCTCAGACTCGCCGTCGCCGCAAAGCACATACACGCAGTGCTTGTCCCCGTCCAGTTTCTTGGCCAGTGCCAGACCGGCGGCCACGGAAACGCCCTGTCCGAGAGACCCCGAGGCCTGGGTGACACCCGGCAGGTTCCTCCGCACGGAAGGATGACCCTGCAGGCGGGAGCCCAGCTTGCGGAGGGTGCCCAGCTCGCTTACGGGGAAATAACCCGCGCGGGAGAGGATAGAATAATACACGGGAGCCAGGTGGCCGGCCGACAGGATGAACTGGTCCTGTCCCTTGCCGGCACGGGTCCAGGTGGCAGGATTGTGGTCCATCACCTCAAAATAGAGGGCGGTGAGGATGTCCGTGGTGGACATGGAGCCGCCCGGATGGCCGGAACCGGCCGCGCTTACCATGCGGACAATGTCACGGCGCACCTGCGATGCAATTTTTTCAAGCTTTTCTGTTGCCATATTATAATAAAATGTTAATCTCTTATGCGGATTTCTTCAAAGATAGGCATTTTTTCTTTATTTTTGTACAAGAACTTTGATTATAACCACAGCATGAACAATTACAGACAGAGCGGCAGCGCCGCTTACCTCTTCGGAATTGTGCTGGTTGCCGTCCTGGGCGGACTTCTGTTCGGATACGACACCGCCGTCATTTCCGGCGCCGAGAAAGGCCTCCAGGCTTTCTTCCAGAGCGCAAAGGATTTCACTTACACCGACGGCCTGCACGGCTTCACCACCTCCAGCGCCCTCATCGGCTGCATCATCGGCGCCTTCCTTTCCGGCGTCATGGCTTCCCGGCTGGGCCGCAAGAAGAGCCTCTTCATTGCAGGCATCCTTTTCTTCCTGAGCGCCCTGGGCTCCTACAACCCGGAGTTCCTCTTCTTCCCTAAAGGCGTAGCCACAAAGAGCCTCCTGTGGGCCTTCAACGGCTACCGCATCCTGGGCGGGGTCGGCGTGGGACTGGCATCAGCCCTCTGCCCCATGTATATTGCCGAAGTTGCGCCCGCCTCCAAGCGCGGAACGCTGGTTTCCTGGAACCAGTTTGCCATTATCTTCGGCCAGCTGGTGGTGTATTTCGTGAATTTCCTGATTATCCGCAGCCATGCCTCCGACCCCAATGTGGTGGCGTGGACCAATGCCGTGGGCTGGAGGGTGATGTTTGTGAGCGAGGCCGTTCCCGCCGGCCTCTTTGCCCTCCTCATCCTGCTGGTGCCGGAGACGCCGCGTTACCTGGCCCTGAGCGGGCAGGACGACAAAGCCCTCACCGTCCTTTCCAACGTGAACGGTGAGGCCAAGGCCCGCGAAATTCTCTCCGAAATCAAGGCCACCGCCGTGGAAAAGACCGAAAAGCTCTTTGCCTATGGCTTCATGGTGGTGTTCATCGGCTGCATGCTCTCGGTGTTCCAGCAGATTATCGGCATCAACGCCGTGCTGTATTTTGCCCCGCGCATTTTTGAATCCATGGGGGTAAGCAATAACATGCTGTTCACCGTCATTATGGGGGTTATCAACATTTCCTTCACGCTGGTGGCCGTTTTCTCCGTGGAGAAGCTGGGACGCAAGCCGCTCCTGATTACCGGCTCGCTGGGGATGGCCCTGGGTGCACTTGGCGTTGCTCTTTCCAATGTGGTTGCCATGCCGGCCGTGATTCCCGTGATCAGCATCATGGTGTACAGCGCCTCGTTCATGTTCAGCTGGGGTCCCATCTGCTGGGTGTACATCTCCGAGATTTTCCCCAACACCATCCGCAGCCAGGCAACGGCCGTGGCTGTGGCTTTCCAGTGGATTTTCAATTTCATCGTGAGCTCCACCTTTGTGCCCATGTACAATATGAAGCTGGGCAGCATGGGAGACAGTTTCGGCCACTTCTTTGCCTACGCCCTTTACGGCATTATCTGCATCATTGCCGCCGTTTTTGTGTGGAAGTTGGTGCCCGAGACCAAGGGCAAAACCCTGGAGGACATGACCGCCCTCTGGAAAAACCGGAAATAAACTATGAAAAGAATTGCTGCCCTCTGCGCGCTGGTGGGCCTCGTGGCCTGCTCCGCGCCCCAAATCACCCGCTCCGGCCTGAACCCCAAAGATTTTGAAGCCTCCTACAACGGCGCCGCCACAGCGCTTTACACCCTCACCAACCCCTCCGGCATGGAGGTATGCATCACCAACTTCGGCGGACGCATCGTGTCCCTGATGGTCCCGGACCGCGACGGCACTTTCCGCGACGTTGTGCTGGGCTTTGACAAGGTGACCGATTACTTTCCGGAAAACAACCAGACCGACTTCGGCGCTTCCATCGGCCGCTATGCCAACCGCATTGCCGAGGGCCGCTTTACCCTGGACGGGGTGGAGTACCAGCTGCCGCAGAACAATTACGGGCACTGCCTGCATGGCGGGCCCACGGGCTGGCAGTACAAAGTCTATGAGGTGCTGGAGGCCGATAACGCGCATGTCAAGCTGCAGGTGGTTTCCCCGGACGGAGACAACGGCTTCCCCGGAACCGTCACCGCCACCGTCATTTACACGCTCACGGAGGACAATGCGCTGGAGATTGCCTATGAGGCCACCTCGGACAAGCCCACCATCGTGAACATGACCAACCACGCGTACTTCAATCTCGCCGGAGACCCTGCGGGCCACAGCATTGAAGACGATATCCTGTGCCTGCAGGCCAGCCATTTCACCCCCGTGGACAGCACCTTCATGACGACCGGCGAAATTTGCCCCGTAGAAGATACGCCCTTTGATTTCCGGCAGCCCAAACGCATCGGCGAGGGGATCAACGCCCCCTGTGAGCAGGTACGCAACGGCCATGGCTTTGACCACAACTGGGTGCTTGATGGCAACAATACCGCCGCCGAGCTTTACTGCCCGGAAAGCGGGATTGCGCTGAACGTGCTTACCGATGAGCCCGGCATCCAGGTGTACTGCGGCAACTTCCTGGACGGCTCAGTCATCGGCAAGAAAGGCATTGCCTATCCGCACCGCAGCGCCATCTGCCTGGAAACCCAGCACTACCCCGACTCCCCCAATAAGGCCGACTGGCCCTCCGTGGTGCTTCGGCCCGGCGAAACCTACACCAGCCACTGCACCTACCTTTTCACCACAAAATAGCGCGAAACGCTATCTGCTTGATACACAGGAGTTTCTGTAAAAACAGTAAGCAATAATTGCTTACTGTTTTTGTGTAAAGAGCTGAGAGTCAGTGCGATAGGCATACACAAAAAAATCGGCCTCCCGAAGATGGAAGGCCGATTTTAGTATGCACCGGGGAAATTAGTCGGAGAGGGAGAAGCGACGGAAAGCGAGCACGGTAGCTTCCTTATCGGCGGCGGCCAGAGCTTCTTTCACGGTCTTTTTGTCATCGGAGAGCTGGTATTCCTGCTCCATGAGGGTGTTTTCCTTCAGGAACTTCTGGATACGGCCCTTCACGATGCCTTCAATCATCTGCACCTTCTGCTCCAGGGAGGCGAGGGTCTCAGCGCCAACCTTGGCGATGATTTCACGGGCCTCGTGGGCCTGTTCAGCGGTGAGCCAACCCTTGGCGGTGTTGGACTCGATGTGATCTTCGCTGTCAACGTGGGCGGGGTTGATACCGGCCTTCTTGAGGGCGTTGTCCACAGACTTCTGAACCTGCTCGTCCTTGGTCTTCTGGACAGCAACGGTCTTCTCGGATTCCAGGACGTCGGCGGGAACGCTGGCGGCATCCACGGCCACGGGGTTCATGGAAGCCACCTGCATGGCAATGCCGCGGGCAATTTCGGGGGCAACGGGCTTGTTGAAGGCCACGATGGCACCCAGCTTGCCGTTGAAGTGCACATATTCGCTCACGTACGGAGCCTCAAGGGCGCCGTAGAAAGCCAGCACGTGCTTCTCACCGGTCTTGCCGGCCTGGTTGGTGATGTCTTCCTCGATGGAGTAACCGTCGGCAAGTTTCACGGCCTTCAGGGCCTCTGCATCGGCGGGGAAAGCGGCGATGGCGGCGTCGGCGATGTTGCCGGCGAGGGTCTTGAAGTCAGGGGTGGCAGCCACGAAGTCGGTTTCGCAACCGAGGCAAACCAGAACGGCCTTGCCACCGTCTACACGGCTGAGCACGGCACCCTGGGTGGTCTCGTTTTCACCACGTTTTGCAAGGGTGGATTTACCTTTCTCGCGGAGGATCTCAACGGCACGCTTGAAGTCACCGGCGGCTTCCTCAAGGGCCTTCTTGCAATCCATCATACCCGCGCTGGTCATGTCGCGGAGTTTCTTGATGTCTGCTAATGCGATAGCCATAGTTTACTTGCTTTTTAAACGGTTAATTACTCTGCGGGGGCAGCTTCTTCAGCTGCGGGAGCCTCGGCGGCGGGAGCGGCCTCGGCCTTAGGGGTGCGGCGTGCACGGAGCTTCTTGGCGGGAGCGGCCTCGGCGGCGGAAGCCTCAGCGGGAGCTTCGGCATCTTCCTTCTCCTTGGCGAGCTTGCGCTCTTCCAGACCTTCATTGATAGCCTTGCACATCACATCCATGATGAGTTCGATGGACTTCGTGGCGTCGTCGTTTGCCGGGATCACGTAATCAATCGGGGTGGGATCGCAACAAGTGTCAACCATAGCGATCACCGGGATGTTCAGACGGGCAGCCTCTTTCACGGCGTTGGCCTCTTTCTGCACATCAACCACGAAGAGGGCGCTGGGAAGACGGGACATGTCACGGATAGAACCGAGGTTCTTCTCCAGCTTGGCCCGCTGGCGCTCTACCTGGAGACGCTCACGCTTGGCGAGTTTCTCGAAGGTGCCATCTTCTTTCATCTTGTCGATGGTGTTCATCTTTTTGACGGCCTTGCGAATGGTGGGGAAGTTGGTAAGCATACCGCCCGGCCAACGCTCGGTCACGGAAGGCATATTGACGGAGGCGGCCTTTTCGGCAACTACCTCTTTTGCCTGTTTCTTGGTGGCAACGAAGAGGACCTTGCGGCCGCTGCGGGCCATTTCCTTGAGGACCTCTGCTGCCTCGTCAATCTTGACGACGGTCTTGTGCAGGTCGATGATATGGATGCCGTTCCTCTCTACGAAGATATACGGAGCCATCTTAGGATTCCACTTACGGGCGAGGTGGCCGAAGTGTGCGCCTGCATCAAGCAATTCCTGAAAATTAGTTCTTGACATGGGTTGTTGTTCTTTTTAATAACTCATTCATCAATCCGAAGTAGCAGACTCGGTCTGGTCTCCGGGATTTTTTCGCAGCCGGGCAATCCCTCTTGTAGCTCGGGAAGATTCTCATCCTCACCGCGGTCTCAGGATTTACGATAACCCAAAGCTGTGCTGACGTAAAGGGTAGTTCAGGCCGATTAACGCTTGCTGAACTGGAAGCGGCGGCGTGCGCCAGGCTGACCGGGCTTCTTGCGCTCGACTTCGCGAGCGTCGCGGGTGAGGAAACCGGCGGCCTTGAGGGTAGAGCGGTAGGCCTCTTTATCTACCTCGCACAGGGCGCGGGCGATACCGAGACGAACGGCCTCTGCCTGACCTTTGGTACCACCTCCCACGAGGGTTACCTTGATGTCAAACTGACCTGCAGTACCGGTGACCTCAAGGGCCTGGTTGGCGATGTACTGGAGGGTTCCCTCCTTGAAGTACTCTTCCATGGGGCGGTCGTTGATAACGAACTTGCCGGTTCCGGATACTACATAAACACGAGCGACAGCTGCTTTACGTCTTCCAAGGGCGTGTTTTTGTTCCATGTGCTCTGTTTAGATTTCGTTAAACTTAATTTGTTTAGGATTCTGGGCCTGGTGCGGGTGCTCGGGACCTGCATAAACGTACAGGTTATTGATGAGCTTGTCACCAAGACGGGTCTTCGGGAGCATGCCCTTCACAGACCGACGGATGAGTTCGGCGGGTCTTGTAGCAAGAATCTCGCGGGGAGTGGTGAAGCGCTGGCCGCCCGGATAACCGGTGTAACGGACATAGACGCGGTCGGTCATCTTCTTGCCGGTAAGACGGATCTTGTCGGCGTTCACGATGATTACGTTGTCACCACAATCCACATGCGGGGTGTAACCGGGCTTGTTCTTGCCACGCAGCACAAGGGCTACGCGGGAAGCCAGGCGACCGAGCACGAGATCGGTTGCATCAATGACGAGCCACTCCTTGTTCACAGTTGCCTTATTCAGGGAAACTGTTTTGTAGCTAAGTGTGTCCACTGTCTTGATTATTAATGGTTTAACATAAAAAGTTGCGATCCCCCTGCATTCAGAGGGACCGCAAAGGTAGTAATTATTTGTCAGAAAAGCAAATAATATCAGAAGGGCAAGGTGCCCGGTAGTTTAACAGTTTGATTTTGCGATTTTTTTGATAGAAGGCCCTCCAGGGTCTTTTTTTTGTCAATTATATTTCTT
>JAGBJY010000025.1 GCA_017934185.1 Bacteroidales bacterium | reverse complement strand
TTAGACTTGACGATATTAAGCTTCATATTTGTAACAATGCTATATAATGCTACAAATATAAGAAATATAATTGACAAAAAAAAGACCCTGGAGGGCCTTCTATCAAAAAAATCGCAAAATCAAACTGTTAAACTACCGGGTATTTGCTCTACAATTTTAAGTTTTGGTAAAAAATTATTGCAATTCAATAAATTTTTACTATCTTTGCAAAACAAACACTGAAATACTATGATTGCAACCTGGTGGGCTGGTCTCAGCCTTGTTATGAAAATCCTGTGGGGTGTCACCCTCACGGCCTCGCTTATCTTCCTGGTGCAGAGCATCCTCACTTTCGTGGGGGCCGATGCCGACACCGACTTTGACACCGATGTGGACGTAAGCATGGACGGAAGCGACCTCTCCAACATTGATGGAGGCTCCAACCTGTACACGCTGCGAAACTTCGTGAACTTCATCCTGGGCTTCGGCTGGAGCGCCATCCTGCTGCAGGACAACATCCCGAACGTGGCACTGCTCATCTTCGTATCGGCCCTTATCGGCGTGGCCCTGGTGGCTGCGGTGATGTACCTTTTCAAATGGCTCTCCGGCATGCAGCAGAGCGGCAACATCCATGTGCAGAAAGCGGCTGCCGGCTGCGAAGGGAAAGTGTATCTGACCATTCCGGCCGCCCGCAGCGGGTCAGGCAAAGTGCAAATCACCATTGCCGGTGCCGTCCGGGAGTACGATGCCGTTACCGAAAGCGATGAAGCGCTCAAAACCGGCACACCCATCCGTGTGGTGGATGCCCTGGACAACACCACCCTCTTAGTGGAAGAAACAACAACTTATACCATATAATTATGCCTCAGCTTTATCTGATCCTTATCCTGGTGGCCGTGGTGTTTGTCACCCTGGCCGCCATCCTCAAGCGCTACCGCCGCTGCCCCTCCGACAAGATTCTTGTCATCTACGGTAAAACCGGTAAGAACGCCGCCGGTTCCATTTCATCGGCCCGTTGCATCCATGGCGGCGCCGCCTTTATCTGGCCCGTGTTCCAGGACTATGCCTTCCTGGACCTGAAGCCCATCTCCATTGAGTGCAACCTCACCAACGCCCTTTCCAAGCAGAACATCCGCGTGGACGTTCCCTGCCGCTTCACCGTGGGTATCTCCACCGAGCCGGAGAACATGACCAACGCTGCGGAGCGCCTGCTGGGCCTTTCCGTAGACAGCATCCAGAACATCGCCACCGATATCCTCTTCGGGCAGTTGCGTCTTGTGATTGCCACCATGGACATTGAGGAAATCAACGCCGACCGTGACAAGTTCCTGGCCAACGTGTCCACCAACGTGGAAGCGGAGCTCCGTAAAATCGGCCTCAAACTTATCAACGTGAACGTGACGGATATCCGCGACGAATCCGGCTACATCGAGGCCCTGGGTAAGGAAGCAGCCGCCAAAGCCATCAACGACGCCAAGAAGAGCGTGGCCGAGCAGAACCGTTACGGTGAAACCGGCAAGGCCATGGCCGACAAGGACACCCGTATCAACGTGGCTGCGGCCGATGCCGATGCCGTGAAGGGTGAGAACAGCGCCAAGATTGAGATTGCCAACTCCGACGCCCTCCGCCGTCAGAAGACCGCCGAGGCCGACCGTCTGGCCGTAGCCGCCGAAAAGGTGCAGGCCGCCAAGGCCCTGGAAGAGGCCTACCAGAGCGAGCGTGACGCCGAACTGGCCCGTGCCGCCCGTGAAGAAGCCACTCAGAAGGCCAACATCGTGGTGGCCGCCGAGATTGACAAGCAGAAGAAAATCATCGAGGCCGAGGCCGAAGCCGAGCAAATCCGCCGCAAGGCCAAGGGTGAGGCCGATGCCATCTTCGCCAAGATGGACGCCCAGGCAAAGGGTATGCTGGAAATCCTCACCAAGCAGGCCGACGGTTTCAACAGCCTGGTGAATGCCGCCGAAGGTGACGCCCAGAAGGCTGTCCTCATGATGATTGCCGACAAACTGCCGGAGCTGGTGAAGACCCAGGTAGAGGCCGTGAAGGGCATCAACATCGACAAGGTAACCGTATGGGATACCGGCAGCGGCGCCGACGGCAAGACCGCCACGTCCAATTTCATTTCCGGAATGATGAAGAGCGTTCCCCCGCTTCAGGACCTCTTCAAGATGGCCGGCATGGAACTGCCTTCCTACCTGAAAGGCAAGGAGGTGGACGAGCAGTCGGCCCAGGATGAAAAGTAGTCTGTTATGGCCATAGTAATCAATATTGACAAATTGATTCTGAGAAGGATGACCTCCCGTGAACTCGCTGAGAAAGTGGGAATCACGGAGGCCAACCTGTCCATCCTGAAAACCGGAAAGGCCAAGGCTATCCGCCTGAGTACGCTGGAAGCACTCTGCAAGGCACTGGGCTGCCAACCCGGAGACATCCTGGAATATGACCCTGTGGCGGACAAGTAGCTCGCACACAATACTTTAAGCAAACGGACGGGTACTTTCTGAGTGCCCGTCCGTCGCGTTAGCATGTTGTGAATCAGCGGGTTAACCGCCACGCTACTTCTTTCCGCCAAAGAGGCCGCCCAGGATGCTGGTGGCAGCACCCAGAAGGCTGCCCGCTCCGGAATTGCCCTTGAGGGAGAGCAGGATGTCGTTGATATCCACGTCGCCGTCCCCGTCCTGGTCTTTGATAAAGCCGGAGAGTTTGCTCATGATTCCGGGGATGAGGGCGCTCAGCGCAGGGGCCAGGCTGCCCAGATTGAGTTTGCTGAGCACGTTGGTGTTGAACAGATTGCCGGCCAGGGCGGTAATGCTGCTGGAAGCGGCATCGGCCTTGCCGGTGAGGAGGTTCTTGATTTCGTCCAGACCGCCGGCCTTGGAAGCCGTCTGGGTGAGGGAGCCCAGAATGGAGGAGGAAAGGCCGCCCAGTACCTGGTCTTTTACATCGGAGGGAATGTTCACTTTGCCGGCAGCTGCGCCGACAATCTGCTGAATGTAGTCGTTGATGTTTGCCATAGTGATTAGTGTTTTGCTCTTCAAAGATACAAAAAATTTTGCCGTGTTGACAAAAAAATAATTCTCAGTGCTTTTTGCTTGTCAACATGGCAATGATTTTGGCAAATACGGGCCTTTTAGGAACCATGTTGACGCAGAATCGGTTTTCTGTGCGCTCCCTTGGTCAACACGGAAATATCCGCCGGGCCGAAAGATAACGGAAAATGCTTATATTTGTAAGGTGATACGCGTACTGAAAGCGTCGGCGGGGTCCGGCAAGACATATGCCCTGGCACGGGAGTATCTGAGGCTCATCCTTTCAGAGGACAGGGCCGATGCCTACCGCCATGTGCTGGCCGTGACCTTTACCAACAAGGCCACCGACGAGATGAAACGCCGTATCCTGAAAGAGCTGAACACCCTTGCCAGTGAGCCCGGGCAGTCTCCGTACTTCAAGGAGCTGGGCATGGACGCGCCCACCTTGCAGCGCCGTGCCAAGCAGCAGTTGTCGGCCATCCTGAACGATTACTCCGCGTTTGCCGTCTCTACCATCGACCGCTTTTTCCAGCAGGCTTTGCGGGCGTTCTCGCGGGAAATCGGCCAGTTTTCCACTTATCAGGTGCAGCTGGACCGGGAGGCACTGGTGACCGAGAGCGTAGACCGCCTGCTGGATTCCCTCACGGAAGAGGGGGACAAAACCCTGCTGGACTGGCTCACCCGCAGCGTGCGGGAAGACCTGGAGTCGTCCGGTAAGTTCTCCCTGGAAGGCCGGCTCAAGGAAGTGGCCGGAAGCCTGCAGGAGATGCCGGAGGAAAAGCCGGATTTTTCCAGGGAGAAGCTTTCCAGTCTGCGAAAGCACTGCAGGCAGATAGAAAGCAACTTTCTGGAGCGCGTGCAAACGGCTGCCGGAGACTGCTTGAAAGCCTTGCAGGAAAGCGCGGTGGACCCGGCCGACTCCAACCGGAAGTTCCTTGTGCAACTGTACAAGTATCAGGACCTTAAACATCCCATACCCAAACCCACGGATGCTTTCCTGCGCAATGCTTCCGATGCCCAGTTGTGGTTTTCCAAGGGCAAAGCCCATCTCCTGCAGCAGCTTGGCGGCGCCCTGGATGAGCCCCTGAGCGCTTTCCTAATGCTGTGGGACCAGCCCTATAAAGAGTACCAGACAGCCCGCACCATCCAAGGTCAGCTCTATGGCCTGGGCGTGGCCGGGGAACTCCGCGAAGCTCTTACCCAAATCCAGAAAGAGAAAAATCTCCTTTCCATAGACGACAGCAATGAAATCCTGAAGCAAATCATTGCAGGCACCGACACCCCTTTCATCTACGAAAAACTGGGCGTCCGCTATGACAATTTCCTCCTGGATGAATTCCAGGACACGGCCATGGTCCAATGGGAGAATTTCCGTCCTTTGCTGCACAACAGCGACGCGCAGAACCATCTTTCCCTGGTGGTGGGCGACGTGAAACAGAGCATCTACCGCTGGCGGGGGAGTGACTGGAGGCTGCTGGGCAGGGAGCTGGAAAAAGAATTCCGCCAGACCCGGGTGGAGGTGCTGGGCGAAAACTACCGCACCTGCCGGACCATCGTCCACTTCAATAACGACTTCTTCACCTTCGCCGCAGAGAAGCTGGACGCCCTTATCCAGGCCGATGGAGAAATAGGCCGGCTGTACCAGGGCGTATCGCAGGCGGTCAAATTCAAAGACCAGGCCCCGGGCTCTGTGGAAGTGCGCTTCACCGAAGACCAGGGCGCAGAAATTATCCAGACCCTCCGGGACCTTCGTGAGCGCGGCGCGCACTGGGCCGATGTGGCCATCCTGGTGCGGGGCAATGCCGAAGGGGCGGCCATTGCATCGGCCCTGGTGCAGGAAAAAATCCCGGTGGTGTCGGACGATTCCCTCTTCGTGAAAGCCTCGGTGACGGTGCGCCGCCTGGTGTCGCAGCTCTCGCTCACCGATGCGCCCGCTACCGGCGACAACGCCTCCTCCGTGGCCGGTTATCTGGCCCGTTCCCTGGAGGTGCAGCGTCCGGCGTTTTATCATTCCCTTACAGACGTTGCCGAGGCCATGCTCCGGAATCTCCGGGAAGCCTGCCCGGATACTTTTGATGCGGAAGTTCCTTACATCCAATCCTTTATGGACTATCTGCAGGATTGGGTCCAAAGCAATGGCAACAACCTCGGCGCCTTCCTCCGCGCCTGGGAGGACGCCCAGCCCAAGATAGCTTCACCCGCCACCGGAGACAGCGTGCGGGTGATGACCATCCATAAATCCAAGGGCCTGGAATTCCCCTTTGTGCTGGTTCCATTTGCAGAAAAAGTGACCCTGTACAAAGCCTCCTCCTACTGGTGCACCCCCAAAGCGGAGGGCTCCGCCCTGGCCGATGGCCTGTACCGCATAAGCCTGGACAGCGGCAGCGCCGACACCTTCTTTGCCGGCAGCTACAGGCAGGAGCGGAAAATGCAGGCCATTGACAACCTGAATGTCTTTTACGTAGCCCTCACAAGGGCCAAATACGGCCTCAAAATCATAGCGGCACCGCCGCCCAAGAAAGTGGCCGAAGGCTCTGCAGACTGGAAAAACCTTTCCCAGTTGCTCTATAGCTATCTGGGCGGCGGCGACACCTTCCTTGGAGAGCCCTACGATTTCTCGCAGCTGAAAAGGGAAGCGGAGGAGGCCGCCGTCCTTGAATCCGGCTATGTTTCCTACCAGGCCGATGCCGGCGAACGCCTTCGTTTCAGCCCGGAAGCCGCCGACTACTTTGGCGAGGACGGCAGCTTCGGCCCGTCGGCCAGCCACCGCATCCGGGGCAATGTGCTGCATGGCATCCTGGCGCAAACCGTTCATCCGGAGGATCTTCCTGCTGCGGTGGAGGCCGCTGTCCGAAAAGGGGAACTTCCCAAGGCCGATGCCGCCTCCACCCTCGCTTTCCTTGAGGAGCGCCTCTCCTCCGTGGCCCCCCTGGGTTGGTTCTCCAAGGAGGCCTCGCATCGGCTGGAATCGGCCATCATTGCCTCCGACGGCCGGGAGTACAGGCCCGACAGGGTGGTGCTGCACGCGGACGGCTCCGCAGATATCATTGACTATAAATTCGGCAAGCCGGAGGAGGGATACCTCTACCAGGTGCACCGCTATATGCGCCTGTACAAGGCCATGGGATACCGGAATGTGCGCGGTGCGCTCTGGTATCTTTTTACCGGTGAAATAACAAACGTTACCCTATGAATACACACGTAGTAATTATGGCCGGCGGCATTGGAAGCCGTCTCTGGCCCCTCTCCACCCCGGAGGTCCCCAAGCAGTTCATTGATGTGCTGGGCGTGGGCCGCAGCCTCATCCAGCTGACGGCCGACCGTTTTGCCCCCGTCTGTGCGCCGCACCATTTTTGGGTGGTGACGGGCCAGCGCTACGCCGCCCTTGTGAAAGAACAGCTGCCCCAGATTCCCGATGACCAGATTCTGCTGGAACCGGAAGGCCGGAATACCGCTCCCTGCATTGCCTACGCTTCGTGGAAAATCCAGCAGAAGGACCCTCAGGCCAATATTGTGGTAACCCCGGCCGATGCCCTGGTGCTCAAAACCGCCGAGTTTGCCGAGACCATTGCCAAGGCCCTGGCCTTTACTGCCGAACGGGATGCCATCGTCACGGTGGGCATCGCCCCCTCGCGCCCGGAGACCGGCTACGGCTACATCCATGCGGCCGAGTCGCTCCGAGGCCAGCTGGTGAAAGTGACGGAGTTTAAGGAAAAACCGGACCTGGATACCGCCATCGGCTATCTGGAAGACGGACATTATTTCTGGAACGCCGGTATTTTTGTGTGGAATGTGGCCACCATCGTGCGGGAGCTCCGTGCCTATGCCCCGCAGATTGCCGCCATCATGGACCGGCTGCAGCCTGCGCTCTTCACCGATAAGGAGGCGTCGGAACTTGCCCGCCTTTTCCCGGAGTGCGAAAAAATTTCCATCGACTACGCCGTCATGGAAAAATCGTCCTGCATCTACGTCATTGCCGAAGACCTTGCCTGGAGCGACCTGGGCAGCTGGGGCTCGGTCATGACCCATATCCGGGCCGATGAAAAAGGCAATACCGTAGTGGGAGGCGATGTGCGCCTGTTCGGTTGCCGCGACTGCTTTGTCCATGCGGCAGGGGAGAAGACCGTTGTGGTGGAAGGCCTTGACGGATACATTGTTGCAGAGTCCAAGGACCGCCTCCTGGTATGCCGCCTTTCCAAAGAACAGCACATCAAGGAATACAGCGAATAAAAATTTTTTAATTTTTTTATTGCACATTCCGAAAAAGTTACTACCTTTGCAATCCCATTTGGGGAGGAGGACTCGTTAGCTCAGTTGGTAGAGCACAACACTTTTAATGTTGGGGTCTCGGGTTCGAGCCCCGAACGGGTCACAAAGAGATACCAGCACTCTTAGCTCAGCTGGTAGAGCAGCTGACTCTTAATCAGCGGGTCTAGGGTTCGAGTCCCTAAGAGTGCACGAAAAGGTGGTCGAAAGGCCACCTTTTTTCGTGCCCGATAAAATTTTTTCCTTATCTTTGTACGATAGCTCATTCCAGTATTCTTTTGAGCTCTATTTTCTAAACAGTGAATGCGTATGGAAGCAAGTGAAAATACCATCAAACTCTATTATAACACAGAGGTGGAGAAACTTCAGATGCCGGAATACGGCCGCAATGTGCTCAAAATGGTGGAGCAGCTGAAGAACATCCCGGACAAGGCCAAGCGCACGGAGCAGGCCTATGCCGTGGTCAAGGTCATGGAAAGCCTGAATCCCCAGGTGCACCAGCAGGAGAATTTTGCCCAGAAACTCTGGGACCATCTTTTCATGATAGCCGGCTACGACCTGGACGTAGACGCTCCCTATCCCAAGCCCCTGCCGGAGGTGATCGGCAGCCGTCCGGACCCTATCCCCCTCAATACCAAGCCCATTCGCGCCCGTCATTACGGACGCAACATTGAAAGCATCCTGGACCTCATTTCCAAGGAGCCGGACGGGGAGATGAAAACCGCCATGATCCGCTCCCTGGCCATTTACATGCGCCAGCAGTATCTTATCTGGAACAAGGATACGGTGGCCGATGCCACTATCTTCCAGGACATCGAGCGCCTTTCCGGCGGCCGGGTAAAAGTGCCGCAGGGCATAGAGCTCTCCAAACTCTCTGCCGATGTCTCCTTCTCCCGTCCCGGCCTGAACCTGGGACACGGAATGGGCAACAAAGGCAAGTTCAACCGGAATTTCCGCGGTAAAAAAGGCAAGAAATGAATCCCGTTACCCAATACTGGCAGGGCCTGAGTGAAAGAAAGAAGGCTGGCTTTCACTTTGCCGGAACGGCCGTGGTGCTGCTGGTCACCGTGTGGGTGGCCGTGGCCGTCACGTCCTATCTCTTTACCTGGCGCCAGGACCAGAGCGAGCTCAGCGTCGGCAGTTCTCCGGAAATCCAGAATGCCGCTGCTTCCTCCGGCCTTTCCCTGGGGCATTTCCTGGTCACCGATTCCTTCGGCCTGGCAGCTTACGCGGTACTGGCCTTCCTGATTGCCTGGAGCATCAAACGCTGCTGGAGTGGCAGCCGTATCCGCCTGGGAAAATGGTTCCTGGGCTGCCTTACCCTGGCCTTCCTCCTTTCCTGGCTTCTGTCCTATCTGGGCATTTTTACCGGATTGGAGTATGCTTTTGGCGGCGGTCTGGGGGGACGTGCCGGAGCAGCCTGGGTGAGCTGGCTCCTGGCCAAAACCGGAGAAATCATTACCGGAGCGTTCCTGCTGCTGCTTCTGGCGGGCTGGTTCTACTCAATGAGCCGCCGCTTCTCCGATTTCCTGATGGGCCGCAGCGCAGCCCCGGCCATCCCCGAGGGCCCGGACCCGGCCGATGAAGCCCCCTTCGAAACCTCGGATACCTTTGAACCGGAGGAAGATGCCGCGCCGGAGGAAAGCCCTGCCGTGCCGGAAAAACCCGCCAAGAAGCTTTTCCCCCGGCGGGAGAAAAAAGCCCCCGCCGAAGAGGAGGAGCCTGTGGCTGATGCTTCCACGGACATCACGGTGGTGACGGACGATACCCTGGAGCAGGAGGTGAAAGAACCCCTCAGGCCCATTGACAACCGGCTGGACCCGCCGGACGGCCTTCCCAAATACAAGACCCCGGCCCTGTCCATCCTGGGCGATTACACCAATGCCCGCCATGAGGTTTCCCAGGACGAGCTGGTGCGCAACAATACCAAAATCCGCAACACCCTGGCCAGCTACAAGATTCAGGTACAGGATGTTACGGCTGTGGTGGGCCCTACGGTCACCCTTTACAAGGTGTATCCTGCGCCCGGCGTGAAAATAGCCCAGATCAAGACGTTGCAGGAGGATATCGGCATTTCCCTGCAGGCCAAGGGCGTGCGCATTACCACCCTGGCCGATTCAGTGGGCATTGAGGTGGCCAACGACAAAGCCTCCATCGTGCCGCTCAAATCCCTCCTGAACGACCCTGCCTTCCGCGAGAGCAAGGCCGAACTGCCCGTGGCCATCGGCTATACCATTTCCCAGCAGGTGAAGGTGTTTGACCTGGCCGATGCCCCGCACCTTTTGGTGGCCGGTGCTACCAAGCAGGGTAAGTCCGTGGGCCTGAATGTGATAGTGGCGTCGCTCCTGTATTCCAAGCATCCGTCAGAGCTCAAGTTTGTGTTTGTGGACCCTAAGATGGTGGAATTCTCCTCCTATGCTTCGCTGCTGCACCATTATCTGGCCGTACTGCCCAATGCCGTGAGCGAGCAGGAAGAGCGCGACCGTGCCATTGTGAAGAATGCCAAGGATGCCGCTGCCATCCTGCAGAGCCTCTGCGTGGAGATGGATGCCCGCTACGAGCTGCTTTCCAAGGCCTATGTAAACAACATCAAGCTGTACAACAGCAAGTGGAAGGAGCATCATCTGCGCTCCGACGAAGGCCATCACTTTATGCCGTACATTGTAACGGTGATTGATGAATACGCAGACCTTACCATGTCGGTGGGCGCCGGTCCGGAGTCCAAGGCCATTGCCCGCAGCATCACCACCTCGGTGATTCGTCTGGCCCAGAAGGGCCGTGCCGCCGGCCTGCACGTGATTCTGGCCACCCAGCGTCCTACTGTGGATGTGATTACCGGCCTTATCAAGGCCAATTTCCCCATGCGCATTGCCTTCCGCGTCACTTCCCGCATAGACTCTGCCACCATCCTGGACCAGCCTGGGGCCGATAAGCTCATCGGCCGCGGCGACATGCTGCTGTACAGCGGCGTAGAGATGGAGCGTGTGCAGTGCGCCTTTATCGGCAACGATGAAATTGTGGCCCTCACCAAGGCCGTTGAAGACCAGACCGGCTACCAGAAGAGCTATAATACGCCTTATTATCTGCCCGAACCGCCGGCTCCGGAAGGGGAGGACAGCGGTGGCGGCATGGTGGACATGAACCGCCTGGACGACCGCTTCGAGGAGGCGGCCCGTACGGTGGTCCTGAATCAGCGGGGGTCCACCTCTGACCTCCAGCGCAAACTTGGCATGGGATATGCAAAAGCAGGACGAGTGATGGACCAGCTGGAAGCCGCCGGCATCGTGGGCCCGCAGAACGGAGCCAAGCCGCGTGAAGTTCTGGTGAAGGACATCGCCGAACTGGAAGGAATCCTGGAGCATTTTATGAACAAGTGATGCGTAAGTTTTTATCGGCCCTTTGGGGCATGTTGCTGTTTCTCCCGGCCTTTGCGCAAGGGAAGGGCGGTATCGCGCTTTTGGACAAGGTGGAAGGCCGGCGTGTCCGTTTCCACTATACCTACAGCCTGTCCCAGGACGGGGCGGCCTTCCGCGACATCACGGACGGGGAGGTTACCCTGGAGGGGAATGCCTATACCCTGGAAGGACTGGGCCTGAAAGTGTACAGTGACGGACAGACGCGCTGGACGCTGGACCCGGAGGCCCGGGAACTGGTGGTGGAAACGGTCACCCAAGAAGACCTTTTTACCAACCCCGCCCTCTTCATTGCTTCCTATAAGCAGTATATGGACCGCATCAAGGTGAACAGCCAGAAGGCCGATGCCCTGGACGTTACCCTCACGCTGGACGAAGACACCCGGGCGCGTTTTGTCCTGAGCCGGATTGCCTTTGACGCTCCGCAAGGAAAAAGCGACTTCTCTTTGTCGGAGAAATCGCTTCCGGAAGGCTATGTAATCACAGATTTGCGTTAATCTTTTACGCAGCGCACATTCAGGGCCAGGGAGGTTTTGCTGCCCTGGCCTTTTTGTACCAGGGGCTTGTCTTCGTAGATGAAGCGGAAAGCGGCCAGCTGGTCGTCCACCGGGTCTGCGGTCCACCAAAGGGCATACTCGCAGAAGCCCTGCTCCTGGGTAGTGTTGCCCAGGTCCAGATAGCCGGCGGGAATGGCATTGAAGCCTTTCTCGTTGGTGATGACCATGCCGGGCCAATACTCCCACATGGCATCGGAGAGGAAAACGGCATCGGCCATAAGGCTGCCTGCGCTGCTGCCAAGGGCGTCAAACTCCTCGCCGGTGGGGAGGTGCCAGCCGCCGGGGCACACGCTTTGGGCTTCTTCCCAGGTGTAGTAATTGCCAAGGACCGAGTCCAGTACCTCGCAGGACCGGTACTGGTGGCCGCCGCCATAGTAATTTTCGGCCAGCCAGGTTTTTCCGTCCACTTCCACCGTGCGGAAACGTTTCCCGTCCAGGGTTTCCGTGCGTTCCCCGGCCAGTCCGGTAAGGGCGGTTTCGGGGTCGATGGCCTTGAAAGCGGTGCTGGCCGAAGCATTGTAATAGTTGCTGGCGTAGGCGTAGCAGTAGACCGTGTAGCTTCCCAGCGTGTCCACGGTGTAGTGGAACTGGGGCACGGAGACGCTGATATCCCGGGTGAGGGTGTCCCTGTCGGCGGTGTTTACCTGCCAGTATAGGCCGATGGTCCCGGGCGTGGAATTATCGGAGGGGGTAATGCCGGAAACATTGGCCGTGAACGTGAGTTTGGCCCCCACCCGCACGTAGGTGGTGGCGTTGTTGGTAACGCTGAGTCCGGTGAGGCTGGGAAGGCCGGTGCTTTCTTCTGTCTTCTTACAGGAAGTTATGGCGATGCCGGCAAGAAGTGCCAGCGCAAGAATCGATTTGAATTTCATACATTTTGTCATCATGACCCGCAAATATCGGAAAAATTTGGTAAATTTGCACAAATTTCTTGCCAATATGAGAAAGTGTCTTGCCATTCTGTCCCTGATGGGCCTTGTTTTGCTGGCTGCCTGCAATGAGCAGCCCGGTGAATATGTGCAAATTACGGGCTATGCGCAGGGTGGCAATTATACCGTCAAGCTCAATATGAAAGGAATCAATGTGCCCGTAGAAACTGTGCGGGACAGCATTGATGCCCTGGTGGTGCAAATTGACAGTACGCTTTCCGGCTATAACAAGAAATCGCTCATCTCCCGCTTCAATGCCGGGGAAAAGATTCCGGCCAATCCCATGTTCCAGGACATGTACCGCATTGCCTACCGGCTGTGGGAGCGCTCCGGCGGAGCCCTGGATTTTGGCGCCGCACCCCTGTACAATGCGTGGGGCTTCGGCTTCAAGAACAGTACCTTCCCCACGGATGAAGAGATTCAGGAACTCCTGGCCAAGAGCGGCATGGGGCATCTTCCCGCAGAACTTCCGGTGGTGGACGGCTATATTGATCCCGCCCCAATGGGCTATCCCAGCCTCAACTTCAACGCCATTGCCCAAGGCTACAGCTGCGACATCATCGCCCATTACCTTTACAGCATCGGCGCCAAGGACATGCTGGTGGACATTGGGGAAATCTGGTGCGACGGCCTCAATCCTTCCGGCCAGCCCTGGACGGTGGGCATAGACCGGCCCATCGACCGCGTGCCCGGGGCAGAGGTGGCCGACCCTCAGCTGGATGGCGTCTGGTCTTCGGAAGGCAAGCCCGCCGGCATTGTCACCTCCGGTAATTATCGCAAATTCTACATCAAGAACGGGCGCAAATATGCCCACACCATTAACCCCAGAACCGGTTATCCGGTAGAGCATAATCTGCTCAGTGCCACGGTGGTGTCGTCCAAGAATGCGGCGGAATCAGACGCTGTGGCCACCTGGTGCATGGTGCTGGGTCTCCAGGCTGCCCAGGTCCTCATATTAGGGGACCCTTCGCTGGAAGGCTATCTCATCTACACCTCACCGGACGGCAGCCTCCAGGAATGGGCTTCTCCCGGCTTCAAGGTCATCAAAGAGTAGCGATGATTTCCAATACGGCAATGAGCAGGCGGCTGAGGCCGTCTGTTATTGTATATAGGACCGTTGGGCAGCAGCCGATGGCGCTTAATGCAAGGGTGCCGATGGCCGATGCCATCACGGCCGTGGTGAGGGGAATGGCCAGGAGGTTGGTCAGGAGAAAATAGCGCGGGAAGCTGTGGAAGCGGTACCAGGCCAGCGGCCCGGTGAACAGCTGGCAGGAGATGCTGAGGGCGGCGGCCTGCCAGATGCGACGGAGGGGATTCCATCGGCTGCCTTGGGGATACCAGCGCTCCAGCGCGGGATACAGCAGGAAAATGCCCGCCATGGCCAGGTAGCTTAGCTGGAAGCCCACTTGCCGGATGGCCGACGGGTCCAGTACCAGCTGGATCAGGAGGGCCAGGCACAGCACCCGCACGGCCTTTCGGGGGCGGCCCGCGAGCCGCAGCGTTTCATTAAGGGTGATAAAGAGGAAGGCCCGTACAATGGAGGGGCCGGCGCCGGTCATGAGGGTAAAAAATGCGGCCCCGCCCACAATGAGGAGGTAGCGCAGCTGCCGCGCAAGGGGAGAGCGCCCCAGCGCCCAGCTCAGCTTGTCAAAAATAAGGTAAATAATGCCGATGTGAAGGCCGGAAAGCGCCAGGAGATGGGAGGCGCCGCTGCTGCGGAAAACGGCCACTGTCTCGCGTGAAAGGCCGCTCCTGTCTCCGGTAAGGAGGGCTTTCAGGAGGGGCGCGGTGCCTTCGGAGGGGAAGGGGAGGCGGCCAATGAAGGCACGGAGCCCATCGGCCGTCTCCTCCGCGAACTCCTGGAGGGAAATACGGACCGACGGGCCGGGAAGGCGGGCGTTGAGGGCGCAGAAAAGGCCCAGGAGGAGAAAGGTGGCCATCAGAAGCGCCACGGCCCTTCGCCCGGGCAGCGTTCTGAGGCTTTGCCGGAAAAGGCAGGGGAGGGCTATTATCGGCAAAATGAGGCCTGGAAGGTCCGCTACTGCCCCTGCAGGCACTACAGTTCCCGCAATCACCCCCACGGTAAAAACCAGTGACAAACGCTCTATGCTTTTCGCCTCGGCCATACGTGCGAAATTAGTAATAATTTCGTATCTTTGTACGGATATACTGAAATTAATTTCAACCTATATGATTATTCTTGTTATCAACTGTGGCAGCTCTTCCATCAAGTACCAGCTTCTGGACATGAAGAGCGACGATGTGTTCGACATCATTGCCAAAGGTATCTGCGAAAAGATTGGTCTGCCGGCCGGCATCCTGCAGTATGCGCCTACCGGAAAGGAGAAGGAAGTGACGGACATCGCCATCCCGGATCACAAAGTGGGCATGCAGCTCATCCTCAAGGCACTTACCAATCCCAAAACGGGTGTCCTGAAGTCCCTGGAAGACATTGAGGCGGTGGGCCACCGCATCGTGCAGGGCGGCGACTTCTTCAGCGGCAGCGCCATCGTGAACCAGGACGTGCTGGACAAAATTGCCTTTTGTGCCGATTTTGCCCCGCTCCACAATCCGGCCCACCTGCTGGGCATCCACGCCATGCAGGAAGTGCTTCCCAGCGTGCCTCAGGTGGTTACCTTCGACACCGCCTTCCACCAGACCATGCCCGCCTACGCCTATATGTACGGCCTTCCGTACGAGTATTATGAGAAGTACCGCGTCCGCCGTTACGGCGCCCATGGCACTTCTCATCAGTTTGTGGCCGGGGTGGGAGCCAAGCTCGCCGGACTGGACATCAATAATTCCAAGATTATCACCTGCCACCTGGGGGCCGGCAGCTCCATCTGCGCCATCCAGAACGGCAAGTGCGTAGATACTTCCATGGGCTTCTCTCCGCTGGAGGGCATGATTATGGGCACCCGCGTCGGTAACATCGACGCCAACGCCGTCATTTACCTGGAGAATAAACTGGGCGTCACCCCCGACGAAATGTCCACCATCCTTAACCGCAAATCCGGCTTCCTGGGCGTTTCCACCAAGACTTCCGACGCCCGTGAACTGGATGAACTGGCCAATGGAGGAGACCCCAAGGCCAAGCTCGTTTTCAAGAAGTTCACCTACGACATCATCAAGAACATCGGCTCCTATGTGGCTGCCATGAATGGCGTAGACCTCATCGTCTTCACCGGCGGTATCGGCGAGCACAACTCACGCCTTCGCCGCCGCGTGCTGGAAAACTTCTCCTACCTGGGCCTCAAGGTGGATTACGAAGCCAATGTGGCTTTCGGCGAGGATGCCATCATCTCCACGGAAGATTCCAAGGTGAAGGCCGCCCTCATCTGCACCAATGAAGAACTGGTGATTGCCCGTGATACCATGCATTTAGTACTTGAAAATCAAGAATAAACCCTATGATTACCAATTTTAACCAGCTTTTTGAAGAACTCAAAGCCAAAGGCATCTGCAAACGCATGATTGCGGCTTGGGGCGTGGACTCCCATACCATCGAAGCTGCCTCGCTGGCCTCCGACATGGGCTTTGTGAAAGTGACCCTGGTGGGTGACTGTGACCTTATCGCCAAAGTGTGCGAGGAGTGCAAGATTGACATGGGCAAGTTCCAGGTGGTGGACATCAAGGACGAACTCAAGGCTGTGGCCGAGGCTGTGCGCATGGTCCACGACGGTGAGGGTGACGTCCTGATGAAGGGCCTCTGCTCCACGGACAAGTTCCTGCGCGCCATCCTGAATAAGGAAGTGGGTCTGCTGCCCCCGAAGGGCCTCCTGAGCCACGTGGGCGTCATTGAGAACCCCAATTACCACAAGCTCATCTTCATCACCGACATGGCCGTGATTCCCGCTCCGGACTTCCGCCAGAAGGTGAAGATGGCCGGTTTTGTGACAGGCGTTGCCCGCAGCTTCGGCATTGCCATGCCCAAGATTGCCTTCATTGCCGCCTCCGAGCAGATGCTGGACTCCATGCCCGCCTGCATTGAGGGCGCCATGCTCGCCAAGATGTGCGACCGCGGTCAGATCAAGGCCATCGGCGACGGCCCGCTGGCCCTGGATGTGGCCATCGACGAGGAATCCGTGCAGATCAAGAAGCTCCAGAGCCCCGTTGCCGGAGACGCCGACTGCCTCCTCTTCCCCAACATCGAGAGCGCCAACGTGTTCTGGAAAACCAATTCCAAACTGGCCGTGGGCGTGCGTCAGGCCGGTTTCCTGGTAGGTACCAAGGTGCCTTGCATCCTGGCCTCCAGGGCCGATTCAGTGGATGTGAAATTAAATTCGATTGCTTCGGCAGTCATGTCAGTTAAATAATTATGAGAAAATACATTGTAGCCGGGAACTGGAAAATGAACACCACCGTTCCCGAAGGCGTAGAACTCGCCAAAGCCGTTGTTGAAAAATCCAAGGACCTTCCCGCCAACGTAGAGCTGGTGGTGGCCCCTCCGTTCACCCATCTCTCCTGTGTTGCCGATGTCCTGAAGGGCTCCAAGGTGAAACTCTCCGCCCAGAACTGCGCCGACCATGAGAAGGGCGCCTACACCGGCGAAGTAGCGGTGAACATGCTCACTTCCATCGGCTGTGAATATACCATCCTGGGCCACAGCGAGCGCCGGCAGTACTATGGCGAGACCGATGAGAAACTGGTTGTGAAGACCAAACTGGCCCTGGAGGCGGGTCTGAAGGTGATTCTCTGCGTAGGTGAAAACCTTCAGGAGCGCGAAGCCGGCAAGCACTTTGAGGTGGTTACCGCCCAAACCAAGAATGTCCTCTACAACTTCACCGCCGAGGATATGAAAAGCGTGGTCATTGCTTACGAGCCCGTCTGGGCCATCGGCACCGGCAAAACCGCCACTGCCGCCCAGGCCGAGGAAATCCACGCCTGCATCCGCAGTGTCATTGAGGCCAAGTTCGGCGCCCAGGTGGCCGATGACATGACCATCCTCTATGGCGGCTCCTGCAAGCCCTCCAACGCCAAGGAACTCTTCGCCGAGAAGGATATCGACGGCGGCCTCATCGGCGGCGCTGCTCTCAAGGCCGATGACTTCCTGGGAATTGCTACCAGCTTCTGAGAAAGGTATCCCTTCCCCACCGGGATTCCGCTTCGCGGCATCCCCGCCGCCTGCGGCGGGCTTATGCAAAGCATTAAAAAAAAACTGCGTTCAAGCATGCTTGGCGCAGTTTTTTCTTAATGCTTTGCGGTGGGGAAGGGATTCGAACCCCCGTTGCGCTCACACGCAAACCTGTTTTCGAGGCAGGCTCCTTCAACCACTCGGACACCCCACCGGAACCTGGGTTGCAAAGTTACAAAATATTTTTGACAGTGCAACCCTGTACGGATACTACTTGAACCACTCGGTGAGATGGTCTTTGGCGTAGAGGTAGTAAACAGCCAGGCCTATCCAGCTGGTGGCGAGTACCAAAACGGCGGTGATAATCTTACCCACCAGGGAGATGGGCTTCTTGAGGATGTCCAGCACGGCGAGGATGGAGAGAACGACGCCGGCAATGTAGATAATGCTTCCCATTTTTTGTCCTTTTTATATGAATGATTGATTGTTGGCTATAATAGTTCCACGCCGATACCGGGGCGGTCCGGCAGGGTTAGTTTTCCGTTAACTACCTTCACGCCGTCGAAGCGGTCGTTGGCGATGAGGAGGTTGCCGTCAAGGTCGGCAAAATCCACGAAGGGAGAGAACTGGGCGGCGGCCGAAACGGCGCAGGAGGTTTCCGTCATGCAGCCCACCATCACCTTCATGCCAAGCGAGCGGGCCATATTAGCCATCTTCCAGCCTTCCCGCATGCCGGTGCACTTCATGAGCTTGATGTTGATGCCGTTATAGGCTCCTACCAGCGAAGGAATGTCTTTCATGCGCTGGATGCTCTCATCGGCAAAGATGGGGAGGGGGCTGCGCTCTGTGAGCCAGGCAATGTCGTCCAGACGCTCCTTGGGCATGGGCTGCTCTACCATCACAATCCCGTGCTCTTTGAGCCAGAATATCTCGTCCAGGGCCTTGGAGCGGTCTTTCCAGCCCTGGTTGGCATCTACGGCAAGGGGCACGTCCGTTACGGTGCGGATGGTTTCTATCATCTCCACATCGGTGTCCAGGCCCACTTTTACCTTCAGAATATTGAACTTGCCGGCGGCTTCCAGCGTCTTTTCCTTCACCACTTCCGGCGTGTCAATGCCGATGGTGAAGGTAGTGGAAGGTGCTTTGTCGGGATCCAGGCCCCAGATGCGGTACCAGGGCTGGCCCATGAGTTTGCCCACCAGGTCGTGCAGGGCAATGTCGATGGCACATTTGGCGGCGCCGTCCCCTTCGGAGAGGCTGTCCACGTAGCCAAGGATGTCTTCCATCTTGAAGGGGTCCGTGAATTGGGAAAGGTCCACCTTGTTCAGGAAATTGGTAACGCTTTCCACGCTCTGGCCAAGATAGGGCGGCATGGAGGCTTCGCCATAGCCGGTTACGCCCTCCCAGGTGAGTTCCACCTGCACGTCGGGCGTGGTGGTGCGGCTGTATGAGGCCACGGTGAAAACGTGCGCCAGCTTGAGTTCATAGGGGAAGAACTTCATGTGAAGCTTTCCGTCTCCTTTTACAATGTTGAACTTCTGGGGGCCGCCGGTGGTGCAGCCCACAAGTCCAACGCCCACGGCCGCCAGAGAAGCGGTCTTCAGGAATTCACGTCTATTCTGCATAGTAAGGGTTGGTTAGTGTCGTGTTAAGGCCTTCTTCCTGGTTGATGTACGGGAGAACGCGGCCGCCGAAGAGGTATCGGCCGGTATTGTACGCATCGTAGAGGGGGTCCGAGGGGTCAAAGCTGGCTATCTGCACCAGGCCCAGGGAATGAATGAAACGCCCGTCGCCGATGTAGAAGCCCACATGCGAAGGGCGGGGGCTGCCGTCTTCCCGGTATCGGCCGAAGAAAACGAGGTCTCCGGGCTGCAGCAGCTCCTTCTCCGTGATGCGCTCCCCTTTGAGATACATCTGGCTGCAGTCCCGCGGGATGATGATGTCGTGCATGAAAAGGGTGGTGCGTACAAAGCCGCTGCAGTCCATGCCCTTGGGCGACATGCCGGCCCACAGATAGGGGAAGCCCAGCATGGTCCGGGCCGTTGCCAGGATGGCCTCGGGGCTCTGGTCCAGCTGCTTGCGCCAGTTTTTCTCTGAGGTGGCGGTCTTTTTGTCCAGATAGCCTACCCTTCCGTCCGGGAACGCCACTTTGTACCAGCCGATACGGGTACTCAGCAGTTTGAGCCGGTCTCCGGCCACCACATCGGAGAGGGTGGCGCTCTTTTTGGAAGCCTTCTGATACACTACGCCTGTGAGGGCGGTCACCACTACTTTGGCGGCCTTGTTCCAGGCGTGGTATTCCTTCTTGCTCATGCGGGTAATGGCGGCGTAGTGCACCCAGCCGGTATAGTTGTCCGGGGTTTGTACCTGGGGCCAGGGATTGCCGTTGTTGCTGATGGAAAGTACATGCACAGGCGTGCCCAGAAGGGCCTGGGACACCATTTCCGCGTCAAAATCGGCCGTGCGGCGAAGATTGCACACGGAGATATTCACTACGCCATATTCCTGCGCAATGGCCGGAAGCAATGCTCCCAGCAGAAGGACAAGAGAAAGAAGTCTTTTTTTCATATCCCAAAATTAGTCAGAAAAAAGCAATAATACAAGTAGGGGCTTTCCGTTGCATTATTGCCCGTAAAACTGTAAATTTGCAATTCATTTGTAGAATTATGGAAAGAAGAACCCGCGTCAGATTTGCCCCTTCACCCACCGGCCCGCTGCACATGGGCGGTGTGCGTACTGCTTTGTATAATTACCTGTATGCCAAGCAGAAAGGCGGCGATTTCATTATCCGTATCGAAGATACTGACTCCCACCGTTTTGTCCCGGGGGCCGAACAGTACATCATAGAGGCTCTGGCCTGGTGCGGCATTATCCCGGACGAGGGCGTGGAAAACGGAAAGGTAGTGGAAACGGCTTCCCAGCGGCATCCCCATGCCCCTTACCGTCAAAGCCAGCGCCGTCCCATTTACAGGCAGTACGCAGAGCAGCTGGTAGCCGCCGGCTGGGCCTATTATGCCTTTGACAGTGCCGATGAGTTGTCGGCCAAACGCGCAGCGGCAGAATCGGCCGGGGAGACCTTCATGTACAACGCCGCATCCCGCGGCGGCCTCCGCAATTCCCTTACCCTGCCGGAGGACGAGGTGAAGCGCCTTCTGGAAACCACCACGGACTGGACCATCCGCTTCAAGATGCCCGTAGGCCGTGTAGTGAAAATGGACGACCTCATCCGCGGCCACGTGGAAGTGAATTCCGACACCCTGGACGACAAAGTGCTCTGGAAACGGGCCGATGAACTGCCCACCTACCACCTGGCCAACATTGTGGACGACCATCTGATGGAAATCACCGAGGTCATCCGCGGCGAGGAGTGGCTGCCTTCCCTGCCCCTGCATTATCTTCTGTATGAGGCCTTTGGCTGGCAGGACACCATGCCCCGCTTTGCACACCTGTCGCTGCTGCTAAAACCCGTCGGCAACGGAAAACTGTCCAAGCGGGACGGTGACAAAATGGGATTCCCGGTGTTCCCGCTGGCCTGGAAGAACCCCGAAACCGGAGAAGTGTCCCACGGTTACCGCGAAGACGGCTATTTCCCGGAGGCCTTCGTGAACCTTCTGGCCATGCTGGGCTGGAATCCCGGCGACGACCGCGAAATGTTCACCCTCGAAGAACTGGTGCAGGCCTTCTCCCTGGACAAAGTACAGAAAGCCGGCGCCAAATTCAACCCCGACAAGGCCAAGTGGTACAACAAAGAGTACTTGCGGCAGAAAACCACGGCCCAGCTCACGGATCTGTTCATCCCCGTATTGGAAAGCCACGACATCAAAGTAGTGGACTGCCCCTGCAACGCCCTCACTGCCGGAGCGCATTTCGAAGGCTTCGGGGCCGATTTCCAGAATCACATCTTCACCCGTGAATATGTTGAGTCCGTCGTGGAGCTGGTGAAAGAGCGCGCCACCTTTGTGGCCGATATGTGGGACATTGCGAAGGCCCTTTTTGTGGCTCCCACGGAGTATATCCAGAAAGACGCGGACAAGTTCTGGACCGCCGAAAACCTGCCGCTGGCCCAGGATGTCTGCCGCTTTGTCACCCAGGAGTACAAGGGCTCCATGGATGCCCCCGTACTGGAGGAAGCGCTGGTAGACTACATCAAAGGGCACGAGTATCCCATGGGCAAGGTGATGAACAGCCTGCGCCTCTCCCTTACCGGCGCCGCCTCGGGCCTTGGCATTGCCGCCATCCTTTCGCTCATCGGCCGGGCCGAGTTTGCCCGACGGATGCAGCGCTAAGCGTAATAAAAAAGCGGCCCCGCAAGGCCGCTTTTTTATTGTTTAGAACACATCGGGTTCGCTGCCCTTGGGCTCTTCGGATTCGAAGCGGGGCTTGCGGGGGCCGTTGTTGTTGCCGCCTTTGCGCTCGCCTTCGCGGCGGGGACCACGGTCGCGGCGAGGGCCACGGGCTTCACGCCTCGGCTCTACATAACCTTCGGGCTTTTCGGTGAGGGCGCGCATGGAAAGGCGCATCTTGCCGGTCTTGGCATCAATCTCAAGGAGTTTCACATCTACCTCGTCGCCCACTTTCAGGACGTCTTCCACCTTGTCGGTCTTGGTCCAGGCAATCTCGCTCACGTGGAGGAGGCCTTCCTTACCGGGCAGAATCTCAATGAAAGCGCCGAATTCCAGGATGCTCACCACCTTGCCGTGGTACACCTGTCCGGCCTCAGGCACCGCGCAGATACCCTTGATGCGCTCCAGTGTGGCATCCATGGCCTCTTTGGAAGTGCCGAAGATGTCCACAACACCCTTGGTGGTTCCGTTTCCGGCATCCACTTCCTCGATGGTGATGGTGGTGCCGAATTCCTTCTGCATACCCTGGATGGTCTCGCCGCCCTTGCCGATGATGGCGCCGATGAACTCGCTGGCCACCTCAATCTGGACCATGCGGGGAACAAAGGGTTTGAAGTCTTCGCGCGGCTCGGGGAGGGTCTTGAGCATTTCGCCCATGATGTGCAGACGTCCCTGACGGGCCTGCTCCAGGGCTTTCTCCAGCACTTCGTAGGACAGGCCGTCCACCTTGATGTCCATCTGGGTGGCGGTGATACCGTCCTTGGTACCGGTTACCTTGAAGTCCATGTCGCCCAGGTGGTCTTCGTCACCCAGGATATCGGTGAGGATGGCGTAGCGGTCGTTGGGGTTCACCTCGTCGGTGATCAGGCCCATGGCCACACCGGCGACGGGCTTCTTGATCTTCACACCGGCATCCATGAGGGCCAGGCAGCCGCCGCAGACGGAAGCCATGGAAGAGGAACCGTTGCTTTCCAGGATATCGGATACTACACGCACGGCGTAAGGGAATTCGGGAGCCGTGGGAATTACGGGCTTGAGGGCGCGCATGGCCAGGTTGCCGTGGCCGATTTCGCGACGGCCGACGCTGCGCTGAGGTTTGGCCTCACCGGTAGCGAACGGAGGGAAGTTGTAGTGGAGGACAAACTGCTGGTCGTCCTGGATCAGCACTTCGTCCATTTCCTTCATGTCCAGTTTGGTGCCCAGGGTCACCGTGGCCAGGGACTGGGTTTCACCGCGGGTGAAGATGGCGCTGCCGTGGGCGCAGGGCAGATAATCCACCTCGCACCAGATGGGGCGCACTTCGTTGGTCTTGCGGCCGTCCAGGCGTTTGCCTTCATCCAGGATGAGGTTGCGCATGGCTTCTTTCTCCACGTCGTGATAATAGCGGGCTACCATAGCGCCCTTGGCTTCCTGCTCTTCCTCGGTGAGGGTGGCGAGGAACTCTTCCTTGATGGCGGCAAAGCCGTCTTCGCGCTCGTGCTTGGGCTTGGCGCTGCCGGCCAGTTCGTAGCATTTGGAATAGCAGAATTCGTGGACGGCGGTCTTCAGGGCCTCGTCTTCCTCATCGTGCGGGTAATCACGCTTGTTCACGTCGGTCCCCAGTTCATGCATGAGTTCTTTCTGGACGCGGCAGTGCTTCTTGATTTCTTCGTGGGCGAACTTGATGGCCTCCAGCATGTCGTGCTCGGAAACCTCGTTCATTTCGCCTTCCACCATCATGATGTTCTCCTCGGTGGCGGCTACCATCAGGTCCAAATCGGCCTTCTTGCCAGCCTCGAAGCCGGGGTTAATCACAAACTGACCATCGATGCGGGCTACGCGCACTTCGCTCACGGGACCGCCGAAGGGGAGGTCGCTGGAGGCCAGGGCGGCCGATGCTGCCAGACCGGCGAGGGCATCCGGCTGGATGTCTTTCTCGGCGGAGATGAGCATGATGTTTACAAATACCTCCAGGTGGAAGTCGGAGGGCCACAGGGGACGGATGGGGCGGTCTACCAGGCGGGCGATGAGCACCTCATAGTCACTGGGGCGGCTTTCGCGCTTTAAGAAACCTCCGGGGAAACGGCCGGCGGAATAATACTTTTCACGATAGTCTACAGTGAGGGGCATGAAATCGGTTCCCTCTTTCACCTCGGTAGCGCAGGTGACAGTAGCGAGCAGCATGGTGCCACCCATTTTAACAACAGCGGATCCGGCGGCCTGCTTGGCCAGTTTTCCGGTCTCAATCTCGATTACCCGTCCGTCGGGCAGCTCGATGGTCTTTTTGATAATGTTCATTAGTTCTTCTATTACGTCTTTATTGCGTCTTCCGGGCCAATCCCGGACTGTTTTTCAAGAAAAAAGGGGGTAGGATGACCTTGCATCCCTGCCCCCGTTTGTTTTCCTATCCTTGTGCTTATCGGCGGAGACCCAGCTCCTTCACGATAGCGCGGTATCTCTCAATGTCAATCTTCTGAAGATAGTTCAGAAGGTGGCGGCGCTTAGAAACCAGGCGAAGAAGGCTGCGGCGCGTTACCACGTCTTTCTTGTTCTTCTTCACGTGTTCCGTAAGGTGAGCGATACGGTAGGAAAATAAAGCAACCTGACTCTCAGGAGAGCCGGTGTCCTTATTGGACTTCCCGTACTTCGCGAAAATCTCTTGCTTTTTTGAAGGCTCTAAATATTCTGCCATTCTGCAATGAGTTTTGGTTAAAGTTTGTTAACTTGCGGGACCCTCCCGCAAAAAAGCCTGCAAATATAGGCATTATTTTTCTTTCAACCAAATCTTTTCCGTCATTCCCGGCTTGACCGGGAATCTCTTTTTCAGTATCTTTGTAAATCCAAATCACAAGTCTTATGAAAATCGGCATTTGCAACGACCACGCAGGCGTGGAGTATAAATTTAAGTTGGTGAAGATGCTCCAAAAGCGGGGCATCGAGGTGGTGAATTACGGTACGGACACTACGGACAGCGTGGATTATCCGGACTATGCCCACCCTCTGGCCCAGGCTGTGGAAGGCGGGGAGGTGGACCTGGGCATCGCCCTCTGCGGCACCGGTAACGGCATGGCCATCACCCTGAACAAGCACCAGGGCATCCGCGCCGGCCTGGCCTGGGGCACGGCCATCGGCCATCTGGTGGCGCAGCACAACAATGCCAACGTGCTGGTATTGCCCGCCCGTTTCATCAGCTACCGCCTGGCATCGGCCATCGTGCGGGAATGGCTGGACACGCCCTTTGAAGGCGGCCGTCACCAGAAACGCATTGACAAAATGCCCTGCCGATGAGTTTTTCCCATGACATTGCCGATTATCCGGAGGGCATTGTGCTTCCGGTGGACAAGCCGTACCGCTGGACGTCGGCCGATGTAATCCGGAAACTCAAGTATGCCGCCATCCGGCACTTCGGGAAGAAGAACCTGAAGGTGGGCCATGCCGGGACGCTGGATCCGCTGGCGACGGGGGTGTTGCTGGTGTGCATCGGCAATGCCTGCAAGCGGGCGCAACAGCTTCAGGACCACGATAAGGAATACATCGCCACCATCCGTTTCGGTGCTACTACGCCTTCTTATGATTTGGAGAAAGAGCCCGACCGTTTTTTCCCTTATGAGCACATCACCCGGGAGGCCGTGGAGGCAGCCCTGCCTGCGTTTTTGGGAGAGCAGGAGCAAGTAGCCCCGCTTTTCAGTGCCAAAAGCGTGGACGGTGTCCGTGCCTACGAACTGGCCCGGAAACTCTACCGCTCCGGCCACACCGAGGCCCTGGATGCCACCGCCCTGGAATCCCTCCACCGCAGCCGGATTGTTATCTCCGAGCTGGAACTATTGGACTGGAAGGACGGCTCGGAGGAAGGGACCTTTCCCGGAGCATTTGCCCGGACAGGGTCGCGAAGCGACGCGGAGGGAAAGGTCCCTTCCTCCGAACCGTCCGCTTCAAGCCGTATCCACGTGGCGGACACATCGGCCCTGGGGCTGCCGGAGGCCGTGATTCGCATTGCCTGCAGCAAGGGCACATACATCCGCGCGTTTGCCCGTGACCTGGGGGAGGCCCTGGGCTCCGGCGCCCACCTTTCCGGCCTCATCCGTTCCCGCAGCGGCGACTACCCCCTCTCATCGGCCCTCACCCTGGGCCAGGCCCTTTCCCTCTTCTGATTATTTGTGCGTGCGGCGAATGGCGGGGATGTTCTCCAGGTCAGCCTTGCGCTCGCCGGGCTCTACGCAGAGAATGGGCTTTTGCTCGGTGGCAAAATTGAAACTGCGGGCGTTGTCGGAGTTGTTGTAGCCGATTTTGATGGTTTCGGATCCTCCGGCGGGGATGACAACCTCGTCGCCGTGTGCTGAAGTTTCCCACTGGAAGCCTTCGTCGATGATTACCAGGTTCCCCAAGTCTTTGTTCAGGCCCAGGCCGCCCAGGTCCATATGGAAACCCGTGACGATGGCGGTGATGCGCACCTTGTCGCCAAACTCGGGGTCATCGTCCCAGATGATGCCTTTCTTGAAGTGGTTGGCATCGCCGGTGTACTGGGAAATCATGTCGTCAATCTTCTCCAGGTCGCTCATCTTGGCCCCCCGTTCGTTGTTGCCGGTGGTAATGTTGATGAGCACATTCTTGGCGGTCTTGAGGTCGAAGTCGTTCAGCAGCGGACTTTCAAAAGCGCCCTTCACAGCCTCTTCCAGGCGGTCGTTGCCCGTGCCTTCTCCGCTGCCCATGAGGGCCATGCCGGAGTTCCGCATCATCTTGCACACATCCTGGAAGTCCACATTGATGTAGCCCGGTTTGGTGATGACCTCGATGATGCCTTTTACGGCCGTTGCCAGCACTTCATCGGCCTTGGGGAAGGCTTCCTGGATGAGGGTGTCGCCAAAGAAACGGTACAGCTTCTCGTTGTTGATGATGAGGAGGCTGTCCACGTTTTTCTCCAGCTCATGGATGCCGTCAACGGCCTTGGACTGGCTTTCGTTGCCCTCGTTCTTGAAGGGGATGGTTACCACGGCCACGGTGAGGATGCCCCGCTCCTTGGCCATTTTGGCAATCACCGGGGAGGCACCGGTTCCGGTACCGCCCCCCATGCCGGCTGTGATGAAGAGCATCTTGGTATTGCAGTCCAGCACCTTGCGGGCAATCTCGTCCTGGGCCTCCAGGGCGGCGTTGCGGCCGGCGGTGGGGTCTGTTCCGGCGCCCAGACCGTTCTGGCCCATCTGGATTTTCACCGGCACTTCGCTGGACTGGAGCGCCTGCGCATCCGTATTGCAAACAATGAAGCTGCAGCCCTGGATGTTCTGCTTGTACATATAGTTCACGGCATTGCAGCCGCCACCGCCAACGCCCACTACTTTGATGATGGCGTTCTCCGGTGTCCAGTCGTTGGGAGTAATATTGAAAGAGGTATCCATGGCAGTTTATTGATTGTATTCTTCGTTGGCTTTATCGTAGGCTTTGAGCGCCTCAGTCTTGACGGTGCTCCAGAAAATGGAAAAGATTCCGGTGCCCTCTTTCTTGGGCTTGGGCACTTTCACCTTCTTGGTCTTGGGCTTCTTCTCCTGAGGCTTTGTTTCCTCCTGCACAATCTCGCCCATCTCGCTTTCACTGAAGAGGCTGCCTTCCGGAATGTCCTCCGTTACTTCCACCTCAACCATTTCGGTTTCAACGCTTTCCTTCTTCTCCGGCATGCTCACGCAATCCGGCAGGTTGTCATCTTTGGCCGACAGCACCATGCCGATGGCGGCGGTGGCAGCCGTTGAATAAACGCCACTGCCCACCGAAGCGGAGAACATGAAGCGGGGATAGCCCTTGCGCACGTCGTAACCGGACATCTCCTTGATGAGCGGAATGAAATTGGCCAGTTCGGCCCCGCCGCCGGTGACCACGATACCGCTGCGGAGGCTGTTCTGCAAGCCGCTTTCCTGGATATAATACAGCACCGCCTCAACAATCTCGCGGCATCGGCAGTCAATGACCTCGGAGATATAACGTACGGGAACTTCTTTATAAGGCTCCGTGAGGCGGATCTGGAGCACTTTCTCACTGAGGGAGGCCAGTTTTCCGGGCTGACAGGCACCGAAGCGTTTCTTAATCTTTTCGGCCAGTTCTTCCGAAATGGAACACTCCGTACGGATGTCGTTGGTGATGGCCTTGCCGCCGAAGGGGATGGAAGCATAGTAGCGCATGATGCCGCCGTGATACACGGCCAGCGAGGTTACGCCTGCGCCCACATCCACCATGGCCACGCCGCCGGCCCTCTCCTCGTCGGTGAGCACCGTCCGGGCCACTACGTCGGGCAGGAAGTATTTCTTGGCCACGGCAATGTTCAGGCTGTTGAAAATCTTATCCAGTGCCGTGGTGGCATTGCGGCTGCCGATGAACACTTTGAAATTGCCTTCCAGGGAAGAGCTCAGGGTGCCCACCACCTCGTCTTCCACCAGTTGAATCTCGTCGTCAATGGAGAAAGACTGCGCCACGGCCCCGTACATAATCTGTTTGTCGGGGTAGGGCAGGGGATAGGTGTCCAGCGCAATGGATTTGAGGCTTTCCACTTCTTCCATGGAAATGTATTCGTCCGGGTTGGTACGGGCAATGCGGGCCGATGCCGTCACCTGTGCCACCTCGCTGCGGGGCATGCCCACCACCACCTGCAGAATCTGGATCATGAGCTCTTTCTCGGCCTGGGCAATGACTTCCTTCAATTTGGCCGATGCCTTCATGGGATTGGTGATGAGGCTGGCGCGGATGCCGTCGGAGGGTGTCTCCTTGTAATAGACAATCTGCACGTCGTCGCCATTCACCCTGGCAACGCAGAGCCCGAATTTGGAACTCCCCAGATCAATAGAGGCAATATATTTTTCTTCCATACGTTATAGTGTTACTTTTTACATACTAATTGTCCGGCATAGCGCAGGTCCACGTGCTTGTAGTAGCCCGGCGCTTTTGCGGGGGCCACGCTCTGGTAATAAGCCTCCAGCAAGGCAAACTTCCCGGGAATCTCTGTAGGCGCCCCAAACAGGAACTTTTCCTTTCCTTCCCGCGGCAGCAGAACCAGGTTTCCGGCGGCGTCCACCGTAATGGCCGACAGGTTGTGCTCCCACACCGTCCCTTTCATATAGTTCACCAAGTTTACCATCTGCATGAGCCACTCATGCTGGGCAGGGTCTTCCGGGAAGCCCTTGAATCCCCGCTCCACCTTCAGCGGAAGTTTGCCGCTGATTACCGGGACATCGGCCCCTCCGCGGGACTGGAGCGGGAAGATGAAGCCTTCGGCGTCGGCGTAATAGCCGTTGCTCCCATCGTCAAAGCGCACGGCGGGCTGGCGCTGGCCAATCTCCACATGCAGGATGCCGTCGTCGGTGAGCCAGGCCTCGCAGTCACGCACGGCGCTGTGGCTCAGGATGATATGCTCAATGCGGTCCAGGTCTACGCTGTCCAGCGGCAGCCCGGCATAGGCGCGGTACTCTTTCTCCAGCCAGTTTTCTATGTCCTGCCTGGCTACAAACGTCCTTTCCAGGGAGTCGGTGACAATGACCTCCAGGCTGCCCTTGCCCTGGCAGGTGCGCTCACGCCGGACCTTCTCTCCCATGCTGGAAGAGAGCATCCAGATGCCGGTGAAGGCTATGACGGTAAGGAGCCCCAGGCCCCGGCGCAGGATGGGTTTCATAGGCGACTTTTCAAAAGCTGGGTAATGGGTTCAATAAAGCGGTCGATGTTGCCGGCGCCGAAGGTAACCAGCACGTCCAGCGGTTCATCGGCCAGATAATCCATGAGCGCTTCCTTTTTGAGGAGCACCTTTTCCGGGGCGGTGACCTCTTTGAAAATCATCTCGGAGGTGACGCCGGGAATGGGTTCTTCGCGGGCGGGATAAATGTCCAGGAGGATGAGTTTGTCCACCTGGCTCAGCGCCCGGGCAAATTCCGGGGCAAAGTCCCGCGTGCGGGTATAAAGGTGCGGCTGGAAAATGGCCGTGAGTTTGCGGGAGGGGAAGATGTCCCGCATGGAGGAGATGGCCGATGCGAGTTCGGCCGGATGATGGGCATAGTCATCAATGTAAGACAGCCTGGGGCTGTTCACGTGCACTTCCAGGCGGCGTTTGACGCCCTCGAAGGAGCCGATGGCCGATTTTACGGTGCTCCCCTCCAGCCCGTAGGTAAGGGCGATGGCGGCTGCGGCCACGCTGTTTTCTGCATTCACCCAGCCCGGGGCTCCTACGCGGACGTTTTCCAGGACTCCTCCGGGATAGTGGAGGTTGTAGTGGAAGCAGCCCAGCTCGTCGGGGCGGGGATTCTCTGCGTAGAAATCGGCCTCAGGGTCTGTGTAGTGATAGGTGAGTACGCGGGCCTTGGTGTCGGCCTCGCTGATGGGCGTGCCCTTTTTGGCGATTACCGTGCCCGTCACCTGGGAAGCGAAGGCTTTGAAAGCCTCCACCACGTGGGCGTAGTCGCCGTAAATGTCCAAATGGTCGGGGTCTACAGCGGTGATCACAGCAATCTCGGGATTCAGCTGCAAGAAGGAACGGTCAAATTCATCGGCCTCCACCACCACGGTCTCGTTCCGGGACATGAGGAGGTTGGTGCCGTAATTGCGGGAAATGCCCCCCAGGAAGGCGCTGCAGCCTTCTCCGCTCTGGGTGAAGATGTGGGCGGTAAGGGTGGATGTGGTGGTTTTTCCGTGTGTCCCGGCAACGGCCATGCAACGCTGGGAGCGGGTAATTTCGCCCAGCGTGCGGGAACGCTTGAGCACCAGGTACCCCTCGTCCATCACCTTGCGCAGTTCTTTCAGGTCCTGCGGAATGGCGGGCGTGTATACCACCAGTGTCTGGTCTTTGTCCAGCGGTACAAGGTCGGGGCGGTCTTCGTAGTGCACGGAAATGCCTTCCTTCTCCAGCGCGGCCGTAAGTTCAGACGGCGTGCGGTCATAGCCGGCCACATCGTACCCTTTGAACTTGTAATAGCGTGCCAGGGCACTCATGCCGATGCCCCCAATCCCTATAAAGTAAACGTTTTTCATACGAGTTTATAAATTTCGTCACAAATTACCTGCGCGGCGTTGCGAAGGGCCATTTTCTCCGCATTCCGGGCCAGGGCGGCCATTTTTTCCGGACTCTCCAGCAGGCCCACGGCGGTGGGCAGCAGTTCATCCACCGCTTCGCTGTCTTTTACCAGGAGGGCGGCCTCCCGGCGTACCAGGGCCATGGCGTTGTGCGTCTGGTGGTCTTCGGCCACATTGGGGGAGGGAACGAAGATGGTGGGTTTGCCCATGGCGCAGAGCTCCGATACCGTGGAGGCGCCGCTGCGGGAAACCACCACGTCAGAGGCGGCGTAGGCCAGGTCCATGCGGGCAATGAAGTCATAGTGACGGATGCCCTTCACCTCCGGGTGGGAAGCCATGAAGGCGTCCGTTGAGCTCTTGTAGTATTTGCCGCACTGCCAGATAATTTCAAGGTTGTCGCCGCCCGGGCAGCCGTCTTGAATCCAATGCTTCATGGCGCTGTTCAGTGTGCCGCTTCCCAGACTGCCGCCCACAATGAAAAGGTGTTTCTTGGCCGGATCCAGGCCGTAGTAGCGCAGGGCTTCGGCTTTCAGCTCAGGCGTTGCCGGGGCCGATACCGACGGGCGGATGGGGTTTCCGGAGAGCACAATCTTGTGGGCGGGGAAGAATTTTTCCATGCCTTCATAGGCTACGCACACTTTCTGGACTCGCCCACCCAGCATTTTGTTGGTGAGCCCGGCAAAACCGTTCTGCTCCTGGATGAGGGCGGGAATTTTTAGGCCGGTAGCGGCCCAGAGCAGGGGAGCGCTGGCATATCCGCCAACACCCACCACCACATCGGGCTTGAACGCCTTCACAATGCGGCGCGCGCGGCGGACGCTGTCCAGTACGCGGAAGGGCACCGTGAGGTTGCTGATGAGGTTTTTCAGGCTCAGGCGGCGCTGTACCCCGGCTATGGGAAGTCCCACAATCTCAAAGCCCTCGGCGGGAACTTTTTCCATTTCCATCTTGCCCTCGGCCCCCACAAAGAGGATTTCCGTCTCAGGATTCAGTTCCTTCAATTTATGGCCGATGGAAACCGCCGGGAAAATGTGTCCCCCGGTGCCTCCGCCGCTGATGATGACTCTGATGCGCTTGTATTCCATTACTCAGTTGTGCTTTGTGTCCAGTTGTCGTGTTCTATGATAGGGGCCGCCTCGGCTTCCCTGCGGGCCATATTCTCCCGGGCATCCTTGGAAATGGACAGCAAAATGCCGAAGACCAGGGCAAATACCAGGAAAGAATTGGTGCCGTGGCTCACCAGCGGCAGCGTCTGACCGGTTTGCGGTACCAGGGGCAGGTGCACGTTCACCGCCATGTGCATGAAGGCTTGTCCGGTGACCAGGATAATGAGGCCGGTGACGATAATCTTGTCATAATAGTTGTTGCATTCCTTGGCCACCATGGTGCCGCGTGCCAGCAGGCTGAAATACAGGATAATGAGGATGGCAGCGCCCCAGAGGCCGGTTTCTTCCACGATGAAGCTGAACATATAGTCGCCGAAGATAACCGGAACCTGGTATTTCTGGGTGCTGTTGCCAATGCCTTTCCCCAGCGGCCCGCCTTCCTTGATGGCCAGCAGCGCGCCCACCGGCTGGTCCAGCTTGGCGCGGGCCTGCCGCCATTCCAGCGATTCCCGTTTGGAATGGATGAGCTGCTGCATGGTGGCATCGTCGTCCTGGGTAATACGGCCGATGGCGGTGCCGATGCGGCTCTCCTTGAGGATGCCGGCCTTGTAAGCGCCGAACATGAGCCCCACGCCCAGGATGCCCACCACCATGACGTAGGCAACGTCCCTGACGTCAATACCGCCCACCAGCACCATCAGTACCATGATGGCGCCGATGAACAGGGCGCTGGAGTTGGACCCCATCATCACCATGAGGGTGGTGACCAGGATGGGGATGTAGATATAGACCACTTTCTGCCAGATGTCCTTTTCCAGGAAGCTCAGGCGGGGGAAGGCGGCCGCCAGGCGCGGCGCCAGCTTGAAGCGGTGGTTCTTGAACGTATCCAGGGCCCAGCCCAGGTACATAATCATGAACAGCTTCACAAACTCATAGACATGAATCTGCTGGCCGGCAATGACCATGATGCGGCGGGCACCGTTGATTTCGGCAGCCCTGACAAAGCCCAGGTTCAGGTTCAGTACCAGGACCGCCAGCATGAGGAAGCTTATGCCGAATCCCAGCTTGGAAAGGGCCCTGTACCACTCTGAACGGCCGAAATAATACAGGCTGAAGATGAGCACGAAGCCCAGCGCCACAATCTTGAGCTGGTCTACCATGATGCTCACACGGTCGCTTCCCGTGTCATTGGCAAGCCTGGGCGTGCTGGAAAACACGGAAATCACGGAGATAAGCATCAGGAACAGGGCAATCAGGAAGATTACCTTGTCACCGCTGAAGCGGTCCATCAGGTGGACCAGATGCCCCAGGAAATTGCCTTCTTTCTTCTCTTCGGCCATAGGGGGTTAGAGTTTGCGGACGGCAGCCTTGAACTGCTCGCCGCGGTCTTCGTAATTCTTGAACAGGTCAAAACTGGCGCAGCAGGGGCTCAGGAGCACCACGTCTCCTCCCTGGGCCAGTTCTGAGGATTTCCGTACCGCCTCTTCGGCGCTCAGGGCGTCGGTAATTACGGGCACCATACCTTCAAAGGCTGCGTGAATCTTGCTGTTGTCTACGCCAAGGCACACGATGGCTTTCACTTTTTCCTTCACCAGCTCGTTCAGGACGCTGTAGTCGTTGCCTTTGTCGGTGCCGCCCACAATCCATACCACGGGGCGTTTCTGGCATTCCAGGGCGTACCAGGCGCTGTCCACGTTGGTGGCTTTGGAGTCGTTGATATACAGCACGTCTTTGATGCTCAGCACCGGTTCCAGCCGGTGTTCGATGGGCTGGAAAGTGGCCAGGGATTCGCGGATGACGCTGTTCTCAATGCCCGTAGCTTTGGCGGCCAGGGCAGCGGCCATGGAGTTATAGATGTTGTGCTTGCCGCCCAGGGCCAGCTGTTCCAGGAAGAGGTCGGTTTCGGGCTCCTTGTCGTAGCGGAGCACAATCTTGTCGCCTTTGAGGAAAGCGCCCTCGGCCACCTCCTTCTCCTGGGAGAAGGGGAGCATCTTGCAGCGCAGGACAATCTTGGAGAGGTGTCCCACGGTGATGTCGTCGTCGGAGTCAAAGATAAAGCAATCCTGTTCCGTGAGGTTGCGGGTGATGTTGAATTTGGCGGCCACGTAGTTTTCCATCTTGTGGTCGTAGCGGTCCAGGTGGTCGGGCGTAATGTTGGTGATAATGGCAATGTCCGGACGGAAATCGTAAATGTCATCCAGCTGGAAACTGCTGATTTCCAGTACATAGTAGTCAAAATGCTCGGTAGCCACCTGGTAGGCGTAGCTCTTGCCGATGTTCCCGCCCAGCCCTACGTTGAGGCCGGCGTTCTGCAGCAGGTAATAAATGAGCGAAGTGGTGGTGGTTTTGCCGTTGGACCCGGTGATGCAAATCTTCTTGGCGCTGTCGTAGCGGCTGGCGAATTCTATTTCGGACACCACGCGGATGCCTTTATCTCGGATTTTCTGCACCATGGGAACCGTGCCGGGGATGCCGGGGCTCTTCACCACTTCATCGGCACTGAGGATAAGCTCCTCCGTATGCTGCCCCTGCTCGAAGGGAATGTCCCACTTTTTCAGGGTCTCCACATAGCTGTCCTTGATCTGCCCCTTGTCGGAGAGGAACACATCAAAACCCTTTACTTTTGCCAGAACTGCTGCGCCTACGCCACTTTCGGCGCCACCTAATACTACTACTCTTGCCATATTATCTAATCTTCAATAATGCTAACGTACTTACTGCCAATATAATTCCCACAATCCAGAACCTTACGGTAATCTTCGCTTCATGCTGGGGCGGAGCGGGTTTGGGGAACAGCACGGGCCCCTCCGGGGCTTTCTTGTCCTGATAATGGTGATGGAGCGGGGTCATGCTCCAGATGCGGTGCCCGGTGCCGGTGCGCTTGCGGGTGTATTTGAAATAGGCGCGCTGCAGCAGCACGGAGAGGCTTTCGGCAAAGAACACCCCGCAAAGCAGGGGAATCAGGAGCTCTTTGCGCATGAGCACGGCACTTACGCCGATGATGCCGCCAATGGTGAGGCTGCCGGTGTCGCCCATGAATACCTGCGCCGGGAAGGAATTGTACCACAGGAAGCCGATGAGCGCACCCACAAAGGCACTCATGAAGATGGCTATCTCTCCGGACCCTGGTATATACATGATATTCAGGAAGTTGGAGTCTATGAGGTTGCCTCCCAGCCAGGCGATGATGCCCAGGACCACGCCCACTACCGCCGATGTTCCCGCCGCCAGGCCGTCCAGGCCGTCGGTGAGGTTGGTGCCGTTGGAGCAGGCGGTAATCACTACCACAATCATGAGCACATAGATGGCCCATTTGGCATACCAGCCCCATTTGCCTTTCACAGGGGAGAGCCAGCGATAGTCAAACTCATGGTTCTTTACAAAGGGGATGGTGGTTTTGGTACTCTTTACCACATCTTCCTGCACATATCGGCCACTGGTAACGGTGGTTTCGGTTTCCAGGGTGCGCTCAATGCTTTCTTCCACCTGCACTTTTTCGCGCACCACAATGTCCGGACTCATCCATACGGTAAGGCCGATGACAAAACCCAGGACCACCTGGCCCGCCAGTTTGCCTTTCTCGGACATGCCTTCCTTGCGGTGTTTGAACACCTTGATATAGTCATCGGTGAAACCCAGGGCGCCGCACCAGAGGGTGCTTACCAGCAGCAGGATAACGTAGATGTTGGTGAGGTCGCAGAAAAGCAGCACGCCCGAGAGGATGGACACAATGATAATGATGCCGCCCATGGTGGGAGTGCCTTTTTTCTGGAGCTGTCCTTCCAGTCCCAGGTCCCGCACGGTCTCTCCAATCTGCTGCTTCTGCAGCCAGCGGATGATGTGTTTTCCGGCCAGCATGGACACCAGCACGGCCGTCACAGCAGCGAGCATGGCCCTGAAGCTCAGGTAATTCATGAGGCCTATGCCGGGGAAGTCCACTCCGGCCGATTCAAGATATTGGAAGAGATGGTACAGCATTATCGGATGAGTTTGAAGGTATCGTTCACGATTTCTTTTTCATTCAGGGGGCGCTTTTCGTGGCCCACCACCTGATAATCTTCATGTCCCTTGCCGGCCAGCAGGATAATGGCGCCTTCCGGAGCGGTCAGGATGGCCGTTCGTATGGCTTCAATGCGGTCGGTGATGAGGAGTGTTTTGGCCAAAGAAGCGCTCTGGAGGCCGGCTTTTATCTCGGCAATGATGGCATCCGGGTTTTCCGTGCGCGGATTGTCGGAGGTGATGACCAGGCGGTCGGCCAGTTTTTCGGCAATCTTCGCCATTTCCGGGCGCTTGCTGCGGTCGCGGTCTCCTCCGCAGCCGAACAGGCACACCAGGGTGCGCTTGGGGGCCACGGCCCGCAGGGTCTTCAGCACATTTTCCAGGGCATCGGGCGTGTGGGCATAGTCAATCACTGCGGTAAGGTCGCGCGGGCCCCGCAGGCTCTCCAGTCTTCCGGGGGCCGATGAAAGCTTGGAAAGGGCCACCAGCACTTCTTCGGCCCCGAAGCCCAGGCAGACGGCGGCGCTGTAGATGGCCAGGAGGTTGTAGGCGTTGTGCTCGCCGATGAGGCGGGTCCAGGTCTCAACCCCGTCAATTTTCAGGAGCATCCCTTCCACGTCCTGTTCCAGGATGCGGGCGGTATGGTCGGCCAGGCCTTTCACCGAGCAGGTAACCACCTGTGCCTTGGTGTTCTGCACCATCACCGGACCGTTCTTGTCGTCGGTGTTGATAAGGGCAACGGCCTTTGCGGGAAGGCGGTCGAAGAAAAGTTTTTTGCAGCGCAGGTACTCGGCAAAGGTCTTGTGGTAGTCCAGGTGGTCGTGCGTGAGGTTGGAGAAAATGCCCATGGCAAAGTCCAGCCCGGTTACGCGGTCCTGTTCCATGCCGATGGAACTTACCTCCATGAAGCAGTACTGGCAGCCTTTCTCCACCATGCGGGCCATGAGGCTGTTCAGCGTGATGGGGTCTACGGTGGTGTTCTCGGTCTCAAAGCGCTCACTGCCCACATAGTTGGCAATGGTGGACAGCAGGCCGCAGGAGTAGCCCATGCCTGTGAACAGGCGGTACAGCAGGGTTACCGTGGTGGTTTTGCCGTTGGTGCCGGTGATGCCCACCAGGGTGATTTTGCCGGACGGGTGGCCGTAGAAGGCATCGGCCATGAGGGCCAAATCCTTCCTGGAGGCTTCCACCACAGCCGCAGCGCCCTTTTCCAGGGCCTGCGGGATATAGTCGCGACCATCCCTTTCGGTGCCGCTGACGGCAATGAAAAGGGCGCCCGGCGTTACCTTGCGGGAATCGCTGGCAATGGCCGATACTTCCGTTTCGGGGCTTCCGTGGAGGATTTTTGCCTCCAGATTCGCTAGGAGTTTATTCAGTTTCATGGCTCTTCATGTCGGGGACTGCCGCAGTGGGGCGGAGTTCCGGGCGCCACTGCGGGTCCAATGCGTATATTCTGTCTACAATGTCCTTGACGGCCAGGGCCGGCATGGTGCCGCCGTAGAAACTCCTTCCCGAAAGGTAGGAGTACACCGTTACAAGGATGGTATATTTGGGGTCATCGGCGGGGAAAAATCCCACGAAGGTACCCTGGTTTTTCTTCCGGCCCATGGGGTCGTGGTAGGGGTCTATGCTGCCTTTGCGCTCCTGGGCGCTCAGGACCACCTGGGCGGTACCTGTCTTGCCCACCACCGGCAGTTTGGCGCTTTTCAGGCGGGTGCCCGTACCGCTGTTCACTACGGCGCGAAGGGCCCTGGTCACGGTATCGGCCGTGGCGGGGGAGCAGATGCTGGCGTTCAGGGCGCTGGGCTCGAACTTCTTGAGCACCTTGCCGTCCTTTTCCACGCTTTCCACCAGATAGGGTTTCATCATTTTGCCCTTGTTGGCTATGCCGTTGTAGAAGGTAGCCACATGCAGGGGCGTCACGCTCATGGCGTAGCCGTAGGCCATGGTGCCCAGGGTGGTGGCCGACCAGCTGCCTTCCAGCTCGGGGCGGGGGATATAGGGGGGCCGCAGGCCGTTGATGTCAAAGTCAAAGGCTTCGCCCAGGCGGTAGGAATACACGTGGTCCAGGAATTCCTGCGGCTGCCGGCCGTAATAAGTCTCGGCCAGGGTGGCGAAAACGTAGTTGGAAGAAATCTCAAAGCCGTGCATGACGGTGATTTCCTTGCGTCCGGCCTCGCGCTCGTAGTCGCTGATGTGGGCATCGTGCGGGTAGGCCGACGGACGACCCTTGATGCCCAGCTTGGGAACAAAGCCGTGGTTGGTGGGCAGGGTCTGTTCCAGGGAGGTCACGTAGCCGTCTTCCACTACGGAAAGCAGGGTGACGGTTTTCATCACCGAGCCCTGTTCGCCGGTTTGGGTGAGCACCAGGTTGTCGCGCTCCCAGAGGGTGGTCTGCGGGGTGTCGCCGCGGGAAAGGTTCACCATGGCTCGGATGGCCCCCGTCTTGGCCTCCATGATAATGCAGATGCCGGCACGGATGTCCTCGTTCTCATTGATTTGCTTGCGGAGGGCTTTGTCGGCAATATCCTGAAAGTCAATGTTCAGGGTGGTCCGGATGTCGTTGCCGTCCTTCACTTTCACGCTGGCGGAATCCAGGTCCCTGATCCAGCGCTTGTTGTCGGTTACCCGGCGCCATTCGTAGCCTTCGGTGCCGTGCAGTTCGCTGTCAAAACTGGCTTCCAGGCCAATGCGGCCCTGGTCTTTCACATAACCGATTACCCGGCGGGCCAGGGAGTCGTAGGGGTAGATGCGCTCGGCGTGTTCCACGGAAATGAAGCCGCTGGTGTATCGGCCGTCCTTGAAGAGGGGGAAGGTCTTTACTCGATTGAGGGTACTCAGGTCCACATTGCGCTGGATGCGCAGGTACTTGGAGCCTTTCTGCCGGCCTTCCAGGATGGCTTTGGCATACTGCTCGGCGCTTTTGTCGCGGAACTCGTTGCTCAGGTAGGTGGCCAGTTCCCGTGCCTTGCCCTGCCATACGCGCTCCAGCGAGTCTTTCCCTTCTTCCTGATATTTCTGCTTGAGCACGGTGCAGTCCATGTAAATGTCGTACAGCGGGGCCGATATGGCCAGCGGACGGCCGTCGGTGGCCAGGATGCGGCCGCGCACCGGCGTGTCCACGTGTTTCTCTACCGCCGGGCGGAAGAGGTTGATTACCCGTTCGTCCACAGTGTAAGTGGCCTGGATTTTGACAATCCAGACCAGAATCACGATGCCCAGCACCATGAACGCAAAGGACAGGAAGAACATCACCACGTGAATGCGGTCACGCCCGACGATGGTATCCTTTATTTCACTGTCTTTCTTTGTCATTTCCTTTTAATCACTGTGGGCGGCTCTGTGGGCATGGCTGCCTTGGAGCCCATTTTCTGTAAACGTATCTCGGTGGCCGATGCACTCTTGAGCTTCACCAGCGCGGCCTCTTTCTCGGCATGGTGGATGCGAAGCTCCTCGATGGCGGCTTTGTTGTCTCCGGCCTGGGTGAGGGTTTTGTCCACCTGGAGGCTCAGGAGGATGGTCACCCACATGAGGAGGAAGAGGTACATGATGTGCATGTAGTATTTGTCGGCCCTGATTCGAAGCAGGAATTCTCCGTTGCGCAAGGCCCTGAGGCCGTTTCGGAGGCTCAGGAAGAAGGACTTGGCACTCATAGGGCGGCCCTCCTTTGCGCAATGCGGAGCTTCGCGCTGCGGGCGCGGGTGTTTCCGGCAATTTCACTTTCCTGAGGGACGATGGGCTTGCGGTTCACGGCCTCCAGGGGAGTCTGTGTGCGGCCGAAGGCATCTTTTTGCTCCACGCCCTCTATGTTTCCCGTCTTGATGAAGTTTTTCACCATGCGGTCTTCCAGGCTGTGGTAGGTAATGACCACCAGGCGTCCGCCGGGACGGAGGCTGGCGGTGGCGCCTTCCAGGAATTTCTCCAGGGAGCGCATCTCCTGGTTCACTTCTATGCGGAGGGCCTGGTAGAGTTTTGCAAGCACTTTGTGCTCGGCGCCCTTGGGGAGCATCTTGGCTACGGCGCAGTCCAGGTCTCCGGTGGTCTCCAGGGCCTTTTCCGTGCGGGCTTTCACAATGAGCCGGGCCATGTTCCGGGCCCCGTCCACTTCACCGTACAGCCTCAGGATGCGCTCCAGGTCGGCTTCTTCGTAGCTGTTTACCACGGCCGCGGCCGTGAGGGTGGCCTCCCGGTTCATGCGCATATCCAGCGGCGCCTCCTCAAAGCGGAAGCTGAAACCCCGCTCCGCCGTGTCAAACTGGTGGCTGGACACCCCCAAATCGGCCAGAATGCCGTCGAACACGGCAGGTCCGGAGGACAGGCTTTCCTCCGCGTCGCTTCGCGACCCTGTCCGGGCAAATGCTCCGGAAAGCCTGCCCTCCGGACCTGCTGTGCCCCTGTCATTCTGAGCGTCAGCAAAGGATCTCTTCAGCTGCCAGGCGTAGTTTTCAATGAAGCGGAAGTTGTTGTGGATGAGCGTCAGCCGCGGGTCTTTGGGCGCATTGGCCAGGGCATCAGAGTCACGATCGAAGGCGATGACGCTCCCGCCATCGTGTAAGCGTGAAAGTATGGCAGCGGTGTGCCCACCGCCTCCGAAAGTGGCATCTGCGTATGTTCCATCGGGATTTGTGATGAGGGCGGAAATACTTTCCGTCAGCAGCACAGGGATATGATATTCAGACATTTCGGGACCCTCCCAGCTTATTTCTTGGAAGATAGTCTCGCTGCTGTCTCTTTAAACTTCTCGTCTGAGAGAAGATCGGCCTCCCTGGCCTCCGCTGCCCAGACCTGAAGCTTATAGCCGACTCCGCCGAATACTACCTCTTTGGTGATACCTGCGCTTTCCAGTAGCTCTGACGGGATATTCAGCCGGCCCAGCTTTCCATCCGGGGTGGTGGTGAAGACACCGTCATTGTACTTGGTCCAAAAGTCAGCGTCTTCAGTATTGAGTTCAGGGTCCAGGCCTTCCAGGACAAGGTCGCTGCGGCGAACCCACTCCTCATACGCGAAGATGTCCAGGCAGCGCTGCTGCACGTTCTTCTTCACGATGAGGGTCATTTCCTCGGCGCCGCCACGCACCAGGGCATCACGGAAAATGGCAGGGAGCACGATGCGCCCCTTGTCATCTACCTTGCCGTTGGCTTTGCCGAAAAATCTGACCATAAACCCTGTGTTAAACTTTATACTTTCACGCTTGGATACAAAGGTAAGAATAATTTTCCATTTTCTTACACTTTCTTCCAAAATTTTCCACAAAGTTTTAAACACACAAAAAAACCGCCCCGAGAGGCGGTTCCGTGAGTGTGCAGGAGGTGTTACAACTCCCTCCGCAGCCGTGCCTTGGGGATGTCCAGCTGGGCGCGGTATTTGGCGATGGTGCGGCGGGCCACCTTGTAGCCCTTGGCGGAGAGGCGGTCCACCAGTTCGTCGTCGGTGAGGGGATTGTGCTTGTCTTCGCCGTCCACCATTTCGCGGAGGGCTTTCTTGATTTCGCGGGTGCTCACTTCCTCGCCGTCGCTGTTCTCCAGGCCTTCGGAGAAGAAGTACTTGAGGGGGAAAATCCCGAAGTGCGTCTCAATCCACTTGCTGTTCACCACGCGCGAGATGGTGGAGATGTCAAAGCCCGTGCGCTCTGCGATATCCTTGAGCACCATGGGCCTGAGGTTGGTTTCGTCCCCGTCCACAAAGTAGTCGTGCTGGTAGTCCACAATGGCCTGCATGGTGCTCTGGAGCGTGTTCTGGCGCTGGCGCAGGGCCTCGATGAACCATTTTGCCGAGTCAATTTTCTGCTTGACGAAAGTGGCGGCATCTTTATCGGCCTTGGAAGAGGACTGGCGGCCGGTTTCCATAATTTCCGAGTACTTGCGGTTGATGCGAAGCTCCGGGATGGAAAAGCGCGGCATAGAGAGGATGAGCTGGCCGTTTTCGTAGTCCAGGCGGAAGTCCGGCACCACCTGCTGGGCCTGGTCGTTGTAAGAGTCGTCAATCTGGCCGCCGGGAGAAGGGTTCAGTCGGCGGATTTCGTCCAGCACGGCCTTCATCTGCTCCTCGCTCAGGTGCAGCCGGGCCATGATTTTCTGGAAATGCCGGTTCTTGAAGGCATCAAACTGCTCTTCCAGCACGCGGATGGCATTCTCCACGGAATGCGTGCGTTTTTTGTCTTCCAGCTGGATAAGGAGGCATTCCCTGAGGTCCCGGGCCCCTACACCGGAAGGTTCGAATTCCTGAACAACCTTGAGCATCTTCTCCACTTCCTGGGCCGATGATTCCACCCCCGCGCGGAAGGCAAGGTCGTCTACCAGCGACTCAATGTCACGGCGCAGGTAGCCGTCGTCGTCCAGCGAGCCGATGATAAAACTGGCCACGGTGCGCTGATGCTCCGTTAAGTTCCTGTAACCCAACTGTTCCAGCAGGCTCTGGGTGAAACTCTGTTTGACGGAAAAAGTATTGTATTCCGGGCGCTCGTCCTTGCCCCAGTTGTTCACGTGGAGGTTGTAGGAGGGGATGTCGTCCTCCTGCGGGCCGTAATTCTCTTCCAGGGAACCGCCGCTCTGCTCCTGCTGCTCCACCTCGGAGATGGAGACGTCGCGGGGCTCGTCGTCACCGCCGCCTCCCTGCGGGGTGTCGTCAATCACGGGATTGTCATTGAGGACTTCACGGACATGCTGCTCCAGGGCCTGCACAGGCATCTCGATGAGCTTGATGGTCTGAATCTGGAGCGGTGACAGCTTCTGCTGCAGCTTTTGCTGGAGTCCCTGTTCAATGGCGGCCATGACTTATCTGGGATAATTGATGGATTCCTTGATAATATAGGCCGTAGGGTAGGTGTTCTTGAGGGCATTGTATACGGGCAAAGCCTCATCCTTGGTACGAAAATCGCCCAGCGCCACCTTGTAATTGGGGCTCTCAAAACTCAGGTATACGCCCAGGGAAGGATACTGGCCCCGAAGTGTGCGCACAATGGATTCCGAGCGGGCGCGGGCCGAGGGGGCGTTGTCGTAGAAAACACGGATGCGGTAGCCGACGATTTTTTTCTCGGCATTGGCCTTGATGTATTTCTGAAGGCCTTGCCGGATAGCATCGCTCTGACTGAGCGAAACGCCGGGACCCAGTACGGAAATAATGTCCCTTCCGATGAGCGTTGAGTCTACCGGTGCCCTGCGGGTGGTATCCTGCGCATAGGAGGCACAGTATCCGCAAAGCAGCAAGGTGGGTATAATTAAGAAGCGTTTCATAAGCTTTTATTGGGCAAATTGTGAAAGATTCAGGTCCCTGAACTTGTAGGGAGCCCGGATGACGCCGTTCTTTTTCAGGGCGGCCTGGACGTCAATATCGGCCGTAAGCCCTTCCAGGGAACGTTTGGCGGCAATGATGAGTACATCCAGGAGGGAGGCTCCGTCGTCCAGGGTTACCGTGCAGGGAAGTTCATATTCCTGCGTGCTCTTGCCTTCCAGTTCCAGGGTTCCGGTTACAAAATGGGCCAGCGGTTTGTCATTGTACTTGACGGTGCCGGTAATTTCCTGCACGGCGAAGGAACGGGCCGGATTGTCTATGCCGATGACCAGTTTGGCGTCCATACTGCGGGTGGACGTGGGAACGATGTAGCTGATTCCCATGGAAGTTATGGAAATGTCTTTGACCTTGGAGACGCCGCAGGAAGCCGCCGTGAGCACAACGGCCAGCGCCAGAAGGATATGGCGAAAAGTTTTCATCAGCACAAAGATACTGATTTTTTCCGGAACTATAGCAGTTTTTGTGCCAGAGGCCCTTTACTCGCAGATAAGTGTGGCCGATGTGGCATCCACCACTTTTACACAGACGTAGCTTCCTGCCTTGCGGTCCAGGGCGGGGAATACGCACATCATATTGTTGGAGGCACGGCCGCACAACTGCTCCGGATTGCGTTTGGAGGGGCCCTCCACCAGGACTTCCAGCGTTTTGCCAATCTGCGCGCGGTAGCGCTCCAGGGACTTGCGGTTTTGGAGGGTGATAATCTCGTTCAGGCGGCGGTTTTTCTCTGCAGAGGGAACATCGTCCGGGTAATTGCGCTGGGCCAGGGTTCCGGGACGTTCGGAATAGGCGAACATGAAGGCCCAGTCAAAGCCCACCTCTTCCATGAGGCTCAGGGTATCGGTATGATCTTCAAGGGTTTCCGAGCAGAAACCGGCAATGACATCGGTGGTGAGGCCGCACTCCGGCATTACGCTGCGGATTTTGGCTACACGCTCCAGATACCACGCGCGGTCATATTTTCGGCGCATCTTTTCCAGCATGCGGGAGCTGCCGCTTTGTACCGGCAGGTGGATATGCTTGCAGATATTGGGGTGTGCAGCCATAGTGAAAATGACCTCGTCGGAGATGTCCTTGGGGTGGGAAGTGGCAAAACGGACACGGAGGTCCGGGGCGATTTCCGCCACTCTCTCCAGCAGACCGGCAAAATCCACGGTCTCGGTCCCGCTCTTCCAGAGGTAGCTGTCCACATTCTGACCAAGTAGCGTAACCTCTTTATAACCACGCTGATACACATCGCATGCCTCGCGTACGATGGAGTGCGCATCCCGGGAACGCTCGGCGCCCCTTGTATAGGGAACCACGCAGTAGGAGCACACATTGTTGCACCCGCGCATGATGGAGATGAAGGCAGATATCCCGTTCTTGTCTGTGCGTACGGGGGTAATATCGGCATATGTTTCTTCGCGGGAAAGGAGGACGTCAATTTGCGGACTGTCGGGGCCGATGGCTTCCAGCATGCGGGGGAGGCTGCGGTAAGCGTCCGGACCGGCCACCAAATCTACCTTATGGGTGTCCAGGAGCTTGTCTTTAAGGCGCTCGGCCATGCAGCCCACAATGCCCACCAGGAGGGCGGGATTTTTCTTTCTGAGTTGGTTGAATACTTCCAGGCGTCCCCAGATGCGCTGCTCGGCATTGTCGCGGATAGAGCAGGTGTTGGCCATCACCAGGTCGGCCTGGTCCATTTCCTCCGTTCGCGCGTAGCCGGCATCGGCCAGGATAGAAAAGATGACTTCGGTGTCATTGACGTTCATCTGACACCCGTAGGTTTCAATGTATGCTTTCTTCATGTTTTATCTTTTGCCGCCGTAGGCCAGGTCGCCGGCATCTCCCAGACCGGGGATAATGTAATTGTGGCTGGTAAGTTCTTCGTCAATGGCCGCTACCCAAAGCGTGTAGCGGCTGTCCAGTTTCTGGCACAACTGGTCCACGGCGTATCGGCTGGCTACAGGGCACACCATGTGGATGTGCCGGGCCTCGCCGCCCTCTTCCTCCAGCTTCTGGAGGGCCGATTCCATGGATGCGCCGGTGGCCAGCATGGGATCGGCTACGATGAGGGTTTTCCCGTCCAGGGAAGGGCAGGTGCAATAGTCGGCATGCACCTTGAAATAGTCGCCTTTCCCGTGCTTGCGGAAGGTGGACAGGAAGGCGCTTTCCGCGTGGTCAAACACGTAGAGGAGGCCGTTTTGGAGCGGCAGGCCGGCCCGGAGGATGGCGGCAATCACCAGCGGGGAGTCCAGGGTGGGCACACTGGCTACGCCCAGCGGCGTGGTCACGTCTTTCTCTGAATATTCCAGTGTCCTGGAAATCTCTATGCCAAAAAAGGTTCCCACCCTTTCCAGATTGGTCCGGAAACGGAGACTGTCTTTCTGGATGCGGACATCACGGATTTCCGCGATGAAATTGTTGAGCACGGAGCTCTTTTCCCCGAGATTGATAACTTTCATGGCAGCGAATTATTTGACACGCTGCAAAGATAGGAATAATTTCCCAATTACAGCGAGAGGGCAATTCCCATCTGAAGTCCGCGAAGCTCGGCGATGCCGCGCATGCGGCCGTAGCAGGAGTAGCCCGGATTGGTGCGCTTTTGGAGGTCATCGCACATCTGATGCCCGTGGTCAGGACGGCAGAAAATGCGGAAATTGCGCTCCTGCATCACTTCCAGCAGCGTTTTCATCATCTGGTACATAGGGACATCACCCTCCAGGTGGTTGTCCTCGAAGTAGTTTCCTTCACTGTCGCGGCGCGTGCTGCGGAAATGGACAAAATCGGTGCGGTCGCCAAATTCGCGGAGCATGGCGGGAAGATCGTTGTCGGGGCGGATGCCGAAGGACCCGGTGCACAGGCACAGGCCGTTGGAAGGGTTGGGAACGGCTTTTACGAGCTTCCGGAAATCTTCGGCGGTGGACAGGATGCGGGGAAGGCCCAGAATGGGGAACGGAGGGTCGTCGGGATGGATGACCATACGGGACCCCACCTCATCCGCCACGGGGCAAATCTGCTGGAGGAAGAAGACCAGATGGCTGCGTAGTTTCTCGGAGTCAATGCCTTTGTAGCGCTCCAGTTCTTTCCGGAACTGGTCCAGCGTGAAACTTTCTTCACTGCCGGGAAGGCCGGCAATCATGGTGCGGGTGAGCGTATGAATCTCCTCGGGCGAGAGCCGGTCAAAATAAGCTTTGGCACGGGCTACCTCCTCTTCCGGGAGCTCCCGGAAAGCCGCTTCCCTTTTCAGGATAAACAGGTCGAAGGCATTCAGGGCCGCCTTTTCAAAACTCAGGCACAGGGAGCCGTCCGGGAGGCGGTGTTTCAGGTTGGTGCGGGTCCAGTCCAGCACCGGCATGAAATTGTAGGTGATGCAGTGAATGTCACAGGCGGCCAAGTTCCGAAGGGTCTGCTTATAATTCTCTATGTACCGCAGATAGTCGCCGGTCTGCGTTTTGATATGTTCGTGCACCGGAACACTTTCCACTACGCTCCAAACCAGTCCATAGCTGGCAATGAGGTCCTTCCTGGCCTGAATTTCCTCTACAGGCCAGACTTCGCCGTTGGGGATGTGGTGCAGGGCATGTACAATGTCTGTAACACCGGTTTGACGGATGAAATCAAGGGAGACAGGGTCGTTGGGGCCGTACCAGCGCCAACTTTCGCGCATTAGTATCATATGGAAAAGACGTTAAAGCCTCCGTCCACGACACTGATGGTTCCGGTGACGGCCGATGAGGCATCGGAGGCAAGATAGTGAAGGGCACCCAGCAGTTCATCGGGCTCCAGGAAACGGCCGAAGGGGGTGTGGGCGAGAATCTTGTGAGAACGGTCGGTCAGGGACCCGTCCGGGTGGGTTAGCAGGCTGCGGTTCTGGTTGGTAAGGAGGAAGCCGGGCGCTATGGCGTTGACGCGGATGCCTTCTCCGAACTTGAGGGCAAGTTCAGCGGACAGCCATTCGGTCCAACTGGCCATCCCCGCCTTGGCGATGCCGTATCCGGCCACGCGGGTGAGCGGGCGGAAACTGGACATGGAGCAGAAATTGATGATGGACCCTTTCTTTTTCTCCACCATCGGCTTTACAAATACCTTTGTGGGAATCACGGAGCCGAAGATATTCAGTTCGCAGACCTTTTTCATGGCATCGATGTCCATGTCGAAGATGGTTTGCTCGGGCCCTACGTTGGCCGGTCCCATATTGCCGCCGGCTGCGTTGAGCAGCACATCGATGCCGCCGTACGCTGCCAGGATGTCTTGCAGGTTTTGCTCCAGTACCTCCTGTTCCAGGACGTTGGTGGGCAGAAACAGGGCCTCTGCTCCGGCAGTCTTGATTTCCGCCACAAGTCTTTCGCCAGTTTCGCGGGTGCGCTCCAGATCCAGCAAGACCACTTTGGCGCCTTCCCCGGCAAAGTATTTGACGATGGTGCTTCCCAGTACGCCGCATGCGCCGGTCATGACCACCACGCGGCCGCTGATGTTGAATTTCTCTGTCATGGTATTACAGTTTGATTTCCCAACCGGGCTCATATTCGCGGGAGAAGAGTTTCTGGGCCTCAGGATTTCCGATAATGCGTCCTGTAGCAGGGTCAATGTGCAGCGCCGTACCGGTTCGCTGCGCTATGTTGCCCAGCTGTACCAGCTGAGTGCTGATGCAGGCGTTCACGATGTCGGAGTTGAGCTTGGTGCCCAGCCGGATGGCGTCAAAGAAGTTCTTGAAGTGAATCTGGTCCAGTTTCTCGGAGGGGTTCACCAGATTGCCCGGCTCAAAAGTGAGTTCGGTGCTGAATTTGTGCTTGACCACCGTGCCCTTCATATCGACCAGTTTGTATTCGTTTCCGCCTCCCAGGAGGATGGTTCCGTTTTCACCATAGAAGGCTACCCCTACGCCAAAGCCGTCCAGCGGGGTGCTGTTGCAGCTACGGCCTTCCCATGAGCCCGCGGCCTTGTTCCCGAACTGGAAGGTAATCATCTGCGTATCAGGGAATTCCCAGTCGTCCTGATAGCGGAATCGGCCACCGACCGAGGTGACCAGGGTAGGGTAGTCCACCCCCAGTCCCCAGCGGAGGATATCTACAAAGTGGGTACCGTTGTTCAGCGCTTCGCCCGTTCCCCAATGATAGAACCAGTGCCAGTTGTAATGGACGTAGTTGCCGTGGAAAGGACGCCGGGGAGCCGGCCCCTGCCATAAATTCCAGTCAAGATGCTCAGGGACAGGCACTTCTTTTCCCCGTCCAATGGAAGGCCGGTTGATGGAGTACCAGGATTTGGCATAGCGGACCTCGCCGATGGTGCCGTCTTTGACCGCCTCGATGGCGGCGATGACATTGGGCCAGGAGCGGCGCTGGTTGCCGGCGGTGATTACTTTTCCGGACATGGAGGCCGCCTTGATGAGCAGTTCGTTCTCGGCGGGGCAATAGCTGGTGGGCTTTTCCAGATAAACGTGTTTTCCCGCTTGCAGGGCCATGATGGCCGCAGCGGCATGCCAATGGTCCGGCATGGCAATTACGGCCACGTCAAAGTCTTTGTATTCCAGCATCTTGCGAATATCGGCAAAACACCTGGGCGCCTTCCCGGTCTGTTTGACTATCTGGGCCTGGCAGCGTTCAAGTGCCTTAGCGTCGCAGTCGCACAGGCAGGTAACCTCGCACAGCGGCATTTTGGCAAAGCTGGAGGCCAGGGCCAGGCCTCTGGAGTTCACGCCAATCACTCCTACGCGGATGAGGTCGGAAGCCCCGATGATTCTGTTACGTCCGCCGGATACGGCGGGAATAAACTGCCCCACGGAAAGGGCTGCGGTGGCCATAGCGGCCTTGCGGAGGAAATCTCTGCGGCTGGTCATAGTTTATGGAATTTACGGATAATCAGAAGGATAAGGAAAATAAGGAGGCGGACAAGCGCCAGCACAAAATACACGCCTATGCTGAGGACGACCACGTACCCCAGTTGGGTAAACAGTTCCGTCCAGGGCCGATGGTAGCCGATGACAGCCACCACGTTCACAAGGGCGCCGGCCACGAGGCATCCGGAGACCACCCACAACTCACGCCGGAGCGTTTTTCCGCTGATAACGAGGTCTTTCATGGCTAGAACTTCATATAGGGGATTTTGTACTCTTCGGGGAAACGGATGAGCCGCTGCTCTTCCATGGCCTGATTGCCAAGCAGGCACAGCAGTGTGGCGCAGTAGGCTTCCTCCACGATATTCTGCGGTTTTTCACCGCTGATGCAGGAGCGGCAGAAAGCTTTCAGCACCAGGTCGGAGCCGTCATTGTCGGCCGCTACCATGCTTTGGCCGGCATTGACGCTCACACTGCCTTCAATGACGGGATGGGGGACATAAGCCGCCCTTAATTCCGGCCTCCAGCTGGGGCCGGCCGCCGGCACTGCGGCAAAGACGCCGTCCCGAATCTGGTCCAGAAGCTGCCTCATGCCGGAAACCAGGTGGTCTTCTTCCAGATAATAAACGCCCCGTGTAAGGTCCATCGTCCCCTTTTTCCCAAGGATTTGGTCTTCCATGCCGTTGAATTTGTTGGAAATCAGGGATTCGTAGGTAATCTTGCACCCGTTGGAATAGCGGTAGGTAACATTCACGCTGTCATAGACTTCCCGCGCATCTTTCCAGTAAACAATATCCCCCAGGCCGATGATTTCCGTGGGCATGCGGTCCAGCGTCCAGTTGCACACTTCCAGCTGGTGGCAGGCCAGTTCGGTCATGAGGCCGGCGGAATATTCCTTGTAAAGGCGCCAGTTGATGCGCCGCTCCAGTTCCGGGGAAGGCACTTCGCGGCGCCAGTCGGCGTTCCGGAACCAGTGGCAGCGCATCCCCACCACATCGCCGATGAGTCCTTCCCTGATAAGCTGTACACCCCGGATGTACTTCTCGTCGAACATGCGCTGCATGCAGTAGTACAGGGACTTGGAAGTGTTTCTGCTGGCTTCATATACCTCACGGCACTGCTCCAGGGTGAGGGCCATGGCTTTTTCGCAGAAAACATGCTTGCCTGCATCCAGGGCGTCCAGGGTCATGCGGGCGTGCAGGCCCAGCGGGGTGGCAATGATAACCCCGTCAACCTGAGGGTCTTCCAGGAGTTTTCGGTAATCGCTGTACAGCCGGGCTTTGGGGAAGAAGGCCGATGCCGCCTGCAGGTTGGGCTGGTAGTCGTCGCAGAGGGCCACCACTTCCGCTTCGGCCATGCCCTGGAGGAGCACCAGATGGTACTGTCCGCGGGAACCGCAGCCAATAAGGGCCACTCTGGCTTTCTCGCCGGCATAAGCCGCCTCGGGGGAGCTGCAGCTTTTGAGCCAGGGAGCCAGGGTGAGGAGGCCTGCCATGGCTCCCATCTCCTTAATAAAAGTTCGTCTATCGGTCATACATTATAACATTTCATGCTTGCGGAGGGGAATCGTTGCTCCCAGTGTCTTTCTGGGCTGATCATCAGGGCGGTGCTCAGCACTTCGGCCCGCAGGGGAGAGCTGTCCACCGCTACAGTCAGCCTTCTTGCCGTAATCCTTTCACCGGTGAGCGGATTCTCAATGTGTCCGGTATAGCCGGGCACGTTGCCCGACACGCTCATGGCCGCATCCTTGAGATTCCAGAGATCCAGCGTAATGCCGGAAAACGGGTCCGGAAGCGCTACCTGCCATGCCGGGCCATTGGGGTGAGTCCCCAGTGCCAGAATGGAACTGCCGCCAAAGTTCAGGAAGGCGCAGCTGCATCCCGCGCGCTCCAGCAGGTCTTTGGCCTTTTCCAGGGCCCAGCCTTTGGCCATCCCGCCAAAATCCAGGCTGCCGCCGGATTGTACGTCAAAAAGGCCGTCGGTAAGCGCTTTGTAGCGGTGCCCCAAGTCCATCAGCGCGGCAACATCGGCCGACGGCTCCAGGCATTCCCCGCTGTTCAGGCGGGAAACTTCGCTGGAGGGGTCAAAGCGGTTGAGCCTGGCGGAGGCATCGCTCACCCAGGAGGAAAAACGTTCCCAGAGCATTCTGGCGGGTTTTTCCTTCATGCCGCAGGTAATCCATTCCAGGCGGGTACCCATCACTTTGGGAATCACGGCATGGAACAGCTGCTGCGCCGGGGAGTATGAGCCTTCGTCTGTCATTGGGCCATCATCACGGCAGTAGTGGTTACTTTATATTTCGCGAGGGTGTTTTCGGCTTCCCATGCAGGAAGAGTGGCCTCAGAGGTGACTGCTTTCAGGAAAGTGCCGGTGACCAGGGAAAAATGGTCCTCATGGCCGGGCCCTGGCGCCGGCGTGCTGTCGGCGTCCCGGATGAAGAGTTTCCGGGCATAGCCGGTAGAGGCCTCCTGGAGGATACGGATGTCCCCGTCCTGGCAATGATATACGGCTGAGAAGCGGTCGGGTTCGCCCTCGAAGTCCCAGCGTACCGCCATTTTCACGAAAATGCCGTTCACCTTAAAGGTGATGCTTCCGTTGGAATAAACGGGCAACAGCCCGTCTTCCGATACCCTGAGGCCGGGAGGAAACGCCTGCCCCCGGGTGGAACGGAAGAACTGTTCCGGGGAAATGAAGGTGGGGTAGTGCGATGCTTCCACCACCTGGACGTCTGCTGGGGAAACCGCCCTGTCCGGGAAACATTGCCAGAAGACCAGGTCTATGAGGTGGGTGGTGACATCGGCAATCCCTTCCCCTTGGCACGAAGTGTCGTAATACCAGACAGGACGCACCAGGGGAGCGCCGGAAACTTCCTTGTAAAAGTGGTGGATGCTCTCCATTTCAATGGCCGGATTCTGGGCATCCCCTTCAAGCATGCCTCCCAGCCGGGGAATGGTATTTCTGGTTAGGATGTTCACGGGGTCTTGCCGCTCGGTCATGAGTTCCAGGATGACCGTCCCTTTTTCTGCAGCCAGGGAATAGGCCTCCCGAAGGAGGGAGAAGTCGGTGGTGTCAAGTGCCATGGGCTTGTCACTGAGGACGTTGTATCCCTTTTTAACCGCTTCCAGGATATAGCGGGATTTCCTGGCGTTGTTGCCGGCAAGGACAACGGCCTCCGTTGGGCCTGAGACCGGCGGCAGCTGCTCCAGAAAATCCTCGCTCAGATGGGTTTCCTCTACCCAGGGGAGCCCGTAGGAGGCCACGGTGGCGAGGTACTGCCTCACTTCCGGTCCTTCCGGGGCATACACCTTAACGGTGTCGCAGACGCCCTCAAGCGGGTTTTTCTGTACCAGGGCGGCATGGAAATGACCGGGGTCCACCACCGAAAGCTGCACCTTGGGGGAGGGGGCGCTTGTGCACGCGGCTAAAACTAAGGCCGATATGACGGGGAGGGATGCTCTCATTGCACTTTCTTCAATAGTCGGCGGGCCTCTTTCTGCGCCTTTTTCATGACTTCCTGGAGGGAAACGCTCTTTCCGCCGCGTTCAAGGCTCAGGTTGGAGGCTTCCATAAAAGCAAATATCTCTACGGTCTCGTCCAGGGATACGGGGGCCTCTCCGGACACCAGATAATCTAAAATCCTGTCCAGCAGGACCTTGTAACCGGCATATCCGCCGGCTTCCACAGCGCCGTCGGCTGTGAAAGCGGTGCCGCCATACAGGGCCGGGCCCTCCACCAGGGCGCGGAAGGTGCCCAGGCGGCCGTCGGCCCACACTCCGGTAACAATGTCACCCTGCGGGGTGTGCATGCGGCTTACTTTCTCGCAGCCCGGGCCCATGAGCGTATAGAGCGTTTCAACGCCATGAATGCCATAGAAGCCAAAGTCCGGATGTGTGGGCTCCGTTTTGTGGGGGGAATAGCAGTCGGCCCCCAGGACCGGTCCGTAGGCTCCTTCGTGCAGCTTGACATTCTGCGGGGAAAAGCGCAGGGCCGATGAAGAGAAAACCGGAGCGCCGTATTGCCGGGCCAGTTCCCGGATGGCCAGCACCTGGGCCAGTGTGGCCCCCAGCGGCTTGTCAATGTAGCAGGTCTTTCCGGAGCGGAATACCTGTGCCGCCTGCTCCAGATGCGGATGCCCGTCATTGGTTTCCAGCAGCACATAGTCGCACAGCTCCAGCAATGCGTCGATGGAATCTACCACCTGCACCCCGAACTTTTGGACTTCGCGGATGTAGCCGGGAATCCGCTCATAACTGGAGGCGATGGTCTTTGACCCGTAAGGATAAGCGGCCACCACCTCAAAATCCCGGACATAAGGGTCTTCCATGTTGTCGCCGTTGAGCAGTTCGGTAAAAGCGGTGGAATGGGAGGTATCCAGGCCGATAATGCCAATCCTGTGCACTTTCTGGGCCGTAGCCATACCGGTGAACAGGAGGGAAACCGTGAGAAGGGTTAAGACTTTCTTCATAGTAGACTGGCGCTTTCTCTGTTCAAATATAAGCAAGATTTTTCTTTTTTACGCAAGATGCTGGCAGGGCAGCGCTCGGAGATGTCTCCGGTAAGGGCCTGTTTCACGGCCGCCGCCTTTCCCGAAAAAGGCACAATGCAGAACATCCACTTGGCTTTGATAAGGGCGGGAATGGTGAGCGTAACCGCATGCGTGGGTACTTTTTCCAGGGATTCAAAGCATCCCTCATTCACCTGCTGCTGGCGGCACACGCTGTCCAGCGGGACCACCTTCACGGAATAAGGGTCCTGGAAATCGGCCACCCCGGGGTCGTTGAAGGCCAGGTGTCCGTTCTCGCCGATGCCCAGGCAAACGATGTCTACGGGATAGCGGGTAAGCAGGGCACAGTAGCGTTCGCATTCGGCTTTGATGTCCGGGGCTTCCCCCCTGAGATAATGCACTGATCCCAGGGGAACCTTGGAGAAAAGATGCTCCCACAGGAAATGCCCGAACCGTTGGGGCGAATCCGGCTCCAGGCCGATGTATTCGTCCATGTGGAAGGCATTGATCCGTGTCCAGTCAATCCCCGGCGTAGCTCTCAGGGCATGCAGGAAGGCAATTTGCGAAGGGGCGGCCGCAAAGATCATATTCACCTGGTCCTGGGACTCCAGGAGCCGGATAATCCTCTGGGCCGTGTCTTTTGCGGCGGCCGCTCCCATGGCGGCTTCGTCTGGGTACACCCGTACGTGCAGTTCCCCCACGTTGAAATCGGTTAAGTTCATGGCTTGACAGTTTTAGTATCCTCACTCTGGTATATGGTTTCTCCGGCGACAAGGGTGCGGCGAACGTTCACCCCGGAGTCAAACAGGACAATGTCGGCGTCGGCCCCCTTTGCCAGTACCCCCTTTTTCCCTTGCAGGCCCAGTATCCGCGCCGGGGTTGCCGTCATCATGCGCACCGCATTTTCCAGTCCCACGCCGGGAACGGCGGCCATGGTGCGCACCAGGCGGTCTGTTGTGGCTACGCTGCCGGCAAAGGCGCTGCGGTCGGGGAGTTTGGCAACGCCGTCCTCCACGATGATGCGCTGCCCGCTGGAGCGGCTTCCCAGCAGGTATTCTCCTTCCGGCATGCCGGCTGCACGGATGGCATCTGTGCAAAGGGCAATGTGTGCGGGCCCCTTGATTTTATAGATGAGCCTGAGAAGGGAAGTGGGCAGATGGCAGCCGTCGGCAATAATTTCCACGTCCATGTCGTCCATCAGGTAGCCGGCCTCTACGGCCCCGGCTATGCGGAAGGCATTTTTGCGCACAACGGAAGACATGGCGCAGTAGAAATGGGTCATGAGCGAATAGCCGGCCTTGGCGGCGGCCTCACACTCCTCGCTGCTGGCACTGGTATGGCCGATGGAGGCCAGGATACCGCGGCGGGAAAGTTCCTGGCCCAGTTCCAGGGCCCCATCCAGTTCCGGGGCGGCGCTTACCCGCAAGATGGCGTCGGAGCCATCCAGCAGTTCCCGGACATTCTCCCGGGTGGGAATCTGGAGGAAAGAAGGGTCCTGTGCACCTGCCTGGGCCGGTGAAAAGAAAGGCCCTTCGGCATGGATGCCCGGCATGGCTGCGCCTTTGTAGGGGAGGGAGACGGCTTCCTTGTAGGTTTGGAAAAACCGCTTCAGCTCTTCCCTGGGGCAGGTGGTGCTGGTGGGCAGCAGGGCCGTGGTGCCATGCATGCCGTGAAGGCGGGCAATGCTGTGGAAGGCTTCCACCGTGCCGTCCAGGAAGTCAAAGCCGCCCCCGCCATGGACATGCAGGTCAATGAAGCCGGGACTCACGTAGAGGCCCCCGGCATCGATGAAAAGGGCATCGGCCCCCTCAAGTTCTTCCTGGGGTACGATGGCCTCAATGACTCCTCCCTCCAGCAGGAGGGCCAGTCCTTGGGCTATTCCTTCCGGCAGCAGAAGAGTGCCGCCGCGAATCACTGTTTTACTCATTTTTTCCAGTATTCTATTTTGTGTCCGTGCAGTGCATACCAAATAAGGTAAACAAAGCAGGGAATCAGAATCCAATATCCGGCCCTCAGGCTGTAGTTATCGGCTATGAGGCCATAAATTTGCGGCATGATGGCATTTCCGCACAATCCCATGATCAGTAGGGAGGAGCCCAGTTTGGTGTGGCGGCCCAGTCCCCGGATGGCCAGGGGCCAGATGCCCGCATAAATAAGGGCGTTGGGCAGTCCCAGGGCGTTGAGGAAGAGCAGCGAGGCATTGATTCTATGACCCATGAACGTAAGCGGAGCATCTATGAGTACGGCGCAAAGGGAAAGCACCAGACCCAGCAAAGTGCATACAACCAGCGCATTTTTTTGCGATAAGTATTTGGGGATGAGTGCAATGCCAATCAGGTACCCCAGCATGGTGCAGCTGAGGGTGTAGGAGGGAAACACTTTGGCTTCCAGCATGTCCAGCCCCATGGTGCCGGCGTATTGGATGAGCGTGTCGATGGCAATGACCTGGCTGCCCACATGGAAGAAGATGGCCAGGGCGCCCAGCACCAGATACGGGTAGCTGAAGACGCTTTTGCGGTCCTGAACCCCTTCTGGGGTGGCATTTTCCGTGGCGGGGTCTATCTCCGGGAGGAAACTGTAGCGGATCCAGATGCCAAAGGCCAGCAGTCCGGTGCCCAGGATGGTGTAAGGCCAGATTACCCGGCGCACCAGTTCGTCCAGCACCTGGGCTTTCGCCTCGCCGGCCAGGGCGCCGGATTCAATGAGGGCGAAGGTTTCGCTGTCGGAGGCTTTGAGGATAACGGCGGCAAAGACCAGGGGGGCCAGGATGCCCGCCAGTTTGTTGCAAACGCCCACGATACTGATCCGGCGGGCGGCGCTGTCAATGGGGCCGATGATGGTGACATAGGGGTTGGCGGCCGTCTGCAGGATGGCCAGCCCGGTCCCGATGAGGAACAGTCCGGTGAGGAACAGCGGAAAAGTGCGCAGGAGCGCCGCAGGAACAAAGAGGAACATCCCCAGCGCCATGAACATGAAGCCCACCATAATGCCTTTTTTGAAGCCGGCCGCCTGCAGGAGCTTTCCGGAGGGAATGGCCATGACAAAGTAGGCGATGTAGAAGGCGAAAGTGACAAAATAAGACTGGAAATGGCTAAGTTCGCAGGCAATGCGGAAGTAGGGGATCAGGATGGAATTCACCCACGACACGAAGCCGAAGATGAAAAACATGGCCGCCAGAATAACCAGCGAGCGTATGTCGGTTTTGCGCGGGCTGCTCTCCATGGGAATTACTCTTGATTACGGATGGGACGGCTTGTCACAAAGTCGGCGAATTCTTCAAAAAGCTGCCGGTCCTCGGCGTTGGAGGAGTTTTTGAGCCAGCGGACGGCCCAGGCGCCCTGGTAGTAGGCCAGGCGGCACTTTTCCCAGATTCCCTTGGCTTTGAAAACGGTCATGTAGTCCCGCAGTCGGTACCCCCTGCCGTAAGCGGCCTGGGCATTTCCGTCAAACTCCACTTCCATGCCCATGTTATACTGAAGCGCCAGGTCACAGGCTTCGGTGAGACGGGCGTAGGGGACATCCGTGCTGAAGAAATAGTTGGGCTGCAGGTAGGCCCTGGTGAAACCGAACTGGCTCCAGCGGTTGTAGCCCTCCGCTTTAAAATACGGTATCCAGTTAAAGGTGTAGTTCATGCCGCTCAGGTATGAGGCAATGGAGCCGATGATGTCCGAAGTGTGGGTGGATTTCTCGGCCACCCAGTAAAAACCGGCCAAATCAACATACTTCCACTCTTTGGCATAGAACTTTGCCCTCAGGGCGTCAATGTACCACTTGATGGCCTTGATGCGGTCGTTCACGGCAGCAAAATCCAGGGCTTTCCCGTCCACTTCCCCCCAGTAGGCCGTGCTTCCGGTATTGGTGGCGGAGTACTGGTACACAATGGGTTCGGGAATGCCGATGATGATTTTCCGCTTGGAGGGCGGTTCTCCCATGGTTTTGGCGGCCTGGGCCACCGCCTGCTCAATGGCGTCAATCGCGGCATTCTCCGTGAAATAGTAGTCAATGAGCATCTGCCAGTCTTCTTTGGTGGCCGAGGGCATATAGGAGCCGTTGTACTGATAGCCGGTAATGAAGGTATGTCCGGCCCCGCCTGCGGTGGCAGGGTCCATGAACTCCAGCAGGAGGAAACTGTCAAACAGCCACTGGGCTGTGCCGTCGGCCTTGTTCCAGGCCACGTAGTCGGCGGCAATCTCCTTGTTCCAGTGGTAGGGATTGCGGTGGTGTCCGCCGCCGTAGAGCAGCACCATGTCGGTGTACTCCATGAGGGCTTCTCGGCCCGGGTCGTTGATGGAGGGGTCGGGCGTGGAAGGATCGGCGGGCTCTTCCGTATCATCGTCTCCGAAGGTCCAGGTGGGAACCTCTTTGGGCTTATCCTGGCAGCTCATCAGAAGGGCCAGGGCGGTGGTGAAGGCAAGTATCTTTTTCATAGTCACTTATTTCTTGAAAAATCCCATGGTGGACACAACGGGGCGGTTGTTGGGGGAGACATCGTTGATGTGGGTGCCTCCCACCATCATGCCGGTGGAACCGCCGCCGTCAAAATTCACGGCATGCGTGCAGCCCAGGCCCAGGAGGATGCGGGAGAGTTCCAGCAGGTTCACGCCGGGACTTTCCGTAATGCGGCCGTCGCAGATAAAGAGAATCATTTTTCCGTCGGCGGTGTATCCGGCGGCTGTGCGGTCGCAGATGACATCGGCCCCGAAGATATCGTAAGGCATGATTTCAAAGTTGTTCAGGTAGTACTCCGTTCCCTTTTCACTCTCCTCAAAGTTGAAGGGGATGCGTCCTTCGTAGAGTAAGACAGGGCCGGCACTCAGGGCTTCGCGGGCCTGCCATTGGGCGGGTTTCGTGGGGTTGGAGGAGGAGACTTCCCCATAGCGGGCTTCCCCCCTTACCGAAGGAAGGGGCCGGGAGAAATAAAGGGGCGTGCCGCTGCTTTCGGTACCGGCCCACCAGACGGCCGGTTTTCCCTCCTTGTCGGTGCCGAAGAGCCCGCGGGTTACATAATACATCATGTTGTATTCTTCATCTTGCGTGCGCAGGGAGCCTCTTACGGCGCCAATACTTCCGGTGGGCTGTCCCTCATGGACGGCCAGGCCGGTATGGCGGCCGTTGTAGAAATAACCGCCGTTGGTGAGAATCAGGCATTTCTCTCCCAGGGACGCCTTCTGCTGGTCGATGGTGGCGGCCGATGAGGGAACGTTCACCTTGAATTCCGCTACGGCAGGGTCGGCTACCGCATACCAGGCACGGAAGGCACGGCCGTTGACGGGGGAAGTGGTCTCATAAACCTGAACCCCATCAGGGGCCTGAATGCTTTTCCACTCCAGCGAAATGGGCTTTGGGGCTTCTTTGAGCTTGAGCGTCACCGGGTCACTGTACCAGGTGCCGGTGGTGGCGCTCAGGTAAACGGCTACCTGATACGCGACGCCACTTTCCAGTACGGCATCCGGAATCACCTGTAAAACGCTTTGTCCGCTTGCGCTCATCTGCGGGCCCTCCTGATGGTCTCCGCTTTGAAGGGAGGGCGTTCCCTCCTTGCTCCAGCAAAGGCCGTAATGGACGCCGGAGAGTTTGCTGTCATTGGCAAAATGATACTTGACAAGGAAGCTGCAGTCGGAGGCTTCACTTTTGTCAATGATAAGCTCCGGAACGTTGGCCAGGGATACCAGGTTGAAGAGCTCATAGACAGTTTTTGAGTCGCCGGAAGAGCCGGTAGCCTGGACGCCGAAATAATAGGAATGGTCCTCGGTGAGGCCGTCCGTAACCTCGAAAGTGGTGACATCGGCGGGCGTCTCGCCGATTTTTTTCTCGGAGAGCAGGTTGTCGGTGCTCTTGAGCCAGATGGCAAAACCGCGCTCATTGGAACTGTTGTCTTTCCACTGCAGGCGTACGGCGGTACGTCCGGTGCGTTCGATGCTCACGCCGGAAGGGGCGGCCGGGACACTGTCCGTGGGATTGTTCTTGGCGCCGCAACTCACTACGGCGGCGAGGGCGAGGAGAATCAGTACCTTTTTGTCCATACTTTTTTTACAGGCTTATGCGTACAGCACTGCGGGCCTGGACGGTGAACTCCCTGCCTTCAATGCTTACACGGTGTTCTACGGTATCCATATTGACAAGCACCAGCGCAGGGGCGCCCTTGACGCTGCTCCAGCGGGCAGCCATCACAACGGGCGACTCCTGATAGCCGGGAATGTTTTTTACGGGGTTATCCCCTTCGGGCGTGAGGCTTCCCAGGAAACGGCCGCCAAAGAAGAGGTCGTGGTTGGCTTTCCGGAAGGCGGTGAGCGTGCGCAGGAACTCGGCCTGGGGGCGGTTCTCTTCCTTCATCAATATCTGCGGGTTCACCCATCCCAGCTGCGAGCCCCAAAGGAGGCTTTGCATGCTGATGAAATCCATGGACCCGTCGTTGAGGCGCCAGGGGATATAAGTGTAGCCGCTTATCACGCAGCGGTCGGAATAGATTAGCGGGAAAAGGGGAACCATCTTCATGTAGGATGCGTGCGGAGAGTTTACCACCAGCATCATGTCAAAGAGGTCTATGTAGCACTCTGCGTTTTCTTCCGTAGTCATGGCTTCACAGCTGCGGTAGAAAGTGTTTCTCATGCTGGTGAGCAGGTCCCTGTAGGCTTCCGGCCACCAGGAGCCTCCGCCCGGCGCATGGGCATGACCGGGGGCATAACAAGGCTCGCAGATGGCGGCGCCAATCTGGTCCATATACACGCCATTGGTTCCCAATTCCTTGAGAATGCGTTTATTAAGCTCTTTCAGGACGTTCTGCCAGACAGGCGAGGCCGGGCAGGTTACGGTATTGACCGCTTTTGAGCTGTAAACCTCGGTGTAAAGGCTTCCGTCGGGCTTTCGGCAGGAGGCTTCTTTCCCGCCCAGGGCCTCATAGGTGGCGTTGGCCGGGTCCCACAGGCGTCCGTTGATGTAGGGCGTGACATAGCCTCCCAGTTTCCGGCTTTCCTTCACCATCTGGGCGAAACCCTCCTGGGCGGGGAAGTAGTCCGGATAATTGGTGTCAAACGGGTGTTTGTGCCAATAATACCAGTGCAGTCCGGTGCCTTTCCCATAGAAGGCCAGGGCCTCCCGCACCGCTTCCATCATCTCGGGCGTGGCATCGGCCGGACGCAGCCATAGGTCGGCGTGCTCAATCCAGGGGGTTATTTTACGTTCCTTCAGCGTTTTGGCGCCCCACTCAGTTTCAAAGGTGAATGGCCTGTACCATGCAAGCGCCGTCTCTTCCCAGCCTTTCCGGGTGAAGCCCAGCACCGTGTCCCAGGGCAGGGAAAAATGGCCGCCTTCGCTCCAGGCATAGGAGGCGGTGGTCTCCTGGATAAGAACAGCCTGACGGCCTTCGCTTTTGACCGTGAACTTCTTGAAAGCGGCTTTTTTGTCCAGCGCGCTGAAAAAGACGGTACCGCTCTCATCGTGCAGGAGCACCAGTTGCATGCCTCCCGTGCAGGAAGGATAGGAGCACTGCAACTGACCGGACGGCTCTACCGGGTACTCTGCCCCGAAGCCGATGGGGAGGACGGCTTTCATCCCCTGCGTGCGGCGAATGCCGATGCGGGGGAACTCCGTCTGGGTAATGACCCAACCCTCAGGAAGGGAAGCTTCAAGGGAAAACACGGGAAGGGGAGCCCCTTCCTTCAGGCTTACGCGCATCACTACAGGCCAGTTGTCTTTCCCGTCAAGAAAGAGGCGCCAGGTAAACTCCAGGGTGTCTTCCGCAATGGCTTTGCCGCCATCGTACCACGAAAAACGGGGTTGCAGGGACGGATTTTCTCCTCCGGGCCCCAGGAGGGTGATTACCCAGGGATGGGTGGCCGAGCCTCCTTCCGGAAGAATCTCCACGCCTTCTTCCTGAAAAGAAAGCAGGCGGAATTCGGGGCCTGTACCAAAAGCAAGGCGCACATGGGCGTTCTCCAGAACCAGCGGTTCTGCGCTCAGCGGAAGCAAAGCGGCAAGGGCTAAAAGAAGCGTAGTGACGATATTTCTCATAAGTTACAGAATTCCTGGGTTAAATTATCTTGGGTAAGGCTGGTTTCCAGCACTTTAAGGGCGCCCGCCTGAAGCGTGACGAGTGCTCCTTTCCTCCGGTAAGCGAGCCGCCGGCCCTGAAGGTCCCGCAGTACGGTTTTGCCGGGGAGGTTGAGGGTCACACTCCCTTCTCCACGGGTGTCCCAGTACAGCAGGCAGGCTTTTCCCTCGCGCTCAAAAAGGTAGGCGCGGACGCTGCCCCTGTCGGGAAGAAGCCGGGCTTCATAGACCTTGTCCAGAAGGATAAACTCCTTGTCGGGGTCTTTCATCCGCTCCTTTTCCTCTTGGGAAAGGCCGGCCTTGGCGCATTCCCAGCGGCGTATCACTTCCAGGTTGTCGGCGGTGCGGGGATGGGCGTCAAAAGCGGCCAGGTCGGCCACCTGCGAGATAGGGGAGTCCCATGCGGCTGCCTTGCTGCAAATGTACGCATAGGTGTCCGGCTGGGATCCGGCCTGTACAGAGTCCGGGAGGAAATACCCGGTCCAGCCAAAGTCTACGGCCGTAAAGTCATCGGCATTGCGGGCGGCCCCGCGGAGGGTATAGCGGCGCATGGCCGTCCTGATTTCTGCGGCGGGAAAGAGGTCGAAGGCGTTGCCGCGCGTAAGGATGTGCCAGCCGAAATGGGATTTCAGGGCCCCTTCACTGTAGTACGGTTTGTCGCCGAGGGCGCCATAAACGGCCATCTGGGCACGCGAAACATTGTACCAGTAGGGCGCCGGCACATCTTCGGCCCCGTCAAAGTAGAGGAACTGAAAGCCGCAGGTGGAGTAAATGTCGGCCAGGCGGGCGGCTATCTCTTCCTGCAGGCCGCCCTCCTGGGAGATGCGGATAAAGCGGGGCCAGTCGTCGGCGTCGGGCTGGCGAAGGAGGCTCCCGGCCGGATAAGCGGCCACTGTAGACCCAAAAAGGCCCCTTTTCAGGCCGATGAGCCGGTTCCCGTCCACGGCTTCATAAGAGAGCAGCTCACTGTCTATCTGTAGCAGCCTCCGCCCTTCTTCCCAGCGCAGATTGGCGGGAACGGCGCTTACTTCCATTTGGGTGTCATCCGGGAGCAGCGGGGCGGTAAGCAGCAGATTGGCCACATAGTTAAGACGCCTTTCAGGCTTGCCGCCGGCAATGTAGGGATCGTCGGTAGACACCTTGGAATAGTGGATGTGGAAGCCCGGAACCATTCCGGCTGCGCGGATGCGGTCACAAATGGCTTTCAGGGTGTTTACGCCGTCGGGGAAGTGTTCGTTCCAAAGGAAATGGCCGCAGGTGTAGGCGAAATCGCGGTAATACACCACCACTGCCTTGAAGCCTCCTGCCTTGGCATAGGCCAGGTGCCGGTCGATATTGGAAAGGTCAAAGTCCCGGAGTTCATAATAGGAATCGCGGTAATCGGCCCGGCGGCGGCTGTCTACGCCCCTTGGCAGGCGGTAATCTTCCTCCACCTCCTTTACGCTGTCCAGAAAGTCCGGCGTGGGGCAGGCTATAAGCGCGGCGCCCTGCCCTCCCAGGAGCCCGACGCCCTCTTCCAGGCCGGCCCAAAGGGTTAGGCGGGAAGGCTCCTCCGAGGCGTCAATCCGGGTTTTGGGGTCTGTTCCCAGCACGCAAACGGCATCCTGGGCATCCCAGGTCACGTTGAGCCATTCGCCGAAGTGCTCTTTGCGGGCTACGGGAAGCTGCAAAAGGGTAAAGGCGTCAATTTCCGTTTTCCGTTTGATGCCCAGGCTTTCTATCCGGTAATCCACCCTCTCCAGCGAAAAACCGATGTATCGGCCGGCCATTTTGAGGGCGATGACGGCGGTGTCGTAGGTGTCCTGAAAACTCACGCGAAGGGTGTCGCCATCCTTCTCAATGCGGTTGGCGGGGAAGACTTTGGGCTTTGCGGGGAAGATGAGGAAGTTCTCGTTGTCGTAGGGGCGGTTCTGGGTGAGGGTGCAGAAGGGGATGCTTTCCCCCTGCAGGCACTCCCGGCCTTCAATGGTGAGGCTGGTAGCCCTGCCATCGGCACTGAGCTCCAGGCGAAAAGCCTGATTCTCAAGCACAATGGGCTCCTGCGCCATTCCTGAAAGGGTGGTGCACAATCCCGCGAGGGCTCCTATGAGAAGGCTCCGGCGCATCAGTCTTTCCAGTCTTGGGGTTTGCGTTCTATAATGGAGGGACCCTCCGGCTCCGGGTGGTGCTGAGGGGCGCGGCAGTCGTAATAGTAGATGCCCATGGCGTCCAAGAGCCGATAGGCATCTTCCAGCCGCCGCCGGAAACTGCCGTAATCTTTGTTCTGGGGCAGCGTCCAGGCCGATTCTGCAAGGGCGTAGAGGCGGGGGAAGACCATAAAGTCTACCCGATGGGTGTTATGGGTAAGTTCGCTCCAAAGATTGGCCTGGATGCCAAGAACCGGGGCCATGTCTTTTTCCGTAAGGCCCCAGCCCTCATACCAGGCATCGGGGAAAGCATAAACGTCTTCCATGGGGCAGAAACCGTCCCATTTGCGGCCCACCTTGTGGTCATCGTGCTGCACAAAGTCAAAATACAGGGGTTTCCGGGGGCACAGGATGGTGGTATATCCCTGGGCCATGGCCCGTTTGAGCTTATCGGGACGGTCATGGCGCCACCAGTCAATGAGGGCTCCCTCCTCTCCCAGTCCCACATCCATCACATCGTCCCAGCCGATGAGGGTTTTCCCCAGCACCTTCACAGAATCGGCCATACGGTGCAGAAAATAGCCCTCCACCTCTTTGAGACCGGAGAGTTTCTCCCGGCGCATCAGCGCCTTCACTTCCGGGCTGGAGACCCAGGCCTCTGAGCCGTAATTCACTTCGTCCCCGCCGATGTGGAGCCAGGGACCGGGGAACAGGGCGGCCACTTCCCTGAGGATGGAAGTGAGGTAGGCGTAAGTTTCCTCTTTGCCGGGGTTGAAGGTGAAATCCGGCTGGGTGGGGCTTCCGCCGCCGTTGAAGGCAGGATAAGATCGGTTGGCGGCAGCCGCATGGCCGGGCATGTCAATTTCCGGTACCACAACAATGTGGCGCTCAGCCGCATAGGCAACAATCTCCCGGATATCCTTCTGTGTGTAATAGGCAGCAGGGGCGTAAGGGTCTGAGTGGGTTCCCACGGCGCCCACCTCGGTGAGAAGGGGCCATCCCTCAATCTGGATTCTCCAGCCCTGGGCATCGGTGAGGTGCCAGTGAAAACGGTTCAGCTTAAGGCGGGCCATCTGGTCCAGGATCATTTTCACCCGCTCTTTTCCGGAAAAATGCCGGGCTTCGTCCAGCATGAAACCTCTCCAGCTGTAGCGGGGCCAGTCGGTGATGGTGCCGCAGCGCAGTCCACCGTTCTCTTTCTCCTGGAGAAGGGTTTGCATGCCGTAGTAAAGGCCGGCCTCAGAGCCTCCTACAAGGCGGATGCTCCGTTTGTCAACTTCCAGAAGGTAGCCTTCTTCCGGGAGCGCGTGGTCAATGCTGGTGACCACTTTTTCCAGCGAGGCACGGCTTAGTGTCCCGTCCAGGGATACTTCCTGGGGGGCGGGAATAACAGGGAGCGGCCCCTCAGGGGCTTTTCCGGTGCAGGCCACTAGGGCCAGAAGGCATATTACGGCAGCTTTTCTCATTCTATACGGATGCTAAGTTCTCCGGGGGCATCTTCCTTGGGAATGCGTCCTGTAACGCAGCGCTTTTCCCCCGGAAACAAAGTTACAAAATTATCGTCCCAGAATACAGGGTCGGCGGGTTTGCCGTCGCTCAGGAGGATGAGTTCCTGCATGAATGCCAGGCTTTCCCCGTTGTTCTCCAGAGAGACGGTGAGTTTCCACTCGTCCCCGTCGTCCTCTTTGAGCAGGCGGGGATGCAGCTCCGCCTTGGGAAGGGTGGCCAGCCAGTAGTAACTCTGGTGCTGGGTGTAGTTCCAGTACAGGTTCTCAGAGAGGGTGGCACCGGAAGCGTCCTTCAGCTCCAGCTTAATGAGCTCTATGGCTGTGATGCCGGGCAGGAAAGGCAGCTCGCACACTTCCAGATAAGTTTCAGGCGCCATGTCCAGCTCTTTTTCAAGGCTCCAGTGCTCCCGGAGGTCGTTTCCAAAGACACGGACGTTCAGTTTCAGCCCTTTCCGCTCCTTGGGCAGGACGTTGACAAGGCTCACGGTACGGGTGTCGGCATTCATCTGCACGTGCAGGGGCTCCAGGGCCTTTTTGGCAAAATAGTAGGCGGCCCCGGGCGTCAGGTACCAGTCGTACAGCTGCCAGCATACGTCGGGCCAGCAGGCATTGAGTTTCCACAGCATCACCCCGGTGGTGATATCCCACATCCTGTGCCCGGCGGCTTCAAACATGGCCCGGTAGCCATCGGCACTCAGGTACTGGGCTTTCCGCGCGTAGTCCCTGGCCGATGAAGGGGTGCCCCAAAGCGAGCGGATAGCACTGTCGTAGGAGCGGAAGCAGAAATTGTTGGCGTCCCAGGCGCCATGCTCGCCCCACACCTCATTCAGAGGATAAAGAGCATCCTTTTTCCGCTCGGAGGCCTCCAGGGAAGGGATAAAGCGCTCCAGGCTGCGGTATACCGGGACATTGGGCATGCCCAGTTCATTGCGGAACATTTGCAGGTACACTTCTTTCACCTTCCGGAAATAGTAGTCCGAAGGGGCCCAGTTGTAGTCCGGCGCCCCGTCGTCGGTGGTGCCGGTGGGGAGGTCATCGGCAATCCAGGGGGTAAGTTTCTCTACATCCCAGCTTACTGAGGTGGTGGGGAGGAAAGGACGGGAAGGATCCAGCGCTGCGGCGGCGTTTTTGGTGCCGATGTACAAGTCTTCGTCAAACATGACCTCGTTTACGCCAAACCAGGCGATGATGGAAGGGTGGTTCCGGTAGCGCAGCAGCATATCTTTTGCGCAGGCAAGCGCCAGGTCGTGGTCGGCCGGATTGTGGGCATTGGCCCTTCCGGGAAACATGCGGTAGCACTGGTAGAAGACGTGCCAGTCCATCAGGCCGTAGCGGTCCCAGCTTTCCAGCCAGTCTTCCTGCGGGGAGGGCATGTCTTCGCTGCCCACGATGTTCACTCCGGCATGGGCCAGAAGACGGGCCTGGGTAAAGATGTTCTTCCGGGAATTGTCCAGCAGGCAGTCCGGCTGGAGCCATCCGCCGCGGGCAAAGATGCGCTGCCCGTTGATGCGGAACACAAGGCCTTTTTCACCGCCGCGGTCCATGAGCTCTTTCCTGACTTCCCGGATGCCGAAAAGGGTACGGCTACGGTCACTGACCTTTCCGCCGCAGGTAAAACTCAAATCCAGAACATGGAGGGGCTGTTTTCCGTAGCCATTGGGCCACCAGAGCCTTGGGGCGTCCATGACCAGGGAGTCCATCTTCACCAGCTTCTTTTCCCGGGGCTGTAAGGAAACAGGCACTTTGAGCACCCGTTCTTCTCCGGTGCCGTCTTCCGGCGCCACCCTGGCTTTCAAAAAGCCCTTGACGGCTTTTTCGGAGTGATTCACCAGCGTGGTTTCCATCCGGAGGATGGCGCGGGTGGTGTCCGGAACCTGGCTCACCACGTAGGGATGCTCCAGGGTAACCTCTCCGCTGGCCGTAAGATATACGGGCTGCCAGATCCCCATGCAGCGGTCCCGTACCACCGGAGCACAGTCCCAGCCTCCGGTGAATTTGAGGGTCTCGTCCTGGAAAAGGTCGGCGGCATTGCCCCGGTTGGGCCCCAGAAGTTCCTGCCGGCCGGGGGTGGGAACGCCGGGATGGTCTACCTGGTAAATCTTTACTTCCAGAAGGTTGTCCCCCTTTCTGATGTAGGGCTTAATGTCAAAGCGGAAACGGCGGAACATGCCCACCACCTCCTCGCGGGAGGCAATCTGCTGCCCGTTCACGTAGATATCGGCCCTGTAATTGATGCCGTCAAAGTGGAGCCACAGGTGCGCTGCGGCTGCCATGCTGCGGGAGAGGCTGAAATGGGTGCGATACCACCAGGGGTCGCGGAAGGGGCTGCCTTCTTCCGAGACGTCGGGGATGAGGAAATTGTTCATCCCAACCCGCGGGTCCGGGTATACGCCTTCTTTTACCAGGGCATTCAGGACCGTGGTGGGTACTTGGACCTGATACCACAGGGAAGAGCCTTCGCGGGCCATCTCCCATTGGGTAAGGTCCAGCCTTTGCGCGGAAAGGGACCACGCAAGAAGGGCCGATGCTATGACTGCACACCACTTTCTCATAGGGCATTCCAGATAAGTGCTGCGGCTCCTTTTACCCCGGCTTCGTTTCCGAGGGCCGACAATTTAACGCTTACATGGGCTCTGGACGGGGTGCAAATGTAGCGTCGGAATTGTTCCAGGGCATTTTCCAGAAACAGGGGAGCGCTGGCGGCTACCGAGCCTCCCAGTACCACCACATCCGGGTCCAGCAAATTTACGCACCAGGAGAGTGTATAGGCAAGGGCCTGGGTGAAAGTGTCCCATACCTCCAGGGCGGCGGCATCCTCTTTTCCGGCGCGGACGGCCACCTCTTTGCCGGTAACGGCAATTCCGGTTTTTTCCCGGTACAGGCGGGCGAGTGCGGTGCCAGACAGATAGTTTTCGAGGATGGAGTCCCGGTAGGGGGCTGTCCATATTTCACCGGCACAGTCGGTGGCGCCATGCACGATGCGTCCGTTTTCAATGAACGCCGCCCCAAGGCCGGTTCCCAGGGTAAGGCCGAAAACCCTGGCGGCACCTTTCCCCGCTCCGTAGAGGGCTTCTCCCAGAAGGAGGGCGTTGGCGTCATTGTCCAGCAGGGCGGGGGCGCCCAAATCGGTGCTGAGGCGCTCTCGGATGGGGAAGAACTGCAGGTTGGGAAGGTTGTCACAGTCCAGGATTTCTCCTGTGAGGGAGCTCACCGGTCCGGTGGACCCTATCCCGATGCCCCTGACGGGCGCGCCGGCGCAGGCCGATGCGGCGGTTTCGCGTATGCGCGCGTATAAAGAAGCGCGGTCCAGGGTCTTGGCTTGGGTGGGAACGCTCTTCATAGGGCCGGCAAGGCTGCCGTCCTTACGAACCAGGGCAGCCCGCACCTGCGTGCCGCCAAGGTCAATTCCCAGCGCATATTTTCCTTTCCCCGTCATTCTGTGCTGGTGACTTTGTTTCCATGGTAAAAATCGCCCGGAACCATGCCCCTGGATTCCCCAAGGGCGCAAACCAGAAGTTGCAAGGGAATTACCTGCAAGATAAGGGCCAGGGAAGGCTCTGTGGCCGGGATCCGCAAGTGGCAAAGCCGCTCCTGCGGTGACAGGTCTTCATCGCTTACCAGCAGCACATTGCCCCCAAAAGCCAGGGCGTCCTTTACCAGCCGCTGGCTCTGCGCAAAAGTGGGGGAGGCGGTTGCGGTGAGGACCACCAGCGTTTTCCCCGGTCCCACCATTTCCAGCGGACCGTGGCGGAAATCTCCTCCTGTAAGGGCGGCCGACGGCAGGTGCAGGGCTTCCATGCACATAAGGGCACTTTGCCGGGCCGATGCAAAGTCTGTCCCGCGTGCCGTGAAAGTGATAAAGGGCGCCTCTCCCACCAGGGCGGCCGCCTCCTGGACGGAGCTTTTCAGAAGGGCCTCGATGCCCCTGGCAATCTCTTCCCAGGGCCCCAGGGCCCTTTTCCCGCAAAGCGCCCCGGCAAGCGTCCAGGCCACTTGCCAGGCGGTGATGAAGGTTTTGGTGGAGGTCATTTTCTCTTCTCCCGCCTTGGTGGTGAGGACGTGGCAGGCATATCCGGAGAGGGAGCCCCCGGGGTTGTTGGTGAGGGCTATCACTGCTTCGGGGCGGATATCGGCCTCCTTGACAAGGGCCAGGGTTTCGTAGCTCTCTCCGGACTGGGAGATGGCAACGAGGAGCGTCTCCTTCAGTACGGCCTTCTGGTAATGCAGGAGTTCCCCGGCGTTGAGGGCAAAGGCGGGGAGGCCTTCCCCTGCGCAGAGGGTGGCAAAGGCTTCCGCAATGAAATAGGAACTGCCCATGCCGGTGGCTACAATGCGCTTATAAGTGCCGCTGCTCCAGGTATTTACTATACTTTGGAGTACGGCGTTGGCGGCGTCCGATTGCAGGTAGGCCGCTGTGTCCCGCACGGCCTGGGGCTGTGCGTAAATCTCTTGAAGGAAAGGATTCATAGTGGAAAAGGCGGGGCCGGTCAGGGCCCCGCCCTTTAGGAAAAGTTTAGTCGTTGAAAGTGATTTCGTAACCGAAGAGACCCATGTTCATAGCAAAGGCATACACCTGTACTTTATTTGCTCCAGAAGTTGCAAATACCACGTCTCCAATCTGGTTTTGATTGGCGGCCAGGGCATTGGGGCCCAGCACCGTTTCAGCGCTGTTGAAATGAACAGGAGTGAAAGCGCTTTGTGGAGTGAAGCCCATTCCTTCAAGCGATTTTTCTGCGGTCGTACCGTTGGAAGATGAACGGGTGGCGAAGATGAGTCCGTCGTCCATCGCAGAGGCTCCGGGAGTTGCACCGATTTCACTCACTACCAACTGATAGTACATGTTCGAGTTGCCATAGGAATCAGCGCTACCTGTATACCATCCGTTGAGGACACCGAAGAGTTTATGTCCGGCCACATCGATATAATCTCCACCAATGGCGCAGCGCTGGTAAGTGCCGCCTCCGTAGTACCAGTAGGAAGAACTCAGACTGAACAGAACAGGGGAGGCTGCCCCATTATTGTAAGTAATATACTGGCGGTAGTTTCCGGACACGGAGATGAATTCCAGTTCATCTTCGCTCTTGGCATTGCCCTTGATAGGAACCACATTGCCGCTGAACCAGGTAGAGCCTTCGTAGAGGCTCTTCTTGAGACGGGGAGTCTTAAGTGCGCCATCGGTGAAGTATTCAAAGACGGCTGCACCGGCAGCAGGAGCGGAAGAGGCAATAACAGCATCGCCAGTGAGGTCACCAGCTACTTTCAGGTTTGAAAAAGCGTAAGAAGCACCTACACTGTAGTTCCAGAATCCAGCCCACCAAACTGATGTGGGAGCTTGAGTAATACCATTTTTCCAGATATAGCCGCGTACCGTTATATTGGTAGAAATCTGGGTTCCTGCGGCGCGGTTATCAACAAATGTGATAGCCACAAGATGACCTGCATCATCAGAAGCGATGGCCCAGAACTTCTGGTCATCGCTAAGACCAGTGATGGTGCTGGTGTTGATAATATCATCACCCAAGTATTCTCCGGTGAAACGGTTGTAAACGGGCATCTTGCTTACATCTTCTGCATTGGAGAGAATCAGATAGTCTCCTACAACGGCCATGGTGCGGTGGGCGTCCTTGGTCATGCCGTGAGGATTCTCCACGGTGGGCTGGAAGCCGAACAGGGGCTTTACCTGGATAGCAGGCAGTGCTTCCCCGGCTTCCTGGGAAACGGTAACCACCACCTTGGACTCATCGGCCCCGGTGAGGGTGATCTTGCCTACGCGGGCGGCGCCGGTATTGGCCTTGACGGTGAAGAAGAGGGATTCCTGGCGTACGGCGCGGGTGTCATCCTGGGCAATCCAGTCTACGTCAATGTCAATGTCATAGGTGACGTTGGTGCTAACTTTCACCTCAATGTCGTCGCCGTCTTTCCCTACGGGGAAGGCATCGGTTTCCACAGTGAGCACACCCTTTTCAAAATACAGGGCCTGGGCTGCGGTGGCGCTGGTGGTGTTGTTAACAGCCTGCAGCACGATGGTAGCATCGGTGATGGGATCCGGAGCGGTGATGGCCACTTCCTCTTCCTCCTCGTTGAAGACCACGGTCCAACCGGGCGTTAAATAAGTGGCAACAAACACAATCTCGTCGGTATCTTCGGCACCCTTGATGGTGTAGCCGATTTCCGTGGTTTCACCGGCAGCGATTTCCAGTGCCGTGGTTTCCAGTTTGAAGGAGAAGGTGGTGATTACACGGGGGAGGGTAATCGTGGTATTGTCGTTGTCGTTTAAGATGAAGGTGATGCTGTCATCGTCGTATGTAACATCTTTGAAGAAAGTGTCTCCGATGGCAGTGCCCAGGTCTTCCCAAGTAGTACCGTTGTCATAGCTCACAAACCATTTTTCATTCTCAATCTTAAGCTTGGGCGTGTTTCCGGTGGCACCGGTATCACCCTTGTCACCGGTGACGGGGAGTTTGGCATTGTTCACCAGGAGGAATTCACCGCCCAGGGTCCAGTAATAGATGCCGTCGGTGTCCTGTTTCACGCCAATGACAGGGGCATTGGTACCGTTGGAGCCGTTGGCACCGTTGGCGCCGTCTTTTCCATGGTAGATGGTAATCGTTCCTCTCTTGGAGAAGCTAATCTTGTAACCGATGACTTCTCCGGCCTCATTCTTCACGTCCACTACGTCGGTTACGTAGTCGTTGTTCTGGAGGGCTGTCACAAGATCATTCAGATTGCTGATGTTCTGATTAATCTTGGAAACGGCGTTCTCCACAGCTGTTACCCGGTTTTCCAACTGGTCAACGCGGGATTCCAGTTCTTTGGAGCAGCCCGTAGCAAGGAGGGCTACTGCCAGTGCAGGGATGAGATAACGTTTCATAAAGCGTTGCTATTAAAGTGGTTAATTGGTGTCTAATGAGGTGAGGTTATAGCCGATGAGGCCTTGGTCTGTGGTGAGGATGTACAGCTGCACGGAGTAGCCGTCACTGCCCCTGGCAAAGACCACGTCGCCGCATTCATTGGCATCCGGGCCCAGGATGGTGCTCACGTTGTCAAAGGCGAAGGGGGAAGTCATGCCCGCAGCGGTGTAACCGGAGCCGGGGATGCCGTCGGTGCCGGCAAGGCTGCCCTCACGGGTGTCGAAAATGAATCCGGTTTGCAGAGACGATGCGGCAGGGGAGCTGCCGATATCGGCCACATAGCAGCGGTAGTACATCTGGTTGGCACCGTCGCGGGTGCGGCCGGCGTACAGGCCGTTGGTGATGGCAACGAGGCGGGCACCGTTGAACTCAATGCAGTCCAGCGAGCGGGTGACATGGTCGTAGGTACTGGAACCGGGCCACCAGTGCGTGGTGGGATTGTCAAAGCCGAAGCCCGCGCCGCCGCAGGAGTAGACCGTGTTGCTGCGGAAGTTGGAGGAGTTCCAGAGGTAGGTGAGGTTGTCCTTGTCGTGGTTCAGGAGTTTCACCTTGGTGCTGTTCCACATGGATACCTGGATGCCGGGGCCGCTGGGCCACTGAATGAAAGCGGGATACTGGGCGCTGCCGTTCACCACCCTGACGAAGACCGGGCGGGGGGCATTCTTGCTGGCTGTAGCGATGATGGCCTCTCCGGTGGTGAGGTCTCCGGAAACGGTGATGGTGCGGCCTATCTCGTACTTGGTGGCGCCGTTCACGCCGCGCGGAGCATTGGTCCAGGCGCCGCCGTCAATATGGCCCTCCAGGAACGGCTTGGGGGCCTTGTCAATGCCATCGGCCCAGACATAGCCATAGACAACCTGGCTCTCGGTGGCCTGTCCGTCTACGCTGGAGACGAAGGTAATGGCGGCCAGGTGGCCGGCGTCGTCCGTGGTGATGCCGAAAATGCGGGAGGTGGCGTTGATGCCGGTGGTATTCACCGTAACGTCTACCTGCTCGCCGGAGAAGCGGTTGTACACGGGCATCTTGGTGAAGTCGGAGCCATTGCTCAGAATGAGGTAATTGCCCACGACGGCCATGCTGCGGTTGTCTCCTACGGTGAAGCCGCGGGGGTTGGTGGTGGTGGGCTGCCAGCCGAAGAGAGCTTCAATATACCCTACGCCGTACTCCACGGTCTTGGGAACTTCGAAACTCACCGTGTACACGGCCCTTACTTTTCCGCTTTGGGACTCTACAACTACTTCCGGGGCGTCGCTGATGTCAATGGCGCCGTCTTCATCGTGGAGCGGGGACACCACGCTGGCCCATGCAGAAACCGTGGGAATCACTGCTTTCAGGGCTTCGGCGTTGGTGGCGGTCTTCAGCACGGAGATATTGCCTTTCTCGTTTCCGGAAGGATGCTTGATGGCGAAAGTTCCGGTGAAATTGGGATCGGCAAATTTGATGGAAGAAATCTGCGCGGCGTCCGACTTGACATACTGTGCATACACAAAGTAGCGGACACTGTGCCCGTCGGCATATTCAAGATGGGTGGTGAATCCTTCCACCAGGTCGTGCACGCCGGCAATGGAGGGCGAGAACTTGGCCCCGTAGGGAAGGGTGGCCGACAGTTTCATTTTGGTAAGGTCGCCCTGAAGGGTCTCGGTGTCGCTGAGGTAGTAGGGGACCTGGACCACAATGGTACCGGCCGTCTCGTCAATGACGGTGGGGAATTCGCGGCTGGCGTCGGACGCCAGGAGGCCCCGGACTACCAGTGTCTGGATGTTGGCGTTCTCAGAGGCTTCCTGGTGCACTTCTTTGGCGCAGGCGCTGACAAGGAGAAGGAAGGCGGCAAAAACGATATAGATATTAGCGTGTTTCATAATGCTGACGGGGTTTTAGAGCCATGCTTCATTCTGCGTGCAGAGGGTGTTGTCTTTGAGTTCTCCCTGAGGAATGGGGAAGATGTTGTAGCGCTCCGGGAAGTGGCGGTCCTGGGGATCGCACTCGATGCGCTGGTAGGAGTAACCGGTAGCGGTGGGGGTTACCTCAACCCCGTGCAGGCGTTTGCCGTCCAGTACTTCCTGGGCTTTGCCCCAGCGGATGAGGTCGTGGTAGCGGTGGCCTTCGAGGCCCAGCTCGCAGACCCGCTCTTTCATGAGGTCCTGAAGATAGTCTTCCCATGAACTTTTCCTGGGAAGGTCAGGCATGCCTACGCGCCGGCGCACGGTGTTCAGGTCGTCGTAGGCATCGCCAAATTCGTTCAGGCGCGCCAGGGCTTCTGAGCGGATGAGATAGATTTCTGCAAGGCGCATCTCTATCCAGTACTGGCCGCTCAGGATGCTGGTGTAGTTCATGTTGTTGTCGTTGGAGACAAACTTGCGGAAGAGATAACCGGTGGTGGAGCGGTGGTCATTGTCCTGTCCTACATTCTTGTAGGTCATGAAACCGTCGGCCCCGCCGTCGTAAATCTGAATCTCGCGGCCGCGCCAGGTGGCGCCGGTGTACAGGATGGAGGCATAGAAGCGGGGATCGCGGTTCTGGAAGGGCTGGTTGTTGTAGCGGGCCAGATTGTCCCAGCTGAAGGCTTCATAGCTGTCTCCCACCTTGATGTCGAACATGCCGGCATACTCGTCGGTAGGGGTGGCGGCGGCACCTACGGAAACGTTGTAGGCCTTGCCGTCGGCCGGAGGGCAGAAGTAGCTGTTGAAGTTATGCTGGCGGTAAGAGCTGCCGCCGTTGCCCTGCTGATAATACACCGGGAGGATGAGCTCGCTGTTGTAAGGCTGGGTGAAGATGGTGTTGTACAGGTCCACCGTGGCTCCGGTAACCAGAGAATAGCGGTTAAGTTCAAAGAGGTCGTCGCAAGCGTCTTTGGCCACTTGCCAGCGTTTGGCGTAGAGGGCGGCGCGGGCCTTCATGCCGATGGCCGCACCTTTGGTAATGCGTCCGGCATCGGTCCCGCTCCAGCTTTCCGGAAGGACTGCGGCGGCCTTGTCGTATTCGGACAGAATGAAATCCCAGCATTCCTCTTCAGTAGAACGGGCCTTTGCCCTTTCCTCGGGGCCGTCCACCTTGGTCTCGTCTATGCGCAGCACCACGCCGCCATGGCGAATGACCAGTTCCTGATAGGCGAAAGCCCTGAGGAAACGCACCTCTGCAAGGCGGATGTTCAGGACGTCTTCATTCAGGTTCTTGGCATAACCGTCGTGGACATCGGCAAATACTTCATTGATGCGGCGGATGTTGGTGTACAGACCCCAGTTGGAACGGAAGTTGCTTTCCGGGGTTACCACATTGTCCTGGTAGAAGAAACGGTTTACGGTACCGCCACCGGTGTTGTACCAGCTCTGTTTTACAAGGTCCGTGACGCTGTCGTCGAAGATGTAGCCGGCGGCAATATCGGCATTGGAGTAGAGTACGGAATACAGGCCCTTGATATAGAGGTCAAGATTCTCTTCGGAGGAGTAGGCTACACTTTCGCTGTACCAGCCCGTAGGGTTCAGGTCTATGGCTTTTTCGGCGCAGGAGGTAAGAACCATCACTGTGGCTGCAAGAATATATTTTGCTTTCATGGCTGCTTGCATTTTTAGAAGGAAAGATCAAGGCCGAAGGTGAAAGTACGCTGCTGCGGGTAATAACCGGTGACAACGTTGGGACTTTCGGGATCCAGATACTTGAATGCGGTGAAAGTGAGGAGGTTGGTTCCGGTGACAAAGAAGCGTACGGTTTGCAGGCCCGCCTTGCGGGTAATCTTGCCCGGGAGGGTGTAACCCAGGCTCACGTTCTTGAGGCGGAGATAGGCGCCGTCCCGTTTCCAGAAGTCGGAGAGGCGGTAATTGTTGCTGTAGGAGTCGCCGCTCACGGACAGGCGGGGATACTCGGCTTCCGTATTGTCCGGGCGCCAGCTGTTCTCTACAAGATACAGGGGAGCGTTGTCGTAGTTGGCGTACCAGGGTTTGGTAAGGGGCGTTGCGTCTGAAACGCCGTTGGACCACTGTCCCAGCAGGAATTTGTCGCAGAGGGCGCCGCCCTGGAACTGGATGTTCAGGTCCAGGCCTTTCCAGGATGCATCCATCTGCAGGGCGTACATGAGCTCGGGACGGGCATTGCGCCCGATTTTCACGGCATCGTCGCTGTTGATGCGGCCGTCTCCGTTGACGTCAATGTATTTGATGTCACCGATTTTGGCCACCACTTCGCGCGGAGCATTGGCCAGTTCTTCCTCCGTCTGATACAGACCGTCGGAAACCAGGCCCCAGACATCGCCGATAGAAGAACCTATGCGGTCTTGCCAGGGAAGTACATTGTCGGACTGGCGCATCTTGAGAATCCGGTTGTGGGCCCAGCTAACGTTGCCGTTTATCCGGTAATTGAAGTCTCCCACGCGGTTGGTGTGGGTGAGGGAAAGCTCGAAACCGCGGTTGTCAAAGGCTCCGGAATTCTCGTTGGTGGGGTTGTGACCGCCCAGCGAGGCAGGGAAGCCGGCAGACACGCTGTTGAGGATGTCGTAGGTGTATTTGTAGAACCAGTCGAATTCGGCGGAGAGCAGGCCTTTCCAGGCGCTGAACTCAAAACCTACGTCAAAAGTACGGATGCGCTCCCAGGTCAAATCTACAAAGGGATAGGAAACGGTATTGTAAAGGGTGCTTTGGGCCACCTGACCAAAGGCAACGCTGTTGGCGCTGAAGCCGTAGCTCTTGCGGTACAGCCAGGGCGTAACATTGTCATTACCGGTTTCGCCGATAGAGGCGCGGAGTTTCAGCAGGTCCACCCAGGGAGCTGCCTGCTTGAAGAAATTCTCCTTGGAGACCACCCATCCCGCACTGACGGAGGGGAAGAAACCCCAGCGGTGTCCGCGGGCGAATTTGTAAGACCCGTCATAGCGGAAGGCGCCTTCCAGGAGATACTTGTCGGCGTAAGCGTAGTTGACACGGCCCACGAAACCTGCATATCCCTCGATGCCGGCCGATCCGCTGTTGGTGGCGGTAGAGGCATCTCCGTAAGAGAGTTCGTCAATGTCCAGGAGCTCGAAATTCCGGCGTGCCGCCTGGAGGATGTTGCTGCTGACCTCCCTTTGTTCATACAGGAACAGTGCCGCCACGTCGTGCTTTCCGAATTTATTGGCATAAGAGAGGGAAGGGCGCAGGATGCGCTGCTGCCATTTTTGTTCACCTTGGTTCAGGTTGCCTTCTTCCAGGGCGTAGGAGCATTGGCGGAGCTCATAGTTGCGTTCGGCAAAACTCCAGGCCATTACCTCGTAGGAGTGGGCAAAAGTCTTGGAAGAGATGTTCCTCCAGTCCCAGTCCATCTGGAAAGCGGCCTTGAGCCCTTTCAGGAAGGGGAAGGAGTATTCGGCCCGGGCCGATGTCTCCAGCTTGATGGTGCGGGTCTTGTCATAGCTGCCGTTCTGGGCACCGTATTCGGCGTTGGCTACAAAGGCGTCGCGGGTACGCATGCCGGAAGTGGGCATGCCCTTGTACTCCGGATAATCTTCCCCTTCGTAGGTTTTGGGAACGAAAGGCAGGGCGTACATGAGGCAGAACGGAACGGTGCCACCCACGGTGGCGTTGGCAAAGGAAAGGGTTCCGGGCTGGTAGTAATCCTGCACCATGGCTCCCAGGTTTAGGGATACCAGGAGGTTCTTGGTGGGACGGGCGTCAATGTTGGAACGTACGTTGGTACGGGCATTGTCGTGGCCCTGAAGGAAGCCTTTCTGGTCCTGATATCCGCCGCTGATGAAGTATTTTACCTTGTTGTTGCCGCCGCTCACGCTAAGGTTGTGCTGATGCATGAGGGTGGTGCGGAACAGGGGCTCGGTCCAGTCGGTGTTTTCAATGCCGTCGGTGAGGTCTCCGTTGGTGGTGGCGGCAATCTCCGCGTCTGTGAAATAAGGCTGCGGATTGGTGATGCCGTTCATCATCTGGTCCAGTTGGTACCCTAAATTATAATACTGCATGTACTGGGTGCCGTTCATCATTTTGGGCAGGGCTGTTGCATGGGAAAGCACCAGCCGGCCGGTGTAGGAAACCTGGGCGCTGCCCTCGGTACCCCTTTTGGTAGTGACCAGGATTACACCGTTGGCGCCCTTCATGCCGTAAACGGCGCAGGCGGCGGCGTCTTTCAGGACCGAGATGGATTCAATGTCGGCCGGATTGACGGTGTTCATGTCGCGCTCTACGCCATCTACCAGGACCAGGACGGTACCGGCATCGTTGTAGGAAGAGTAACCGCGCACCAGGATGGAAACCTGGTCGGAGCCGGGCTGTCCCAGGGATTGCTGGGTAATGAGGCCGGGCAGTTTACCTACAAGGGACTGGGAGACATTGCTCACGGTGCTTTTCTTAAGCTCCGTGGCGCCCATGGCTACCACAGAGCCGGTCATGTGCACTTTCTTTTGGGTTCCGTATCCCACCACTACTACCTCGTTGAGGTAGTCGGCATCTTCTTCAAGAACAATGTTGATGATGCGCTGGCCATTGATGACAATGGTCTGGGTTTTCATTCCCAGATAGGAAAATTCCAGGGTGCCTGCTTTGGTCGGGAGATTCAGGGACCAGGCACCGTTTCTGTCGGTAGTGGTACCGGCGGTACTTCCCGGAACCAGCACGCCCACCCCCTGCAGGGGATTGCCGTCTTGGTCCGAAACAGTTCCGCTCACTACCGATTGGGCGAACATGAGCGTACTCATCGTAAGGAAGAGGCTCAGGACAAGGAATCGCAGGAGATTCGCTTGCAGGAAGTTGCTTCGCATAATCGTGCAGTTTTAGTGTTTTTCCAAAGTTAATGGAAAACACTCCTTCAATTTCCGTAAAAAACGAAAACAACTGCTCAAAAAGCGAAAAATTGTTTTCTGTATTCGCTGGGGGAACAGCCTTGATAGCGGCGGAAAATGCGGGAAATATTGCTGCCGTCCTTGAATCCGGATTCAATGGCAATGTCCTCCAGGGCACGGTCTGTGGTCACCAGCAGGCGGGTAAAATGCTCTATCCTCAGCTGGGTAAGGTATTGGTAAAGGGTGGTTCCCATGACGGAACGGAAGCGCAGTTCCACGCTGCGTTTGGAAAGGGGAACCAGCTTTACAATGTCATCTACCGACAAATCTTCCCTGAAATGCTCGGACAGGTGCCGCACGATGGCTGCCACGTAGGAATCGCTGATGTTGTGCCGGTCTGTGGACTGGCGCTCGATGATGCACTTGGGCGTGATGGTAACGCTGAAAGGCTCGTTGGTACCGGAGAGAATCTGGCGGTGCAATTGGCTGCAAATCAGGTACCCGCCCTGCTCTTCATTGAGTTCGATGGAGGAGATGGGAGGGTCTGAAATAGCGCAGTAAAGCTCATCGTTGTCCACCCCCAGAAGGGCTATTTCTTCCGGAACGGCAATGCTTTCCAGTTTGCAGATTTCAGAGATCAGAAGGGCGTGGGCGTCGTCGCAGCAGAACAGGGCTACGGGTTTGGGAAGGGAGTGAAGCCAGCGCACGATGCTTTTTCGCGCCGCTGCCTGGTTGTCGGAGATTTCCAGGACGGAAACATCGGCTCCGAGTTCTTCCACAAAGCCCTGCCGGCGTTCTTCCGACCAGATGATTCCTTTAAGGCCGAAGTAGGCGAAATGCGAAAACAGGCGTTTTCGGAAAAACCGGGCGGCCATCCGGCCGGTGCCCAGATAGTCTCCGGTAAGGTTGGAGTAAGTTGTGCTGCGCGTCTGGTAATTCTGCAGGACAATGGGGATACCGAGGCTTTTCAGCAGGGGGGGCCGCAGGCTGTTCCATCGGCCCACGATGGCATCGGCTTTCCACTTGCGGGCCCATTCCAGGATGTGTTTCTCTCCGTTGGCATCCCTCCTGAACCAGGAAGGCATGCGGTAAAACTGCCACGGTCCGTGCTCCTGCGAATACCGGACAATACCGCGTAGCAGTTTCCGGTCAAACTCTCCGGAAACATCCAGCAGCAGGATTACTTTGACAACACGTTCCACGCCTGCAAAGATAACTAAAAAATGGGCAGATGCTTACAATTGCTCTGCCGCCAGCCGTATTTTGTCGGAAAGATCGGTCAGGGCACCTTTCAGCACCAGTAGTTCTTCCGGCGTAAAACCTCCTTTTCCGCCGTTCCCGTCTATTCCGTCCAGTTTATGGTACAACCAGGAGGGCGATTTGCCAAAGTACTCTCCGGCAATTTCCCGCCATGTGATTTTCATGTAGATGGAAGAAAGTCTTTTCTTTACGTCCGTCACTTGTACACGCTCGTTTCTTTTGGTAACTGTTTCCATAAGACGATACAATTTATCACAACGGTAATACAATTTATCGTACTATACAAATTTTCGTAGTATTTAGATGTGTAAGACCCGTTCCTGTTCAAAGGAGTAGTAACTGTCTTCGGCCACGATAATGTGGTCCAGGAGGCTGATTTCTACGGAGGCGAGGGCGCTGCGCAGCGCTTCGGTCTGGACAATGTCGGCGTCGCCCGGGATGGGGGAGCCGGAGGGATGGTTGTGCACCAGGATTACATTGCTGCATTGCTTTTCTATAGCTCTTTTCAGGATGCGTTTGATGTCAATGAGCGTGGCTTCCAGACTGCCGGAGGTGAGTTTTTCCTTTCCCAGCAGGCGGTTCACCCTGTTCAGATACAGCACCCAGCACTCTTCGTGGTCCAGGGGCTTCAGGATGGGACGCATGAGCCGGTACACCAGTTCCGGGGAAGTGAGGGGCTGCTTGTCGATAAGGGCCAGCTCTTCGAAGGAGCGCCGTCCCAGTTCCAGCGCGGCAGCGATGGTATAGGCCCGCACCTCGCCCACCCCTTTCTGGGTCACCAGCCTTTCCAGGGGCATGGAGCCCAGAAGGGTGAGCCTCCCGTCGGCCGATACCATAATCTCCTGCGCTACTTCCAACACATTTTTTCCGCCGGTACCGCTGCCCAGCAGGATGGCCAGCAGTTCGGCATTGGAGAGGGCCTTTGCACCCCTGAGGCGCATCTTCTCCCGAGGCCGCTCTTCGGGAACCCAGTCTTTCATTTTCATGCCGCTAAGATAAGGGGCAGAAAAGACAAACCACACAATCGGTTGAAAGATTGTGTGGTTTTACAGGATTTTTGTGTGGTTTTACAGGATTTATTGCACAAATGCAACAATTTCACCCTTGGAAACGGCGTCTCCCTGCTTGCCCAAAACGGCCACCAGCAGGCCGTCCGTGGCGGCGACAATCTCTTCCAGGCCGTAATAAGTCTGTACATGGCCGATGACTTCTCCGGCCTTTACTTTCCGGCCCGTGACCGGGGCTTTGGAGGCATCGTCCACGTCCAGCTCCCACAGAAGCTGGCCCTTTACCGGGCACTGAACGGGCGTGGCTTTGGGATAGCGGTCCACATATTCTTCTACCGGGAATTTGGGCATTTCCACTACGGGACGCTCCACCACAATGGGAGCACCTGCCTTGGCACGGAGTTCTTCCAGTTCCTTGTTGAAGCGCTCCTTGGCCACGCCGCTGCGGTAGTCGCGGTACTGGCGCTCGTGCATGGCCAGCTCGAAGAGCTCTTCGTCGTCTTCGCCGTAATCCCAGCCTTCCTGGTCCATCATCGCGCGGAACCTCGGGAGCTCGTCGGGATAGTTGTCCTGCGGGTTGCCGGTGCTGAATTCCAGCCCTTTCTCTTTGGCCAGCGCCACAATCTCGGGAGAAAGTTGCCCGGGCAGTTTGCCCATGTTCCCCAGAATCATGCCCCAGGTATCCTTGTCGATGGTGGTCCAGCGGGGCTTGTCATTGAGCATGTTGAAGAGGTTCATCAGGGCCGTGTTCTTTACATACTGGCTGAACGGAGTCACGAGCGGCGGGTATCCCAGGCGCGGCCATACGTATTCCACTTCTTCGAAGAGTTTCACCATGAGGGTGTCCAGGCTCATCTCGGGACGGCCGTGGGCGCGCTGGGCGGCATTGATGGCCCCCTGGAAGCCTTTAAGGTCGGCCATCATGGAGCCCATCATGCCGCCGGGCAGGCCGCAGCCTACCAGGAGGGAGGTCATGAGCTTGTTGGAAGGGTTAATCCAGTAGCCCAGGAAATCGTCCATGAACTTCTGGGTAAGGCGGCGCACTTCCATATAGGCGTCCATGTTCAGGTCTTTCACCAGGAAGCCGTCGCAACGCAGCATTTCACGGATGGTAATCACGTCCGGATGCACCTTGCCCCAGGAGAGGGGTTCTACGGCGACGTCCAGGTAATCGGCTCCGGCGCGGGCCACTTCCAGCATGGAGGCCACAGAAAAACCAGGGCCGGTGTGGCCATGGTACTGCACCTTGATGTGGGGATACTTTTTCTTGATATCGGCCACCAGCTCTCCCAGAACGTTGGGACGGCCGATGCCGGCCATGTCCTTGAGGCAAATCTCATCGGCCCCGTATTCCACCACCTTGTCCACAATATCCATGTAATAGGCCACGGTATGCACGGGGGAGTGGGTGATGGAAAGCGCCACCTGCGAAATCATGCCGCCCTTCTTGGCGCCGATGACAGAACCTTTGAGGTTGCGGTGGTCGTTGAGGCCGCAGAATGAACGGGCAATGTCCGTTCCCTGTTTCTTCTTGACCTTGAACATGAGTTCGCGCACATCCAGGGGGACGGGGTTCATTCTGAGGGCGTTCAGGCCGCGTTCCAGCATGTGGGTCTGGATGCCGGCCTTGTGGAAAGGGGCTGTCCAGGCGCGCACCGCCTTGTTGGGGTTCTCGCCAAACAGGAGGTTCACCTGTTCAAACGCACCGCCATTGGTTTCCACACGGTCAAAGCATCCCATGTCGATGATGGCCGGCGCTACTTCCACCAGCTGGTCCACCCGGGGAACGTATTTCCCGGAGCTTTGCCACATGTCCCTGTATACAAGGGAGAACTTGATTTCGCGTTTTGACATACTATGGTGTTATTTTAATTTATTTTTTGGAATAACGGAAAAAATCCGTACATTTGCAGTCCCAAACATGGTGGATGTAGTTCAGTCGGTAGAGCATCGGATTGTGGTTCCGAGTGTCGTGGGTTCGAGCCCCATCATCCACCCTTCAAAGAGTCGCTTCCGGCGGCTCTTTTTGTTTATATCCGGAACGGGTACGTGTTTTGGACAATCTCATACTTTCCTTCAGACTGGGTGAACAGCACGTGGGTGGTAAGGGAAAGGCTGCCGATGGTATTGAAATCCAGGGGGATGCTTACATAATGGTTCACCGTCTCCAGCTGGCTCTGTTCCAGGAAGGCCGGATTCTCATTGTTGCCGTCAACATACAGATAGAGCTTGGCGCTGCCGTTTTTCTCCTCTATCTGCCAGAAGATATTCACCGGGTAGTCGCTGTTTTTGGCTTTGTACGTCTGGAAAAATACATTGGCGTATCCGCCGCTGACGCTGGTTGCCACAAGGTAAACTGGATCCTTGGGAACCGTCACCCACTCCACTTTCTCTTCCGGATGCACAATCTCTATCTTTTCCATCTGCTTGAGCTTGATCTCCAGGGAGCGGTTCAGGATGTCGAAGAGGGCAAGATAACGCGTTCCGCTGATTTTCCAGTCCGTTTTTCCGGTCTGGTTGTCCGTGACGGTGAAAACGTTGCCGAAATCACTGACAAGGGCATCGCCGTTCACGGTAACCAGCTCCTCGACATTGTTCACGGTGAAAACATCTTCGCCGATGCAGGAGGAAACAGCCGTGAGGCAAAGGACCATCAGTGAAGGGAAAAGGTATTTTTTCATGCGTTTTTGTTTTTGCGGGTTGGACGGGCAATAATCTGAATATCAATGTCTTCTATGGTATAGCCCTTGAATTTTCTTCTTTTGAGGTGGGAACTCACCAGCGCGCTCAGCTCTTCGTCGGCCAAGTCGCGGTAAGTATGGTTCTCGCGGTCGTACAGGTGGATGTGCCGGGCGGAAACCACGTCAAAGTACATTTTTCCGTTGGCCGACATCCGGCGGCTGTAAATATGGCAGTCGGCCAGGTCTGACAGGATGTTGTATACCGAGGCGGCTGTGACCCGGGAGCCCTTCTGGGCCAGCTGTTCCCGCACTTTGTCGGCCGATGCGTGATGCAGTTCCATCATCACCTCATGCACGGCGGTGCGCTGCCGGGTGGCTTTGAGTTTGTGACGCCTCAGCAGCGTCCGGAATTCCTCCAGGGTGGGAGCGGGATATAGAACGGGAAGGCTCATACGCTCAGGCGTTTAGCAGGGTTTCGGCATTGGCGATGGCGGCCTGGGTGATGCGGGTGCCGGAAAGCATCCGGGCCAGTTCGCCGATGCGCCCTTCCTTGTCCAGCAGCCTTACCGTTGTGCTGCCACCTGTTTTGCTTACCAGGAAATGGGCGCTTCCCTTGGCGGCCACCTGGGGGAGGTGGGTAATGGCGAACACCTGCATGTGCTGCCCCATGCGGCAGACCAGCTGCCCCATCTTGTCGGCGGCCGAGCCGGAAACGCCGGTATCGATCTCGTCGAACACCAGGGTGGGCAGGTTTTTGTGCGCGGCCATGACGGCCTTGATGCTGAGCATAATCCGGGAAAGCTCACCGCCGGAGGCGGCTTTGCTAAGGTCTGCGAGGCCTTTGCCGGAGGCGGAGAAGAGGAAATTCACCCGTTCACTGCCGTGGGCGCCTGCCTCGGTGGGCTCCAGCTGCACTTCAAAGGCGGCATGGTCCAGTTCCAGGAAATGCAGATGCTCCCGGACAGCCAGGGCAAAGGGGATGGCGGCCTCACTGCGTTTTTGATGAAGCTCTTCGCAGCGCAGCGCATGCGCTTTTTCGGCGTCAGCCAGGGCTTTCAGGGCAGCCTTTTCCTGGGCTTCCAGGGAAGATGCATCCACCACCAGGCTTTCCAGGCGGTCTCTTTCGGCCATGAGTTCTTCCACCGTGGAAACGCCGTGCTTTTGCAGCAGCTTTTGCAGCAGCGACAGCCTTTCCTGTACCTGCATCAGGCGCTCCGGCGAGGCTTCGGTGCGGCTGTTCAGCGCCGCCACTTCCTGGGCAATATCCTCCAGTTCCAGCCGGGCCGATGTCACCCGGGCCGACAGTTCCTTAAGGGAAGGGACGTAGCGTCCCGCTTTGTCCAGCAACTTTCCTGCCTCCCGCAGCAGCTGCGAGGGATTGCCTTCATCGGCCCCGAACAGCTGCTCCAGGCCGCAGAGGGTTTCTTTGATTTCCTCGGCATGGGCCAGCTGTTTTTCTTCGGCCTCCAGGCTTTCCATTTCTCCGGGCAGAAGGGACGCCTCCTGAAGGCGCTGCCAGCGTGCCTGGTTGTAGTCCTGCTGCTCCAGGGCCTGGGCTTTGCGCTGCCGGATGTCCTGCAAATTGCGGCGCTCTTCCAGAACCTTGTTCCAAGCCTGGGTGCAGGCAAGGTGCAAGGCGCCGGCTCCGGCGTGCAAATCCAGGGCTTCCATCCGGAAGTTTTCGTCCTGCAGCCGAAGGGTCTGGTGCTGGGAATGGATATCCACCAGATGGGCCGACAAGTCCTGCAGCACGCTCACCGGTGCGGGCTCATCATTGGCAAAGCAGCGGGAGCGTCCGCTCTTGGCAACGGTGCGCCTGAGGATCAGGCGTTCTCCCTCCGAGGGAAGGTCGGCCCGGGCAAGGATTTCCCGGACGGCGCCGCTGAGGTCAAATTCGGCTTCTACAACGCAGTGGTCAGAGGCCTCACCTACCATGGAGGCATCGGCCTTGACGCCCAAAACCAGCGACAGGGCTCCCAGGAGGATGGATTTTCCGGCCCCGGTCTCTCCGCTAATAATGACTAAACCCTCCGGAAACGTGGTTTCCAGAGAGCCTATCAAAATGTAGTTGGAGACGCTGAGGCTGTACAGCATAGCCTTATTCTCCCTTGATCTCGATGGTAGTGTCGGTGCCGGCTTTGCGGTAATACAAATCTCCTTCTTCGAATTCTGCGATGGCTACCAGGTCCGGTTTGGGCTGGCGCTCATAGTACTTGGAGATTTCAATCTGCTCCTTGTTCTCAAACACTTCTTCCATGGTGTCACGGTCGCCGCGGAACTCGTCCAGTTTCTTCATCAGTTCCTTCTTCTCGGCCATGGCTATCTGGTTGGCCCGCTTGTACAGAATCACAACGGATTCATAGATGTTGCCGGTGGGGGCGGCCAGATTCTTGATGTCCCGCGTAACGGTGTTCACGGGAACTTTTTTCTTGTTTTCCATATTGATTTTTTACCTTAGTCTATATTTCTTACTGCCGCTGCGCTCCGGAAGTTTCAATTATTTTTCACATCGTCGGTGCTCACGCCGCTTCGGCCCAAAAACTTCTGGACCCGGCGGTAGTGGCCGTCCAGTTCGGAGCGGTAATGGCTTTCCGGATACTCTCCCACAAAGTTCAGGTAGTCGTCCACGAAGGTGAGGTAACGCTCTTTCTGTTTCTGCCAGACGCTCAGGCGGGCGTAGTGGTAGGAAGACATGGCCAGATAGTACAGCACATCCTCGCGGTATACATTGTCTGCGTTGGTTTTCAGGACATTGCGCAGTTTGACGCGGGCGGCGGGATAGTCTTCCATATTGTAATACTGCCGGCCGGCCTCAAAGTCTTTGCGGTCCAGGCGCTCCTGCAGATCCAGCATCATGTGGTGGCAGGCCTGCCTGTGGACGTCGTTCTCCGGATGCTCGCGCATATACTCGGCAATGGCGGCCATGCAGCTGCGGGTGGGCAGCTGGTCCAGCTCCCAGCGGTAGGTGGCCCTGTACAGGCAGTCCAGGCGGTAGAACTCGGCGTCCTGGGCGAAGGGGCTGCGCGGGAAGTTCTGGACAAAGCGCTGAAAATTGGACTCTGCCGTATAGAAATCCTTGTTGCGGTAATTGGAAAGGCCCCAGTAGTACTGCACGGTGTCGTCGCGGGAGGTGCCGCTGGTAAGCACGGCCATGGATTCAAAGAGCTGGGCGGCCTTCTGGTACTTCTTGTTGTTGAAGTAGTTCATGGCGGCCTCATACTTGGCGTCCACGTCGTTGGAGGTAAGGAGTACCTCGTACTGGCTCTTGCAGGCAAAAGCTCCAAGAACGCAGCACAGGGCGGCAGCAGCCATTTTGAGTTTTCTCATAGTATCTAAAAATTTACTTTTCCAGGATGAATTTTTCCGCGTCACGGGCTGCCATGCATCCTGATGCGGCGGCGGTCACAGCCTGGCGGTAGCGGGGATCCTGTACGTCACCGGCGGCAAAAACGCCCGGTACGCTGGTGCAGGAGCTCTTTCCCCGGGTAAGGATGTAACCGTTTTCATCCAGTTCCAGCCAGGGGGCGAACAGGGCCGATTGCGGCGTATGTCCTATGGCCAGGAAAAATCCGTCGATGGCAATATCAAAAACGGTGCCGTCTTTGCGCAGCAGCCGGGCCCCGGTCACGCCCAGGGCGTCCCCCAGCACTTCCTGCGTGTTGCAGTTCCACAGCACCTCAATGTTTTCGGTCTTGAACACCTTCTCCTGCATGATTTTGGAGGCGCGGAAGACGTCCCGGCGCACAATCATGTACACTTTCTTGGCCAGCGAAGCCAGGTAGATGGCTTCTTCGCAGGCAGTGTCCCCGCCGCCCACTACGGCGACGGTCTTTTTGCGGTAGAAGAAGCCGTCGCAGGTGGCGCAGGCACTTACGCCGGCCCCCTTGAATTTCTCTTCGGAGGGAAGGCCCAGATAACGGGCCGTGGCGCCGGTGGCAATGATGAGGGTCTCGGCCTCAAGCTCGGTGCTGCCGTCAATGACCACTTTGAACGGGCTTTTGTCCAGGGTAACCTGGGTGGCGGTGCCCATGCGCACATCGGCCCCGAAATGCCTGGCTTGCGTGCGCATGTTTTCCATAAGGGTGTTGGCGTCCACTCCGTCGGGGAAACCGGGGAAGTTTTCCACGATGGTGGTGGTTGTGAGCTGACCTCCCGGCTGTACGCCCTCATAGACCACGGGGGAGAGGTTGGCACGGGCGGCGTAGATGGCGGCCGTAAAACCGGCAGGGCCTCCGCCCAGAATCAGACATTTGACAAGTTCCATATAATATATACCTTATTTTATTTAACGTTCGATAACGGTGGTGTAGTCTTTCTTGAACACAATCCGGCGTACGGCACGGTTCACCAGGTTGCCGTTGGCGTCCGGGGTGAAACTGAAGTCTGTGTGAAGGCCGCTGGCCACCTTTTGTGCGAAGAAACGGGTGGTGTCGTAGCCCTGGAACGCGAACTGGGACGGTTCCGTGCGGAAGAGGGAACGGTAGGCGCGGACAAAGCGGTCTACGGCAGGGTTGGCGTAGTCGGCGTGGTAAGACGTGCTGATGTGCAGGGAAACGTCGTGATAGGCGCTGCCTTCAATGGTGTCGAAGGTGCGCACCTTGGACGGGGCGTACATGACCACATCGTAGCCTTTGCCCAGCATGATTCCCAGGTTGCGGACGGCATCGCCCACAAAAGCTTCGCTCTCGGAGGCCACCAGCACGCGGTTCACGCCCTCCTGCGTCATGATGGAAGAGAGGGTGGTGGGAATGCCGCGGCCTTCCACAATGGAGTAGGTGAGAATTTCGTAGTTCACTTCCCGCCGTGCCAGGGCGCTGCGCACCGAAACGGAAGCGCTGATATTGCTGGCGCCTTTTTCCGTGACCAGGATAATGCGGTCATCGGGGCCGGCTTCTTCTTTTACCCACTGCGCCAGGTCTTCGTACTGGTTTTCGGGGGCCGAGGGTACCTGGATGAAATTGTGGTAATGCTGCGAGAGGGAAGCGGCTTTCTGGTCCAGCGGGGAAATGACGGGCGCTTTGCCGTCCAGGCGCTGCAAAATGGCTTCCAGGTCCCGGGAAACAATGGGGCCCAGCACAAAGTCGCTCTTTTCCAGCATGTCCATGGGCGGAAGGGCGACGCTCAGGTCGTAGACATGGGCCTTCACTTTCAGGCCTTCGGCTTCCATGTCCTTCAGGGCCAGGAGCACGCCGGAGTAGAAGTCCATATTGCTCTCGCTGGCGCCGGATTTAAGGGGAAGGACCAGGGAGAATTCCACTATGTCTTTGGTGAGGGTAAGCAAACTGCTGTGTTCTTCCACCCCCTCCTCCTGGGCAGGGAGAGGGGTCTCCTCGGGCTGTTCGGGGGCGGCTTCTTCTTCCTGGTTTACAGGAGTTTCCTCAGTGGCGGGCGTTTCCTCCACGGCGGGTTTCCGGATGGGAATCTTGAGCACCTGGCGGGTGGTGAGCTTGCGGCTTTTCAGGCCGTTGGCCTCCATGATTTCCTTGGGGCTCACGTCGTAGCGCCGGGCAATGTCATCGATATCTTCGTACCAGCGCACGGTGTGCTCCGTGTAGTCCTGCTGGGGGGTGGCGCTGCCATCGGCCTGAAGGGCGGCCTCCTTGTAGGGAATCAGGAGGATGGCGTTTTTCTGCAGTCCGGTTTCCCTGAGGGTGGGATTGGCCTGATACAGTTCCTCTTCGGTGACCCCGTAGGCGCGGGAAATGCTGAAGAGCGTCTGTTTCTCCAGGACCACATGGGAAAGGTATACCTTTCCGCCCAGTTTTACCTTCTCCTTGGAGACGGTGACGGGGGTGGGAACATACTCTTGGGCCGAGGCTATGAGGCTGCTGCCTAAACAGACGGCGACGAAAAGGGCGGCGATACGTTTCATAATGTCAAGTTTATAAAGTGGCGGCAAAGTCCAGGAGTTCCGTGGAGAAACGTTCCCAACTCAGACGCTGCTTTTCTTTTTCAATAGCTTCTTTGCAGCTTTGCTGCAGGGAGGGGTCTGCAAAATACCGGACAATGTGTCCGGCAATTAAATCGGCCCGGGGCTCAGCAGCGACAATTCCCGTGCCATGGACGCCGATGCTCTCTTTGAGCCCGCCCACATCGGTGACCAGCATGGGCACTCCGAAGTGGTAGGCGATGGCACTGATGCCGCTCTGGGTGGCACTCCGGTAGGGGAGGACGCAGAGGTCGGCCGCGCTGAAAAACCCTTTCACCTGGGAATCCCGGATATAGTCCGGGAAAACGCGGATGCGGTCTTTTCCGGGCAGGGAGTCAATAATTTGCCGGTATTTGTCAAAGGAACCGTAAGGCTCACCGGCCACCACCAGCTGATAGTCTTCCGGCAGGCTGCGGAAAGCTTCCAGCAGAATGTCCAGACCCTTGTATTCCCGGATAAGGCCGAAGAAGAGGAGGGTTTTCCGGGAAGGCTCCAGCCCCAGGGCCCGGAGGGCCTGCTCCCTCGGAAGTTTTTCCCCGAAATGGCTGTAAAGCGGGTGGAAAAGGAGGCGGTGGGGCGCATCGGGGCGGAGGCTAAGAAGGTCCCGCTCCACGCTTTCCGACATGGAAACAAAGCCGGTGCAACCCTTTAGGAACCAGCGGGTGAGGGGCTTGTCAAACCAGTGGGGCTCATGCGGAATCACATTGTCCAGGACCACCAGACTTTTGCAGCCTGCGTGGCGGGCCACCCAACCCAGGGACGGGGCAAACCAGGACATCCAGTATTTCATGACCAGAAGGTCCGGTTTCCACTGCCGGATGGTGCGGGCGGTTTTGATCCAGCTGAAGGGATTCACCGTGTCCAGGATGGCCTGGGCCTCAACCGGCGTGGCTTCGTCTTCCGGCGTCACGTATTGGGTCTTGCCGGGGAAAAGGAGCGAAGGGTACTGCCTGGAAAAGCTGAATGCCCGGGTGGTATTATGACATTTTCCCAGTTCTTCCATCAGGCTGGAATTGAACTGGGAAATGCCGCCCCTGAGGGGGTAAAAACTGGACAAGAGGGCGATCCTCATCCTGGGATGACTTTACTTTTTGCCGGCTTCCTTGGTCTTGATGTAAGCGGCGTTCAGGCCTGCGAGCAGGTCTTCGGTGATGTCCAGCTTGGGATCGGCGGTAACCACGGGGGTGGAGAGGATGCCACCGGCGGTGGTGAGAATCATGGCGTACTGATGCTCAACGTTGTATTCCTGTACAAATTCGGAGATGGCGTTGGCAATCTGGTTCATCATCACCTGCTGCTCCTCGGCCATTTCCTGCTGCTTGGTCACCACATACTGCTGATAGGCCTGCTGCTGCTCCTGGAGCTTCTGGTACTGGGCCTGGGCCACGGAAGTGGTGAGAAGGCCTTTGTCCACCTTGTTCTGGAAGTCGGCGGCGTCTTTCTCCAGTTTCTTGCCACGGCGGTCAATCTCGGCCTGGATGCCGGAGGTTTTGGTCTCGAAAACGGAGTTGAGGTCGTTGGCCATGTCGTAGCCTTCCATCACTTGGTCCATGTTGAAATAAACGATGCTGCCGGCTACGGCCACGCTGTCTGCGCTGGCGGCTACGGCCGGAGCGGCGGCCTGGTTCTGGTTGCAGGATACGGCGAAGGCCATGATGGCAGCTGCGCCCAAAAGGAAAAGATTCTTTTTCATTATTTTGGTTTTATAAATTATTCGTAATAGCCCACAAAGATAGTTATTTTTTGCGGATTTCCCCAAGATAGGCCTCAATTGTTTGCCGGAGCCCCAGATAAAGGGCGTCTGAGATGAGGGCATGGCCGATGGAAACTTCGTCGGTCCAGGGGATGGTCTGCACGAAATAGGCCAGGTTTTCCAGGGAGAGGTCGTGGCCGGCATTGAGGCCCAGACCGGCCTCCCGGGCCGTTTTTGCGGTTTCCAGGTAAGGGGCAATGGCTTCCTCGGGTCCCGCGGGATACCGCAGGGCATAATCGGCCGTGTACAGTTCCACGCGTCGGGCCCCGCAAAGGGAGGCGCCTTCGGCCATCCGGGGATCGGGGTCGATGAAAATGGAGGTGCGGATGCCGTGGCTTTGGAACAGGGCGCAGAGGTCTGTGAGGTAGTCTCTGTTTTTGAGGGTGTCCCAGCCGGCGTTGGAGGTGAGGGCGTTGTGGGCATCCGGAACCAGGGTCACCTGGTCCGGCACCACTTCCAGAACCAGGTCTATGAAGCTCTGCGTCAGGGGATTGCCTTCAATGTTGAATTCGGTTTTCACCAAAGGGCGGATCTGCCGCACATCGGCATATCGGATGTGGCGCTCGTCCGGTCGGGGATGGACGGTGATGCCCTGGGCGCCGAAGCTTTCGCAGCGCAGGGCTGCCTGGCAGACATCCGGCACATTGCCGCCGCGGGCATTGCGCAGCGTGGCAATTTTATTGATATTTACACTGAGTCGCGTCATTTTCTTTTTGATTATGGGGCAAAAATAAGGAAATTTATGAGAAATGTGTTAATTTTGGCGTCTGATTTTATTCCGCTGAAATGAAAATAGGATATTTCATACTCAACGATGAGCTTCGCACCGATGCCCGGATGGACTCCCTGCTCAAAGATCTGGAAGAAGCCACCTTCGAACTTTACGAAATCCGTACCAAGGCCGACGTCCAGCCGGAAACGGACCTGGTCCTCTCCATGGGCGGCGACGGAACCTTCCTTTCCGCCGCACATGTGGTGGCCGATATCGGCCTGCCCATCCTTGGCGTAAACTTCGGCCGCATCGGCTTTCTGTGCGAAAACCGCCCCGCGGCGGTGAAGCAGGCGCTCATGGAGGGCAATTTCAACATCGAATACCGTACGGTGCTCAATACCACCCTCAAAGGCCCGGAGGCCCGCCGTGCCATCGGCATGCTGCCCTATTCGGTGAACGAAGTGGCCCTGCACCGCAGCGGCTCTTCTGTGCTGGGCATCCATGTGAGCATCAACGGGGACCCGCTTCCCACCTATTGGGCCGACGGCCTGCTGGTGGCCACCTCGTCCGGCTCCACCGCCTATTCCCTGAGCGTGGGCGGTCCCATCTGCACCCCGGATACCAAAGTGCTGGTGCTGGCCCCTATCGCCCCGCATAACCTGAACGTGCGCCCCATCGTGCTGCCGGAAAGCGCCAAAGTGGACATTTCCTTTGAATCCAGGGACGGGCGCGCCACCATGTCCACAGACAACCGGGTGGTGGAAATCCGTCCGGATTGGACCATTCATGTCGAGATGGCACAGTTTTCGCTTAAACGTATCCGGCTCGCCGAGTCAGGCTTCGTGAAGGCCCTAACTTCACGCCTGTTCTGGGGCGAGGATATGCGCAACAACGGATAGCAAAATGAAGAGTATTCCGCAGCATGTGTCCATTATCATGGACGGAAACGGACGCTGGGCCAAGGCCCGCGGCAAAGAAAGGGTTTATGGCCACATAGAGGGCGTGGAGAGTGTCCGTGCCTGCCTGGAAGCCGCCGTGGAGGAGGGGGTGAAGTATCTCTCCGTCTACGCCTTCTCGGAAGAAAACTGGAACCGACCGGAGGCCGAGGTAATGGCCCTGATGGAACTGATGTTCCAGTCCATGAAAAAGGAGTTCAAGACTTTCATGGACAACAATGTGCGTTTTATGGTGCTGGGGAACCGGGCCCGCCTGTCGGAGAACCTGAACGCCGCCATCGATGCCATGATGGCCGAAACTTCCGTGAACACCGGAACCACTCTCATCCTTTTCCTCAGCTACAGCGGAAAATGGGATATCCTGCAGGCCATGAAAAAGGCCGCGGCAAGCCTGTCGGCCCAGGAATTCCAGCAGATGGAGCTGCAGGATTTCGACCGCTACCTGGTTACCGCCGGCATCCCGGATCCGGACCTTCTCATCCGCACTTCCGGAGAGCTAAGGCTCTCCAATTATCTGCTCTGGCAGAGCGCATATACCGAGTACTATTTTACCGACACCCTGTGGCCCGATTTCCGCAAACCCCAATTCCGGGAGGCGCTGGAAGAATATGCCCGCCGGGACCGCCGGTATGGTAAAGTGAAATAAAATTCGTATCTTTGCAAGATAACAAAAACTCGCATGAATTTTAGAAGTACTCTCTGTGCAGGCCTGATGCTCCTGATGGGAATCTCCCTTCAGGCGCAGACTTCGCGCAGCGGCATTGAAATAGATTACAACCGCCCCAAGACCTATGTGGTGGGCGGTGTCGGCGTGGAAGGCAACCATTATTTCAGCGAGAACCAGATTCTCCAGCTCACCGGGCTCCAGGCCGGCCAGAGCATCACCGTCCCCGGTGAGGATGTTACCGGCATCGTGAAGCGCCTGGTGGCCCAGCGTTACTTCGAGGATGTGGCCGTAGTGGTGGATTCCCTGAACGTTTCGGCCGATACTGCCTGGTTCAAAATTGCCATCCGGGAGCGGCCGCGCGTATCCCGCTGGACGTACACCGGCGTAAAGAGCAGCGAGAAAAAAGACTTGCAGGACCGCCTGAACCTGCGTCCGGGCCGCGAGTTCTCAGACTATGTGAAGAATACTTCCGAAGATATCATCAAAAGGTATTATAAGGAAAAGGGCTACCTTAAAGTAGCGGTGAACACCCAGGTGCAGAAGGATTCCATGATCCGCAGTGCCATCCGCGTGAACTTTGATGTGAACAAGGGCCGGAAAATCCGCATCAAGAACATCAATTTCAGCGGAAATACGGATGTGAAAGAATACAAGCTGGCCAAGAACATGAAGGAAACCCACTCGGCCAAGTGGTATAACTTCTTCAAATCCAAGAAATTCAAGGAGAAGGAATACCAGAAAGACCGCAAAACCGTACTGGACGCCTTCAACGAAGCCGGTTACCGGGATGCCCGCCTGGTAAAAGATTCTGTGTATTTCTCCGAGGATGGCAAGCACCTCAATATTGACATGCAGTTTGACCAGGGGCGCAAGTATTATTTCCGCGACATTACCTGGACGGGCAACTCCGTTTACAGCTCGGATGTCCTGAACGAGATTCTCCAGATCAAAAAGGGCGACGTGTACGACCTTGTAACCATGGAGAAGCGCCTGCATGGCGGCGGCAAGGAAAACGAGTATGCCGTTTCCAAACTGTATATGGATAACGGTTTCCTCTTCTTCCACGTAGACCCCGTGGAGGTGAATATCCAAGGAGACTCCGTGGATGTGGAAATGCGCATCTCCGAAGGCAAGCCCGCCCTCCTGAACGAAATTGTCATCAATGGCAACGACCTCACCAATGAACGGGTGGTCCGCCGTCAGCTCATGACCCGCCCCGGTTACCTCTTCAGCCAGTCAGACTTTGAGCGCTCCATCCGTGAAATTGCTTCCATGGGCCAGTTTGACCCCGAAGCCATCATGAGTTCCAGTGGTTACAGCATCTTGCCCAACCAGCTCAACAATACGGTAGATTTGGTGTACAACGTAACGGAGAAGCCTTCTTCCCAGCTGGAACTTTCCGGCGGTTGGGGCGGCAACACCTTTGTCCTCACAGCCGGTGTAAGCTTCAACAACTTCTCTACCCGCCGTATGTTTGAAAAAGGCGCCTGGCGGCCCGTTCCCCTGGGAGATGCGCAGAACCTGTCGTTCCGCTTCCAGACCAACGGACGGTATTACACCTCCCTCAGCGCCAGTTTCATGGAACCCTGGCTCTTTGGTAAGCGCCCCACCTCCCTGAGCATCTCCGGGTATTATTCCAGGATGACAGACTCCAATCTGTACATCGGCATCCTGTCCACCGACAAAATGTTTGAGGTGTTCGGTTTCAATGCCGGTCTGGGTTCCCGCCTCAAGTGGCCGGACAACTATTTTGTCCTTTACCACAACCTGAGCTGGCAAACTTACAAGCTCACCAACTGGACCAACAGTTACTTCGCGTTCAACGACGGTATCTCCCACAACCTGAGTTATACCCTCTCGCTGTCGCGTAACTCCTCAGACCAGCAAATCTATCCCCGTACGGGTTCCGAATTCTCCTTCTCCCTGCAGCTCACCCCGCCTTATTCGCTGCTGCGTAAATACACCTATGACGACGAAGGCAACAAGGTGAAGGTCAGCAGCTGGAAGGATGTGAACTACAACGACTGGACATCGGCCCAGCGCTATAAGTGGATTGAGTACCACAAATGGAAGTTCAACGGCACCGTGTATGCCAAACTGGTGGGAGACCTGGTGCTCATGACAAGGGCGCAGTTCGGCTACCTGGGGTATTACAACCGCAACTGGGGCTATTCTCCCTTCGAGAACTTCCAGGTGGGTGGTGACGGTATGTCCGGTTACGTAACCTACGGCTCGGAAATCATCTCCCTGCGCGGTTACGAGGACAATTCCCTCACTCCGCAGAAGGTAACCCCTTACAGCCAGAACCATACCAGTTATGCGGGTAATGTGTATGACAAATTCACGGTGGAGCTTCGTTATCCGGTGATTTTGCAGCCGCAGAGCACCATTTATGCCCTCCTCTTCCTGGAAGGCGGTAACTGCTGGAGCGACATCCGTGAGTTCAATCCCTTCCAAATCAAGCGCAGTGCCGGTGTAGGCGTGCGTGTGTTCCTCCCGATGATCGGCCTCCTGGGTGTTGACTGGGGCTACGGCTTCGACGACACCGTGAACGGCGGTTCTCAGTTCCACTTTGTATTAGGCCAACAGTTCTAATGAAAACAAATAAAACATCAATGAATATGAAAAAGCTTTTTGTTATTGCCTTTGCGGCTTTTGCCACCATCGCAGCTTCTGCCCAGACCCTGGGCCGCGTGAACTTCAACGAACTTGTAATGCTGGCTCCCGAAATGGATGCTGCCCGTGAAGTGATTGCCGCTTCCCAGAAAGAGGCCGAGGAAACTTATTCCGCCATGGTGGAAGAGTATCAGGGCAAGGCCAACCAGTATCAGCAGAAACAGGCCAGTTGGACCGCTGCCATCCGTGAATCCAAGGAGCGTGAACTCTACGACATCCAGAACCGCATCCAGGAATTCCAGAACAACATTTCCCAGGAACTCCAGCAGCAGCAGGGCCAGCTCATGGCTCCCATCCAGGAGAAAGCCAACAAGGTGGTTACGGAACTGGCCAAGGCCAAGGGAATCACGGTTCTCTTCGATGCTTCCCAGGCTCTCTATTTTGATGAGTCCAAGGTAGTGGACCTTACCGCCGAGGCCCGCAAGGCCATGGGGATTGCCGATGACCGCACCCTGGAAGCCCTCCAGGCCGAGCTTCAGGCCCAGGCACAAGCCCAGGCCGCTCAGCAGGCTCAGTAGGACGTTTTACAGTTCTGCGCGGGTCCTGCGTGAGTTCTGCGCATCCCACGCGCGTCCGGAATAAAAGTTGAGGCTGACCAAAAAGTCGAAAGGCTAGTGGTTGGCCTCTTTTTCTATTTCAGTGTTCATAATGTCCCCAAAACTGGGACGATGGAAGCAAAATAGCCATTAAATGCGCTTAATGTCCCATTGTTTGGGACGTTAGATACATTATGG
>JAGBJY010000024.1 GCA_017934185.1 Bacteroidales bacterium | reverse complement strand
CGTGTACATCATGGAACTCAAGCGTGACAAGAATCCCGATGACGCCCTTGACCAGATTGATGAGAAAGGCTATGACTGGCCCTTCCTGGCCGATGACCGCAAAGTCTTCAAGATCAGCGCCAACTTCTCCACCAAGAATCACCGTCTGGAGAACTGGAAAGTGAAGGAATAACCTTTATGACCGACCAAAATAAACTGCCGCCACCCCTTAGGATGACGGCAGTGCATGATATAACTCTTTCTCAGTCATTTCTATTCGATTGCTCCAGCAAGAATTGCATCACTGCCTTATTGAATGTCTCGGCTCAGGTGCAAAACCCTGTGTTAAGAATTGAAAGGAAGTGTGTACCTTTGTGTGTTGAACCCAAGGTATACACATATGTCAATAGAGTTTTATCCCTATAAATTGGAATTTAGCGATTGCTGTCATTCTGAGCGCAAGCGAAGAATCTGTTTCAGAATCAAATGTTTATAGATCCTTCACTTCGTTCAGGATGACAAATAAATCCCGATTTTGCGGTGCGAATATACCGATATTTCGCGACTTGACAAAGAAAAAAAACCAGCCGGAAGGGCGGGATAAGTCACCAGCGAATTGTATATCCAGGAAAAAAGACTAACTTTGCTTTCAGTGAAAACGCTTCTGTTCATATTGTCCCTTCTGTTGTCACTTTTTTCGGGTGGCAAGAATAAAACTGAGGCGGTTGCGGCTTCTGATGATGGAGTATACTGCGTTGCAGAAGCATCTTCACCTGACACCCAGGCTGATTATTCCCTGAACCGGGAACTTTGTATCTCGGCTGCGCAGGGGCAGACTTTTGCGGGTGACGGAGGGTCAAATTCCGTTTCCATCCGGACTACCAATACGGGTCGTAGGACATCCCCGCAGAACCGATTCACCTTCCGCGTTATCAAAGGCGGCAAGGTGATTGACAATAACCGCACACATCCTTTCCTGACGCCGGTTTTCGTCCCGCTGTCGGGAACGCCTATTTCTGAAAGGTATCTGTTTTCCATTTGCCGACTCCGGCTATAGCAGAGAGATTCTTCGTCGGCCCTTTGGGCCTCCTCAGAATGACGGATTTACGGTCATTCTGAACGACGTGAAGAATCTATTTACCTAATCAGAACAACCAAAATGACTGTTATTTGGCTGCTGGTCGGCTTGGGACTCATTGTCCTGGGCGCTGACTGGCTTGTTGAGGGTGCTTCCTCCATTGCGAGGAAGGCCGGCGTGAGCGAATTCGTAATTGGCCTTACCATCGTAGGCTTCGGGACTTCGTGCCCGGAACTGGTGGTTAGCCTGACTGGCGCATGGGAAGGAAATGCCGATGTTGCCGTTGGCAATGTCCTGGGCTCGAACATTTTCAATGTCCTGTTCATCTTGGGCCTCACGGCATTGCTCATTCCGGTCTCGATGACTGCCGATAACAGGAAAAGGGACATCCCGGAGACTTTATTGGTTACGATGCTCTTTCTGGGCTTCGGGATGTGCCATTCCCTGTTTGACATAGGAGAGGCCGATGGCCTTTCCCGTCTGGACGGCGTCCTTTTCCTCATTGCGTTCGCCTTGTATATTTATGCTTCCTTCCGGAGAGGCGAATCCTCGGAAGAAGAGTCTGCCGGGTCAAAGCCTCGGAAGCTTTGGCTCTCCATCCTCCTGGTCCTTGCAGGACTGGCAGGGCTTATCTTTGGCGGGAACCTTTTCGTGGACTCGGCCACAGATCTTGCCCGGATGCTGGGAGTCAGTGACAAATTTATTGCCGTCACCATCCTGGCCGGAGAGAGCGGATTGACCGCTGGGAGGGGGCCTTGATGCTCCTGCTTTTAGGAGCCTATTACACTTATCTTTTTATCAACCTATAGTTATGGAAATCAAACTCAAAAAGGTCCATACAGCAAAGGACCTTATTATATCTGCCATTGTTCTGGCCGCTGGCATCGGCCTGTATTTTGTAAATACCGGACTCGGCGCTGTTATTGGCGTTTGTGGCCTTCTGATGCTGCTTTTCTACAAAGCCGGCTACAAGCGGGAGGGCGAAGGCATCGTCCTAAAGAAGAAGGCGCTCGATGTCGCACACACCTGCAGGGATTCCCTGAAGGGTTTCCTGGATGGTAAAGACGTGGAGCCCGAGGTGAAGACCAACATCAGTGGCGGCGTTATCCGCCTGGAGGCATACTACAATGCTGATGCTGCCATCGCGTACGTCCAACTTTTCGACTTCTCCAACTACACCTACGAGCCAGCCACTGGGATTGTAGAACTACGTGGCCCCAAAGCCGAAAAGCTCATCAGCAAACTGTAAATCCGTATAGCCATGGCTGCAACTGAAGAAATCAGAATCAAGAAAGTACATACCTTTCTTGACCTTGCCATCGCCGCTGTCGTATTTGCCGCAGGCGTTGGAGTTTATTTCATTCTTCCCGGCTGGGGTATTCTGTTCTGCCTGATTGGAGTTTTGCTGTTTGTTTTTTACAAACGGGCAAGCAAACGAGTTGGAGAAAGCACACTTCTAAAAGAAAAGTCACTGGATATTGCGCCTGAGTGCAGGAACAGTCTTGTCATTTTTCTTGAAGGGAAGTCCGACGAACTGGAATTTCATGCCGCTTCTGAAGGAGACCACCTTTATCTGGAAGTCTATTTCAATACAGAAGAGAAACTGGCCTATGCACGGTTATACGATGTGTCAGAAAACCGCTTTGAACCGGCAACCGACATAAAGGAGCTTCAAGATGCAAGAGCACTCACCCTCATAACTAAACTATGAAAGAACAGCAGGTAAAGAAAACGTTCCTGCCGCAGGATATCGCTGTCCTGGCTGCTATCTTCGCGGCAGGAGCCGCCTGCTTCCTTCTGGGGGAAGGTTGGGACGGCATGGGTGTTATCATTCTCCTTTGCGATGCCCTGATGGTGCCTTTCTACCACCATGGATACAAACTTGAGGGGCAGAAAGGATTGTTCCGTCTGAAAGAGATTTCTCTTTCCCGTGAGAACAAGGAAGAGATTCTTGCATTTCTGGAAGGCAAAACAGATTCCCTGGACCTGCATCCTTGGCAGAAAGGCGGTGTACTGGTAGATGTATATTACCGGAAAGGTGAAGAAAGACAATTTGCAAGGTATTTTGATTATGCAGACTTCTCAAAAGGGGTTGAATACCCTCTTCACGAAGTCACGAAAGAACAAATCTCCATACTGGAATCCGTTGCGATCGATAAGAAATGACCACGCTATTCCTCATCCTCATCGGCATCATCATCCTGATGTGCATCTGGCTGAACAATGTTTCATCCCGAATCGGCATCCCTACGCTTCTGGCATTCATCGTACTGGGTATGGTGTTCGGCAACAACGGGCTGATACCGCTGCACTTAGATGACTATGACTTCGCCAAGGAAACCTGTACCGTAGCGCTCATATTCATTATGTTCTACGGTGGATTCGGCACTCGCTGGGAGTCTGCCAGGCCCATTGTCAGTGAAGCGACGCTGCTCGCTTCACTTGGGGTTGTGCTGACAGCGGGACTGACCGGACTATTCTGCCACTTCGCTCTCCGATGGGGATGGGAGGAAAGTTTTCTGCTGGGCTCGGTCGTGAGTTCAACAGATGCTGCCTCCGTATTTTCCATCCTGAGGTCCAAGAGACTGGGCCTCTGTAATAACACGGCTCCTCTGCTGGAGATGGAGAGCGGAAGCAACGACCCCATGTCGTATATGCTCACGGCATTAATGCTCAGTATTTTGAAAGGGACGGCTTCGGGAGGCATCATTGTCTGGATGCTCTTTGCGCAGATAACCTTTGGGGCGGGATGCGGTTTTGTCATCGCCAAGTATGCCTCCTGGGTATTGGAGCGCGTGAAGATTAAAGGGGAAGGCTACGACTCGCTTTTCATTCTGGCGGTGGCCGTGCTCTCATACGCAATCCCTAACCTCATCGGCGGGAACGGATATCTGAGTGCATACATCGTGGGCATCATGCTTGGAAACAGCGAGTTCCCCGGGAAAAAGGCCCTGGTGAATTTCTTCGACGGGCTCACGGGCCTGATGCAAGTGTTAATCTTCTTCCTGCTGGGGCTCCTGGCACGTCCTGCCAATCTTCACAGCGCCATCTTGCCGGCCCTTACCATCTTTGTATTCATGCTACTGGTTTCAAGGCCTCTGGCTGTGAGCAGCATCCTGACTCCATTCAGGAAGTATTCACTCAAACAGCAGAGCCTGATTTCATTCGTCGGACTCAGGGGTGCCGCTTCCATTGTTTTTGCCATCATGGCAACCGTTGACCCGGCCCCTTTCGAGCAGGACATCTTCAACATTGTCTTCTGCATCGTCCTTGTCTCCATCTCATTCCAGGGCTCTTTGATTCCCTGGGTTGCGAAGAAACTGGACATGCTGGATGCCGGCTCCAACGTCATGAAGACGTTCAACGACTACTCCGAGGGAACACAAATGCAATTTGGCAGTATTGAAATCACGCCTGGAAGCAAATGGGAAGGAAAAATGGTAAAGGATTTGGACCTCCCGGGGAATATGCTTATTGCTCTTGTCGTCAGGGAAAAGAACGAATCACCGCACGCGGAGACACGGTCCTGCAGTCAGGAGACAGGGTTATTTTGGTTACAAAGACCTTTGAAGACACGCAGACTTTCCTGATGGAGAAAACGGTCAAACTTGGCGGTAAACGGGCAGGGCATGCCATCCGAGAATTCGATTCAGAAGGACTTGTGCTACTCGTCCTGCGGGGAGATAAAGAAATCATTCCCCGCGGCGACACGGTGCTGGAGGCTGGAGACGTGCTGGTGATTTTGGGAAGCCGATAACAAAACTCTGGTTACAAGTAAGATATCAAAAGAAGACCCCGCTGGAATCTCTCCAACGGGGCCAACAGGTTCAGGGCTCGGTCCCAAGGACTACGGCTCGCCGCCGGCGGCTGCAGCGGCCCACTTGCACTCCGCCAGCATGGTGCCGGACTTCTCGCCGGTGCTGGAGTTCACGAAGTAGTAGCGGAAGAAGATCTTCGGCGCACCCTCGTTGGGGGCTCCGTGCTTGGCCACATAGTCGGCACGGATGTCAACTGCAGTGGCATCGGGCTCTTCGACCATCTTGATGGCCACGGCCTTGCTGTGAGCGTGGCTCACACCGTTGGACTGACCTTCGGAGGCCTCAATCACGAGGAAGATGCCGCCGTTGTCGTTGAGGGCCTGGTCCAGCTTGAAGGTGAAGGTGTCACCCTGGCAGACGATGGTGGCCCAATCCTGGACAAATACAAAGACCAGTATTTCCCCGGCGACCTGGCCCTTCCCGTCATCTCCAACCAGAAGATGAACCAGTACCTCAAAGAAATCTGCGAACTCTGCGGCTTCAATGAGCCCATCCACATCACCGGCTTCCGCAAAGGCCGCCGATACGACATCACCAGGCCCAAATACTCCGAAATCAGCACCCACTGCGGCCGCAAGACCTTCATTTGCTTCATGCTCTCCATCGGCATCGCGCCCCAGGTAGTCATGAAATTCACCGGCCATGCCGATTACAAATCCATGAAGCCTTACATCGACATCGCCGAAAAAGCCAAAACCGACGCCATGGATGTAAGCGTCTCCGCGATGCCGTAGGCGGCGCATAAAGAAAGCAGGGTCAGACGCCCTGCTCTTTCTTTGTCCACTTGTCGGGGAGAAGGTTCCGGAAGGCTTCCGGTGGCGCTCCGTTTTGCATTTCCGCCACCCTG
>JAGBJY010000023.1 GCA_017934185.1 Bacteroidales bacterium | reverse complement strand
TCTCAAAAGTCATAGAAGCCTCGCTTCTTACCAAGACCGATATCCGTGAACTGCTGGATGTTCCAGTCACGCACACTCAAAATCAAAATGTCAATGAACTTGAATTAAACTTTTAAACCAAAATTTATCGCATCAGTAGTATTATGAAAAAAATACTCCCCATTCTGCTGCTTTTGGCGGCAGTGTCTTGCAAAACAATCGAGTCCCCTTCAGAAAACGGAGGGGAAGAGACAGTTACGTTTAGTGTGAGCCCCTCTGAACTGTCTTTTGAAAACGCGGACAAAACAACAAAGTATGTAAGTGTGAAAAGTTCAGGCAACTGGACGGCGCAGCCATCGGCCTCATGGATGCATGTCAATCCTACTTCCGGAAGCGGCAACGGCTCGTTTTCAGTGACGGTTGACGACTATTCCGGCAGTAACCCAAGAACGGGAAGCATTGCTGTGAGCGGTAATGGTAAGGGAACTGTATCTGTGAGTCAGGGCTCCGCCTCTTTGGCCTTGAAAACACCAAGTTTCGATGGTGTCAAACGAGCCTCAACCACTTACCAACTGCTTATTTACAGTTTCGCGGACTCCGACGGAGACGGTGTAGGAGATTTCAAGGGTATCCAGGAACATCTGGATTATCTGGATGCATTGGGAGTAACAGCCCTCTGGCTCAGTCCGGCGCATCCTACCAATTCATATCATGCCTATGATGTGAATGACTATTTCTCCCTCAATCCTCTATACGGTACGGAAACGGATTTCAAAAATCTTATTGATGCCGCAGACGCTAAGGGAATCAAGATTTATATGGATTATGTATTGAACCATAGTGGGAAAAACAATGCCTGGTTCAAAAGCGTTTTGTCCGACCCTGTTAATAGTGACTATAAAGACTATTATGTCATTTCTACCAATTATTTGGCCGATGTGTCGGCCGGACTTGTAGACAACTATGGCGGCGGAACCGATGCCGGTATGGGAGACTGGCATGATCTTGCCGGAGGCGATGCCGGTTATAATGGCCGGCTCCATTTCGTCCTGGACAGCAGCACCAAGCGCATTACCGTAACAAAATCCGATGCTGCCGTGGATACTCCGGCGTCTACCTCGGATTGGTATATTTACTGTGGCTCTTTCAAAGGGATGAAAAAGACAGCTACCAATATCTACGAGCTGACTATTGATATCAGTACGGACTGGGGCTTCTTGGTTTGCAGCAAGAACGATTGGAGCTCGGGTAGTAAATACGGGGCATCCTCTTCTTCGGGACCCATCGCCTTTGGGACGCCTTATCAGTTGTATACGAATGCTGACAATGATAAGGTTGGGAATATCGTTTTTGGAACGGCCTATAAGTATTTCGCTAGTTTTGACCAGTCTATGCCGGACCTGAACTATGGAAATTACGCTGAATGTGAGAATTCTCCTGCGTTCAAGGCAACCGTGGAGTCTGCAAAAAAATGGGTGGATATGGGTGTCGCCGGATTCCGTCTTGATGCGGTTATTTGGATTTATCAGGCCCAGCTTAAAGCGAATCAACGTTTCCTGGATCAATGGTATCAAGCTGTAAATAATTACTATAAGCAAAAGCACTCTGAGAATATTTTTATGGTAGGGGAGACCTGGTGCGATGGGGGTCATAATGGAGAGCCTAACAATCCGGTAAAGTATCCTCAGCGAGGCGGCGAAAAAGATTATTACAAAGGACTTCCGTCCTGTTTTGAATTTGATTACGGATATAAATTGCAGTCGGTTTTAAATGACCGCAACGTAGGCGACTTCGTGTCTACTATTTCCCAATATGTCAGTGAGCATAAGGCCATCCGCTCGGATGCCATCACTTCCTTCTTCTTGTCCAACCATGACCAGATGAGATTTGCCAGCAGTCTTGGCCAGAGCCTGGAGAAAGAGAAGCAGGCAGCGGCCATCCTTCTTACCACCCCCGAGAAGCCGTATATTTATCAGGGCGAAGAATTGGGTTATTGGGGCAATCAGAACAATGGGGATGAATATGTTCGTGCCCCTATCGTCTGGGATGCCGCCGCGACCAAAGTGGCCAAAAACGGTGTGAACAACAAAGTGGACAATGCCATGCTCAAGGGAAGCATTTCCGTCGAGACCCAGTCGGCCGATGAGAATTCCCTTCTGAATGTCTATAAGACTTGGAGCCGCCTGCGTAACACCTATCCGGCGTTGGCGAGCGGTGAAATGTCCACCACCAGTATCTCGGATGCCGCTATCGCCGCCTGGTACATGACCTCCGGCAGCCAGAAGCTTCTGGTAATCCACAACGTGGCATCGGCCCAGAGGGAAGTCAGTGTGAGCGACTCCATGGACAAACCCGTTGCCTTGTTGGGTACGGCCTCCACCAAGAACGGCCGCCTCATACTCGGCCCCAACTCTTCCGTTGTCTTTGAACTCTAAACACCTGACTATGAATCGCTTTATCGATGCGCTAATGGCCGCTGCAGCCCTTTGGTCCTGCGGCGGAACAGACACGCCGCCTGCGGTGGATCCGGGCCCCGTAGACCCCACTCCCACCACGCCTGTCACTCCCGCCGTTCAGACACCCGCCTTCGCCAAAGGCGCCGACATCAGCTGGGTCACGGAGATGGAATCGGCCGGCATCAAGTTCTACAAGAAAGACGGCACCCAGGCCGATATTCTCACGGTGCTCAAGGACTGCGGGATGAACGCCATCCGTCTGCGCGTATGGGTGAAGCCGTATCAGGGCTGGAGTGGAAAGGAGGACGTTGTGGCCCTGGCGGGGCGGGTGCAATCGGCCGGGATGTCGCTCATGGTGGATTTCCATTACAGCGACTTTTTCGCCGACCCTTCCCGCCAGCAGGTTCCGGAAGATTGGAAGGCCGATGTTTCCGACCTTACCAAAATGTGTGAGCATGTATCGGCCCATACTACCGAGGTGCTGCAGGCCCTGAAAACGGCCGGCGTAACGGTTGCGTGGGTGCAAATCGGCAACGAAACCCGTAACGGCATGCTGTCTCCCTCTGGAGATGCGGTATGGGCAAACGGTCAGATCAATCTGACGAACTTCGTCAAGTTATACAATGCCGGTTACGATGCTGCCAAGGCTGTTTATCCGTCCGCTAATGTGATGCCTCATTTGGATAACGCTTATTTAAGTGCTTCCTACGGCAACCCCATGTGGCTGGATGACTTTAAGGCAAAAGGCGCCAAGTTTGATATGATTGCCTTCTCGCACTACCCCCAGAACACCAGCAAGATGTGGATAGGCAGTAGTGAGGTAAGTCTTTCGCCGGCACAGGTTAACAGCTACGCCCTCGCGTATATCAAGACTGCTGCCTCCGCCTATGGAGTGCCGGTTATTGTATCGGAGGTGGGAGTGCAACCTTCCTTATCGGGATCAGCAGACCTGCTGAAATCTTTTATGTCAGAGTTGAAGAAGACCAACGGCTGTGCCGGCATTTTCTACTGGGAACCGGAGGTGTATGGCGGTTGGGTCCCGGCCGTATATAAAGATGCCGATGCCATCTACCGGTACACGGGCAAGCGGGAAACCTGGGGCAGCTACAACCAGGCCGCCTTTTCCTCCAATGGCCGGCCGTCGGCCATCCTGGACGCTTTTTCCGATTGAGTTTGCTTTTCCCTGCGCTTTTCCGTAAATTAGAGGATTGAAATGTACTGATTATGAAAACCCTGAAATTGATGACCGTAGCTGCCCTGGCCCTGATGCTCATGGGTTGCAGCAAGAAAGAGAGTTCCCTTCATCCGGAGTGGACCTATGACTCCGTAGTATATGAAGTGAACATTCGCCAGTTCTCCCCGGAAGGCACTTTCGCCGGTGTGGAGAAACAGCTTCCCCGCCTGAGGGACCTCGGTGTGGACGTGCTCTGGCTCATGCCCATGTATGAAATTGGAACAGAGGGCCGAAAGGGCTCCTTGGGCTCCTATTATGCCATTTCCAACTACAAGGCCGTGAACCCGGAGTTCGGCACCATGGAGGAATTTGAGCAGCTCCTTGCATCGGCCCACAGGATGGGGTTCAAGGTCATCCTGGACTGGGTAGCCAACCAAACCGCCCCGGACAATGTGTGGATGCGTGAGAAGCCTGCCGAGTTCTATGAGCGCGACGCCCAGGGCAATGCCATCTGGGAATATGACTGGACCGACACCCGTTCCCTCAACTACGAGAACGAGGAAGTGTGGTGGGCCCAGGACGACGCCATGCGTTTCTGGCTGGAAAAGGGCGTGGACGGCTTCCGCTGCGACGCCGCCGGTGAAGTCCCCGCCGAATTCTGGAAGGGCATCCTCCCCAAGATGAATGCCGATTATCCGGAGATTTACCTTCTGGCCGAGGCCGAGCGCGACAACTTGGCCGACCCTGCGGAGACCTTCGACGCCAATTACGCCTGGGAACTGCATCACCTGCTGAACAGCCTGGCCCAGGGAAGCAAAACCGTGGGAGACTTGCAGGAATACGTTGAGCGTGACCTCAAACGTTTCGGCAAGCCCGCCTTCCGCCTTACCTTTACTTCCAACCACGACGAGAACTCCTGGAGCGGCACCGAGTTCGAGCGTGAGGGCGCTGCCGCGAATGCCTGCGCCGTGCTCTGCTTCACCCTCCCCGGCAGCCAGCCGCTCATTTACACCGGACAGGAAATCGGCCTGAGCCGCCGCCTGGCCTTCTTTGAGAAGGATCCCATCACGGACTGGAGTCCCAATGAGTATACCGTTTTCTGGAAAAAGCTGGTGGAACTCAGGCACCGGAACAAGGCCCTTGCTGCCGGTGAGCGTGGCGGCGACATTGCCTGGCTGGAAGCCCCCGACGGCGTGGTGGCCTTCTCCCGCGAAGTGGAGGGCAACAAGGTCATCGTCCTGGCCAATTTCGGCACTGCACAGCCGCAGGAGGCCCCCGAGGTGGTGGCCGATGCCAATGACAACCGTCCCCAGGGTGCCGTGGCTGCCCAGCCTTTCAAGAACCTGGAAGCAGAGCCTGCCACTGTTGCCCTCCCTCTGGACGGCCAGTACAAAAACATCTTTGCCGAGACCCTTGTGAGCGGCGAAACCTCCATTACCCTTGCCCCCGGCCAGTACGTGGTCTTAGTGAAATAAAAATATGCGTAACCTTTTGATATGGGGGGCTTCGGCCCTCCTTCTTCTTGCCTGCACGGCCAAGTCCCCGCAGGTCCCCTCTGATGCCCTTTCCCTCCGCAGCCCGGACGGAAAAATGGAACTGAAATTCTTTTTGGCCGATGGCGGCGTTCCCCAGTATGCCCTGAGCCGGGACGGAAAAGAGGTGATTCTGCCTTCCCGTCTGGGTTTCGACCTGCTGGACCAGGAAGACCTGCTGGACGGCTTTTCCCTCACCAGAACGGCTTTCAACACCGAGGATGAAACCTGGGAGCCCGTCTGGGGCGAAGAAGCCAGTATCCGCAACCATTACAATGAAGTGCTTGTGAGTCTGGGCAGGGAAGATGGTGTCAATATGAACGTCCGTTTCCGCCTCTATGACGAAGGGCTGGGTTTCCGTTATGAGTTCCCGCTGGAGAACAAGCTCACTTATTTCAAAGTGAAGGAGGAGTGCACGGAATTTGCCCTGACAGGGGACCATACGGCCTGGTGGATCAGCGGTGACTACGACACCCAGGAGTACAATTACACCCGCTCCCGTTTGTCGGAAATCCGTGGCCTTAGCGGCAGCAATCGGCCTTTCAACGCTTCCCAATCCTTTATTTCCCCCACGGCGGTGCAGACTGCCCTGCAACTGAAGACCGACGAAGGCCTGTACATCAACCTCCACGAGGCCCGCGTGCTGGATTACTCCACCACCAATCTGGACCTGGACGACAAACACTTTGTTTTCCGTACCGCCCTTACCCCGGATGCCGAGGGGGTGAAAGCCCGTTTGCAGGCGCCTTGCCTCACGCCCTGGCGCACGGTGATGGTGTGCGACAAGGCCACGGACGTGCTCGCTTCCCGCCTCATTCTGAACCTGAACGACCCCTGCGCCCTGGAAGATGTGTCCTGGATTCATCCCGTGAAGTACATGGGCGTGTGGTGGGAGATGATTACCGGAAAGACCACGTGGTCCTATACCCGCGATTATCCTTCTGTGCAGCTGGGCGTTACCGATTATGCAAAAGCTACTCCGCACGGCAGGCATGGTGCCAACAACGAGAATGTGCGCCGCTACATAGACTTTGCCGCCGAAAACGGCTTTGACGCCCTTCTCATTGAAGGTTGGAACGAAGGCTGGGAAGACTGGTACGGCCACCAGAAAGACTTTGTCTTTGACTTCATTACCCCTTATCCGGACTTTGACCTGCCGGCCCTGAATGCCTATGCGCATGAGAAGGGCATCCGCCTCATCATGCACCACGAGAGCTCCTCTTCCACCCTCAATTACGAGCGCTGGATGGAGCGGGCCTATACCCTGATGAACCAGTATGGTTACAATGCGGTGAAGAGCGGCTATGTGGGTCCCATCATCCCCTTCGGTGAACATCACTACAGCCAGCCCATCATCGGCCATTATCACCATGCCATTGTGGAGGCCGCAAAGCATCATATCATGGTGAACGCCCACGAGGCGGTGCGTCCTACCGGATTATGCCGAACCTGGCCCAACATGATTGGCAACGAGAGTGCCATGGGAACGGAGTTCCGCAGCGCCATCAATCCCGGTCATACCAGCATTCTGCCCTTTACCCGTCTGCAAGGCGGCCCCATGGACTATACGCCCGGCATCTTTGAACCCGACATGTCGGTTACGGCCCCCGGCCAGGAGGGTAAGATGCGCCATACCATCGGCAACCAGCTGGGCCTGTACGTAACCTTCTACAGCCCGCTGCAGATGGCCGCCGACCTTCCGGAGAATTACGCCCGCTTCATGGACGCCTTCCAGTTCATCAAAGATGTGGCCGTAGACTGGGATAAGAGCCTGTATCTGGAGGCCGAACCCGGCGAGTACATTGTAGCGGCCCGGCATCCCAAGCTTTCCACGCTCAATTCCGGTCGTCTGAGCGGCACCTCCGGCGCGTACGACTTCGTGTATGCCGGCGGCCGCATGCACGATGTGTGGTACGTGGGGGGCGTATCGGGCGAAAACGCCCATGAAACCTCGTTCGCTTTGGATTTCCTCACGCCGGGCGTAGTGTATGAAGCCACTCTTTATGCCGATGCCCCGGATGCCGATTATGCTGCCAAGCCCCAGGCTTATACCATTACCAAGAGCGAAGTGACATCGGCCGATACCCTCACGGTGAAAATGGCCCGTAGCGGCGGTTTCGGCTTAACCCTCCGCTCCAAGTAAACCTGTCATTCTGAGCGAAGCGAAGAATCTCTATGAACCAAGTAAGTATTTTCTGCGTCAACGACGGGGGGCAGCACCTGCTCCCCATGGGCGCTACGCTGGCCTCTTTTGCCCCCGAGGCCGTAAAGGACCCCAAAACCGGCAAGGAGTATCCGGTGCTGGCGGCCCTGGTGGACAACGAACTGAAACCGCTGGACACCCAGCTTTTCAACCCGCACCAGGTAGAGTTTATCGGCTATAACCATCCGGAGGGACGCCGCACCTACATCCGTTCGCTCAGTTTCCTGGCGCAGCGGGCCGTGCGTTCCCTGTTCCCGGACAAGATTTTCAAAATCAACCACTCGCTGCCCAGCGGCCTGTACTGCAAGTTCCGCGCTTGCCGCATCACCGACGATGAAATCAGGCAACTGAAGGAAGAAATGCGCCGCCTGGTGTCCCTGGACCTGCCTTTTACGCACGAAAAGATGCCCACCACGGAGGCAGAAGCCATTTTCATGGCCCAGCATCAGCCCCTGAAGGCCGGCGTGTTGCATTCCGTGGGCCGTTACTTCCACACGGTGTATTTCCTGGACGGGGTGGCCGATACTTTCTACGGCCCGCTGGTGCCCTCTACCGCTCATCTGAAGGTGTTTGAACTGATGCCTTTCCATCACGGATTCTGCCTGCAGTATCCTTCGGACGAGGACATCACCCGCCCCCTGGCCCGTACCAAGCAAATCAAGTTCACTTCCACGCTCAAAGAGTATGGCAAGTGGTGCAAGACCACGGGCATTGTGAGTGTGGGGGCCCTGAATGAGCGGCTTCTCAGCGGGGGAGCGGTGCAGCTGATCAACCTCTGCGAAGCCCGGCAGGAACGAGCCTATGCCGAGGTGGCCGATAAGATTTTCGCCGCCCGTGACCGCGTGAAGATTGTTTTCCTGGCCGGACCTTCTTCCAGCGGGAAAACCTCCTCGGCCCTCAGGGTGGCACAGCAGTGTAAAGTGCTGGGACTCAATCCAAAGGTGATAGAGCTGGACAATTATTTTGTGGAGCGGGAACGCACCCCGGTGGACGAGGACGGAAACTACGACTTCGAGGCCCTGGAGGCCATGGACCTGGCGCTGCTGGGAGAGCATCTGAATACGCTCCTCTCGGGCGGGGAAGTGGAACTGCCGCGCTACGATTTCAAGCAGGGGAGACCTTTCTTCGAGGGCAAGATGATGCACTTGGAAGAGAACGATATCCTGGTGATGGAAGGCATCCACGCCCTGGATCCGGCCATGGTGCCTTCGGTGGATCCTACGCGCATCTACCGCATTTATGCATCGGCCCTCACTTCGCTGAAGCTGGACGAGAACTGCTGCATTTCCACCACGGACAACCGCCTGCTGCGCCGCATGGTGCGGGACAACCGCGTACGGGGCATCACGCCCGAGGAAACCATCCTCCGCTGGCCTTCGGTGCGCCGCGGGGAAGGGAAGTACATCTTTCCCTTCCAGGAAAATGCCGATACGCAGTTCAACAGCGCCCTGCTCTACGAGCTGCCCATGCTGCGCTATTATGCCGAGCCGCTCCTGCGCCGCATCCAGCCCTCCTCCCCGGCCTACGCCGAGTCCGTGCGCCTCATTAAGTTCCTCTCCTACATTGTACCCCTGCAGCCGCAGGAGATTGCGGCCATTCCGCCCACCAGCATTCTGCGGGAGTTCATCGGCGGGCAGACGCTGTAGCCCCGGGCCGGCTCCGCCGCTGCAGAGGCACTGGTAATGCTGCCGCCGATACAGCTGCACGCTCTCTACGGGCGTTTTCGCGGATCGGCGGCAACGTTTTTGGCGTTTTGGGCCGATTTCCCTGCCGCCGATACAGACAATCGGCCTTCTGTGCATTCTGCGTGGATCGGCGGCAAAGAGCCTGGCTATAGCACTTCGCGAAGGAAAGGTCCGGTGACGGAGGCAGGGTCATCGGAGAGTTGCTCGGGAGTACCCTGGGCCACAATTCTGCCGCCGCGGCGGCCGCCTTCGGGGCCCATGTCAAATAGATAGTCCACGCTCTTCAGGACGTCCAGGTTGTGCTCGATGATGATGACGGTATTGCCCGCATCCACCAGGCGCTGGAGCACGCCCAGCAGCACTTTGATGTCTTCGAAGTGCAGGCCGGTGGTGGGTTCGTCCAGGATGTAGAGGGTTTTGCCGGTGGAGGGGCGGGACAGTTCGGCCGCCAGTTTCATGCGCTGGCTTTCGCCGCCGGACAGGGTGACGGCGCTTTGCCCCAAATGGATGTACCCCAGACCTACGTCTACCAGCGCCTTCAGTTTGGATGCAATCTTAGGGATGGGCTTAAAGAATTCATAGGCCTCGCTGATGGGCATTTCCAGCACGTCGTTGATGTTTTTTCCCTTGTAGCGAACGGCCAGGGTGTCTTCTTTGTAGCGCTTGCCGCCGCAGGCCTCGCAGGCCACGTGCACCGACGGCAGGAAGTTCATCTCTATGACCTTGATGCCGGCGCCCTTGCACTCTTCGCATCGGCCCCCGGCTACGTTAAAGGAGAAGCGGCCGGCCTTGAAACCGCGCACTTTGGCATCCTGCGTTTCCTCAAAAAGCTGGCGGATGTCGTTGAAAACCGCGGTGAAAGTGGCCGGATTGGAGCGGGGCGTACGGCCGATAGGGCTTTGGTCAATCTCTATGAGTTTGTCGATAAACTCCACTCCCTCAATGCTTTGGTAAGGCAGCGGGCGCTCCTTGGAACGGTAAAACTTCTGCTTCAGGATGGGCATGAGGGTTTCGTTCACCAGGGAACTCTTGCCAGAGCCGGAGAGACCGGCCACACCAATGAGGCAGCCCAGCGGGAACGAAACATCCACGCTCTTGAGGTTATTCCCCGTGGCGCCCTTGAGCGTCAGGAACTTCCCGTTACCGGGCCTTCGGGCCGACGGCACCTCTATGGCCAGCTTACCCTTCAGGTAGTCCAGCGTCACAGAGCTGCCTTTCACGGCATGGGCAGCGGTATCGGCATCCATTCTCTTGCCTCTCAAAAGGTTGTCCAGCGGGGCGGAGAGACAGATGCGGCCGCCGTTTTCACCGGCACCTGGGCCCACGTCCACCAGCCAGTCGGCGCTGAACATGGTCTCTGCATCGTGTTCCACCACCATTACGGAGTTGCCTTCGTCCCGGAGGGCCTTGAGGGAATTGATGAGTTTGCGGTTGTCTTTTTGATGCAGGCCGATGGAAGGCTCGTCCAGAATGTATAGCACGTTCACCAGGCGGGAGCCAATTTGCGTTGCCAGGCGGATGCGCTGGCTTTCGCCTCCGGAAAGGGACGCGGTGGGGCGGTCCAGCGACAGGTAATCCAGTCCTACGTCCAGCATGAACTGCACCCTTTCCCGGAGCTCTTTCAGGATATCACGGGACACGTTTTTCTCCCTTTCCGTGAAGCCTTCAGGGATGGCGTCCAGCCAGCGGCGGAGCTCTGAAATTTCCATGGCAGCCACTTCCGGGATGGTTTTTCCATCCACTTTGAAGCAAAGGGCTTCCGCATTGAGGCGGGTGCCGTTACACACCGGGCACACCACCGTGTCTTCGATATTGTCAATGACCCCGTCCCAGCTCTCCATTTCCGAAAGATTGCCTTCCCCCACGCGGAAAAGGTCTTCGGAGCCATAGACCAGCAGGCTCACAGCCTCATCCGGGATGGCGGCAATGGGGTCGTAGAGGCTGAAATTGTACTTTCTGGCAATGGAACGGATGATGTCAGACTTGCGGTTCTCCCGCACCTTCCCAAGCGGGACGATGGCACCATCGGCCACACTCTTGCTGCGGTCCGGGATGATGGCGTCCAGGTTTACATCCACAATGCTGCCCAGGCCCTTGCAGTGCGGGCAGTACCCTTGCGGCGAATTGAAGGAGAAACTGTGCGGCTGCGGCTCCTGCAGGGAAAGACCGCTCTCGGGGTCTACCAAATGCTTGGAATAGTGGGAAAGCTTTCCGCTTTCGCTGTCCAGAATAGCCACAGAGCCTTTGCCGATGCCGATGGCCCGCCCCACGGACTCCCGGACGCGCCGGTCATCCCCCGCTTCCGGCTTGAGGCGGTCTACCACCAGTTCGATGAAATGCGGTTTGTAACGGTCCAGGGCATCCACCTCTTGAAGCTCCCGGAGCTCTCCGTCGATGCGGATTTCGGTGTAGCCCCGCTTTCGCATCTGCTCAAAAAGCTCCCGGTAATGGCCCTTGCGGCCTCTCACTAACGGAGCCAGCAGGTAACACTTGCGCCCGGCATAGCTGCTCATAATCAGGTCCACAATCTGGGCATCCGTATAACGCACCATCTCATGGCCGGTTTCCGGAGAATAGGCCCGGGAACCCTTGGCGTACAGCAAGCGCAGAAAGTCGTAGATTTCCGTGATGGTGCCCACCGTGGAACGGGGATTGTTGCCGGTGGTCTTCTGCTCAATGGCAATGATGGGACTCAGGCCCGTAATCTCTTCTACCTCAGGCTTTTCCAGAATACCCATGAAGTGCTTGGCATAAGTGGAAAGGGTGTCCATGTAGCGGCGCTGCCCCTCGGCATAAATGGTGTCGAACGCCAGCGAACTCTTGCCGCTGCCGCTGAGCCCCGTCACTACCACAAACTCCCCGCGGGGAATGTCCACACTGATATTTTGCAGGTTGTTGGCCCGCGCTCCCCGCACCTGAATGTACTCTTTCTTAGCCATAGCATACAAAGATACGAAGAATTCGGGAATTTACCCCTCAACACAAATATGGGCCGAGTTCGTTGATGTTTTTAGAAAAACAGGAAATAACGCGGCACTTGTTTTTTGTATTCACGGTAGGCGTCGCCATAGGTTTGTTCACAATAGCGTTCCTCTCCCAGAATGACACCGTGCATAGCCCAACAGTAGGGAATCATAGCTAGCAGAAGCCAAAGCGATGCTGCGGCAATGATAATGCCGACCATTGCAAGCGTAAACACAGCATACATAGGGTTGCGGGAATACTTGTATATCCCCTTGGTGATGAGTTTGTCACGGTCGGCGGTACCGTAAGAGTAGAACGACCACATAAAAAGCACAAAGGCCACTACGTAAACAATAGCCCCGGCGGTGAACCAGGGTGTGCCGAATTTAAAGGGGATAAAGATGGCAAGGAGAATGACCACAACTTGGAAAATGCTGTTCCATTGGGCGTACTTTTTGGTCTTTGCGTCATACCACGAAGTATCGACCGCCCGTCGGCCGCCTTCCTTGAAAAGGGCCATACAAATAAACTGGACAAGCACCATAGCTACTGCGGGAATCCAGGCGCCCCCAAGCGTGGGTTGCCAGGTAGTAAAAAAAGATAAGTTTTCCATAGATGCAAAAATATACGATGCCTGTCGAATATAAAATCCCTAGAAATGGGGATTTTATGTCTACGCTGAAGCTGAGGGGGGGGCTACAGCACCCGCTGGTAGGCCAGGCGGGGGGCGCCGCTCTGCAGATAGATGATGCCGCAGTCACAGAAGGCCGATTGTCTGTATCGGCGGCAAGCGCACGCACCGGAGGCCTGGCTACAATACCAGACAGTTATTCTTAGCAGATAAGTTCCATAGATATGAATCTGGGTTTTCGGCTCAAGAGTCATCGTTTATACAACGCCTCCGTTCCCGGCATCGGGAAGTAGAAGGCCGGATGGTCAAAGCGTATGTATGAGACCCCGCACGCTTTCAGGAGGTCCGATATGGCTTCCATGGCTCCCTCATAGGCCGTCCTCTTGAGCCCCACGTAGTCCGCTTCCGAGATGAGCCGTTCCCGGGCCTTATCCTGGAGCCTTGATACCTCTCCCTGGCCCCATCTCCCGCTTTCCGCGAAGACCTCGAAGTCGGAGGGATTGACGATGACGTCCAGGTACTCGGGGCTGGGAAGACGGAGGATAGCCGTGTCGCCGGAGAAGCGGACACTCTCCGTTTCCATCTTCCTCAAATCGATTCCCGCCCTGACGGTCCCCTTCGCAATGATGGCAAGATGGTCGTCCACGTCTTTCCCGAAGCCGTCCCTAACGAGGGAGCCCAGCGTAGACTCGGAGAAGGCGTTCTTCTTCGAGCCGGTCAGGACGATCTCGTCATAATAGCAGGCTGTCGTCATCTCTCCAAGATCGCGGATCCTCGTCGTGATAAGGGCGGTGTTATCAATGGTGAGTTCCTTTTTCTTTTTCTTCTCCAAGCTGCTGACAAGAAAAAACCCCGCAAGGAGCACTCCCACCAGCAGGAACACCGATGGCCCGACAGACAGTGTGATTCTCTTTCTTTCCATCTCCCCACTCATTGAAAGACTACCTCTACAGTTGTGAATCCCATCCCGTAGAAGGTGGACTCGAAGAACTTACGGGCGTTCTCTTCTGCCTTCGGGAGGATGCCGAGGGAGGGGACGCTGGCGCGGATCTGTCTCTCCCCTTGCCGGAGCAGGGCGTTTCTCTCCTTCGCGGAGAACTCCGAGCGAAGAAGAGTCACCTGGTCGAACTCCTGACGGATTTCCGAAGGAGGGATACTGAGGGAAAGGAGCCGGGCGTGGGGGAGCGTGACGGTAATCTTCTTCTCGGAGCGGTCAACGGAGATGTCCTCAGCGCTGAAAGAGGAAAGGTCCACTCCCGCCTTCAGGTAGGCCGTGCAGCTGAGAAGGATTTTCCGGTCACCAATCTTATACCATTCCCCCTGGTCGTCCGCCTTGATGATTTTACGGACCCGGTACTCAACAAGGCCTAGCTCCTTCATGGACGTGATGGACTCAATCTCCTGCCTCAGAGCCTTATCGCTTCCACCGCGGGAGCAGCCCTGCATGAGCGTGAGGATGCAGAGAAGGAGTATCACGGAGACTGTATGAAGGCGCCCTTTCATCATCAGACAAAGATACGAATCTTTTTGCGAAAAGAAGGCCTGCAAGATGTCCCCCAAGGTGGAAAGGAAGGGTTCTTCCTCATACTATCTGGTTCTTGTGGCAGCTCCGGCCGAGGTTCTGTAGGGCACTTTTCCAGAAGGGCCGCCCGTGCACATCGGGGATGATGGTGATGAGATTATTTGTCATACGCCGTAGGTTTTATCGAACCATGTCTTTTCGTAGTCTTCGTCGAAGTTTTTCACTTCTTCAAGGGCGGCGAAACAAGCATCGATGTCTTTGCCGCCGATCCGCGAAAACGCCCGTAGAGAGCGTGCAGCTGTATCGGCGGCAAGACAGTCAGAGCTCGGCAATGATGTCCCGCAGCAGGCCGTTGAAATCAATGACGCGGTCCGGCTTGGGGGAGTAGCCCAGAATCACCACCACCAGGTCTTTGGAGGGGATGATGTAAATCTGCTGGCCGTCGTGGCCGTTGCAGGAGAACATGTCGGCCGGGACGTCGGGCCGGAATCCGTTTCTGTTGAGCCAGAAGAAGGCGCCGTAGCCTCCTGCGCTGGAAGAGGCCGGTGTGGTGGTGTACCGGACCCAGCCTTCCGGCAGGATGCGCTCTCCCTCTACGCAGCCGTCTTCCAGGTAGAGTTCCCCGAAGCGGGCGTAGTCGCGGGCGGTGACGTACAGATAGGAGGAGCCTACGGGTGTGCCGCTCATGTCGGGCTCAAAACAGGCGTTCCAGATGCCCAGGGGGCGGAAAAGGCGCTCCCGTATGTAAGTGAGGAAGGCTTCGTCAGAGGAGAACTTGCCCCGCAGATACCGCATTACAATGTTGGTGCTGCCGCTGGAATAGTACCAGTGGGTGCCGGGCTCGTAGGCCAGGGGTTTGTTCAGGGCAAAGAGGCCCATGTCTTTTTCCCGGTGCAGCATCAGGTTCACATCGGAGCGGTTGCCGTAGTTTTCGTTCCACTCCAGTCCGCTCAGCATTTGCATTAAATCATTGAGGGTGATGGCTTTGCGTCCATCGGACTGCCACTGGGGGATGTCCATGGGCGCCTGAACGTCAATGAGGCCGTCGCCGGACATGATGCCCACCAGGGCATTGGTGAAGCTCTTGGCCATGCTCCAGCTAAGGAGGCGGGTATCGGGGCCGATGCCTTCGCGGTAGCGCTCGGCCACTATCTGTCCCTTGTGCAGCACCACAAAGGCGAAAGGCGTTCCGTTGTAGGCATGGTCATCCACAAAAGCTCTGGCCAGCGGTTCCAGCCTGGCTGCTAACGCAGAGTCTCCGGGCTCCAGGCGCTCCGGGATGGGGGCCATGGGCTCCAAGGGATACGCGGAGGCCTCCTTGGCGCCCCGAAGCAGCGTTACGCCGTATCCCTCCCGATAGGCGGCCACGGATTTGGCCCAGAGGAAGCGGCTGGTGACGGTCTTGCTTTCATAGTCCACCTTGTTCCGGGTGTATTTGATAAAGGAGAAGTTCAGGTCCAGGGCCTGGACATCATCGGCATCCCGCTCGGATACGAAGACGGCCGATGCCAGGTTCTTGGCTGCATAGCCGGTGATGATGGGCATGAGGGAGTTCAGGTACAGGCAGCCGCCCACCAAAGCGGCGGCAATCACTCCCAGTATTACACGGAATAAGGTCTTTTTCATATTTCAATCAGAGTTTATTCGCCCCATTCGCCCCGGAGCCGGTCCATGAGGTGTTGGACATAAAGGATTTCGGCGTGGGGCATCTGCGGGGTTTCCAAAAGGCCTGAGCGGATGGCATCCCGGCAGGCGCGGAATTGGTATTCAAAGCCGGTAATCTGCGGAGGAACAGGGATTTCCCGCTCCACAATGTGGCGCTTCCGGCACACCCTCAGACAGGTGGGATTGATAAGGTCGTCAAACACAAGGTAACCGGTGGTGCCGGCGATGACGCCCTGGTTGTCGCCCTGGCACCAGCCCGAGGCCTGCAGGCTCACAAGGGTGCCATCGGCAAGGAGTGCCGTGATTTGCTCCGTAGCGTCTACGCCGCTGGGGGCCAGTACGCAGGTGGTGTTGATTTTCTGTACCGGGGAAGGGCAGTACATGCGCATGAACGTGAGCAGGTACACGCCCAAATCCAGCAAGGCGCCGCCGCCCAGTTCCGGCCGCAGGACACGCTCCTTTCCGGAAACATTGTAGGCCAGCGAGGCGCTGAGCATCTTGGGCTCGCCGATGACCCCGGAGCCCAGCACGTCCAGTGCCATCTGGCGCACAGGCATATAGCGCGGCCACATGGCCTCTGCCACCAGCACGCCCTTTTCCCGCGCCAGGGCCAGGATGCCCGCCGCCTCTGTGGCGCTTAACATGAAGGATTTCTCCACCAGGCAGTGTTTCCCGGCCAGAATGGCGTCCCGGGTAACAGGAAAATGAAAACTGTGCGGCACGGCAATGTACACCAGTTCCACCTCAGGGTCGGCCAAAAGCTGTGCATAGGAGCCATAGGCCCGGGGAATCCCGAAGTGCCCGGCAAAAGCATCGGCCTTGGCCTGGCTGCGGGAGCCGATGGCCAGGCACTGCATGTCGTCCATGGCCGCCAAAGTAGTGGCCGCCTTTTCGGCGATGTGCCCCGCACCGATTATTCCAACATTCATCATAGACAAATGTAAGCTTTTTCACGGAATAATCGTGGGAAAACCGCAAAAAAATGGAAAGGGCTACTTGGGAAAGCCGGTGAAGCTGGTGGGATAGGCGCCGAATTTGAGGCTGAAGCTGAGCATTCCTTCGCTTACCATCCCGCTTAAGTTGTTGATGATGTACTTGTTCTGTTCTGCGCCGGCAGGGGAGTGGGGATAGACATTGTGTGCGGTGAAGGTATAGCCTTCGCCGTTGCCGGATACCGTGACGGGAAGCACAGTGTCCACGGTGACCGGCATCTGGGGCACAAATCGGATGCCGTTTATCTGGATATCGGCCGATTTCCCGTCATCGGACAGGGTGAAGCTCACCTCAATATCCTTGTTTTCATAGGTTTCCCCATTGTATTCCACCCAAACGGAGCCTACGTAATGAAGGCCCACGGTGTAGTCGATGGGGGCGCTGGGCTTCTGGCAGGCCATAAGGCCGATGAGGCTTATCAGGCAAAAAAACTTTTTCATATGATGTCAATTTGAATTCCCAGTTTGAGGCTCAGCGGTTTTCCCAATTGGAAAAACTCCTTGCCCATGGATTTGAAATAAAAGGCCCTGTACTGCGTTCCGCTAAGGTTATCCCCTTCAAGATACAAAAGCATGCGTCCCACCGTAACGCCGGCACGGGCGCCCACCGTCAGGTAAAAAGGCTCCGTTCGCGTATTCTCTTCGTTCCATGCAATGGGTCCGGTCCCGCGCAGGTGCGCTTGAAGGCTGACTTTGCTCCATTGATAAGCGGCGCCGACAAAGAGGGTATGCGCCGGACTGTAAGGGATGCGTTTGCCGGCATAGTCGGCCGTCCCGTCTGTATATTCCGTGAAACGGGCATTGTTCCAGCCCCAGGAAGCATGGCCCTGGAATCCGCCTTTTCGGTACATCAGCTGCGCTTCAACCCCGTAGCTGCGGCTTTTGCCGGCGTTGGTCATCATGCGGCCCGTGGACATTCCCGGAGGGAACACCGTAAGCTGCTGACGGAGGGCGGAGATGTAAAACGCATTGGCGCCGGCGCTGAATCCCTCGCGGCGGTACTGGATGCCCAGCTCGAAGTTCCAGGCCTCTTCCGGCTGATATTCCGTCCTGTCGGCCCCGATGGAGGTGCTCCCGCTGTCCAGGTGTACGCCCAAATCGGCCATCATGCCGTTCATGAGGCGGTTTTGCAGGATGTCGGAGAAAATTTGCGTATTGAAACCGCCCGCACGGTACCCTTTGGTGGCCGATGTATATATCCTGGTATCAGGTAGCCCGCGGTACTCGACCGCGAGTTTGGGGAGGAAAACCGGGATGCCATGGGAAAGGGTACCGTGATAACGGTCGGTGAAAAGGCGTGGGGCGCTCATCATGCCCAAAAGCTGGTAGTTGAGGCTTGCGGTGCAGTCATAGGTCATGGCTGCGCCTTCGTAGTCCAGGCGAAGGCCGGCGGTAAACTGCCAGGCCCCCACCGGGAAGTGCGACTCATGGTAAAGCGCTACGTTCCAGACGGGAATGTCAAAGTTGCTTTGGATGGGGAAAGCGGTGTCGGGGATGTCCAGCGTGCCGATACTCTCCGGGATGCCCCTATTCGCATTGTCCAGGATGAGGGTTTGGATGCCGTCGCGCTTGAACAGGACCGGGGCCTCCATGCGCGTGTATTTGAAGAAGGCAAACAGGCCGCTCACCGGCTTCCAGTGCTCGTAGACCTTGGAGGGGCGCGCGATGATTTCCACGGTGGCGCCCGGGCTCAGCTGCGACTGCTGCAGGGTAAAGATGCTGCTGGGCGTATAGTCCTGGTCCATGCGCATGCGGTCGGCCAGAAACTGGAGCGAAGCAATGCCGTCTACCTGCAGCTTCTCTCCCTGATAATGCAGCTTGACGCCTTCCAGGACGGTGATGCGGCGGTAACTGCCCTCATCGTTGTAGCGCACCGGCTGCTGCACACCGTCCTCCCAAAGCCCATAGGCAAAACCGCCCTCGGCCGACAACCCTGCCTGCAGGAGATGGCTTATCTGCCAGCGCTCCGACAGGCGCCGGTCCCAGCGCCAGCGCAGCTGTCCGCCGTTGTAGGGGTCGGCCCAGGCATCTTTGTACTCGTTTCGGAACCAGCCCCTGGCGTGCCGATAGCCCGCGCTGAACGCATGTTCGCCGTGGTGCCAGGAAAGCTGCGCCCGTACGTGATGGGCAAGGCCCCCTTCCAGCCGCGCCCGCAGCCGCTCCTCCCCGGCAGGCGCTTCCGTGCGCACAGACAGCACGCCGAACAAGGCGTTTCGTCCGTATGCCGTGCCTTGAGGCCCGTGCAAAAAGCGGATGGAAGCAATGTCCAGGTAATCCAGGTCATAGCTGTTCTTGTCCAGAATGGGGAAGTCGTCCACATACAGGCCCATCACCGGATTCTCCATGCGGGAGCCAAAACCGCGGACGTAAATGCTGGACGTGAGGGAGGCTCCATAGTCCGGCAAATGAATTCCGGGCACCAGGGCTGGCAGGTCTTTGGGATTATTTACGCCGAACTGGCGGAGCTGCGCGGACGAGAGTGCGGTCACCGCGGCTCCGGCGGGCGTCTCCTCCTTGGCCGCTGTGGCGAATGCCGGAACCAGCACCGTGTCAATCGGAGCTTTCAAGAGGGACAGTGCTATGATTAATCCACCCAGCATCGCGGGGACAAAGATACACTATCCCTCTGTGAATCTTTAGAAGATACCGCTCTTTGATTAGGATAAATTATGCCTGTTTGTCAAGCGCCTTGAGGTTGCGCTCGTTGTAGAGGTTCTTGCCATCGGCGGTATAAAGGAAGTCCAGAAGGTCGGCGTAGTGCTCTTCCACCTTGCCGCGGACAATCTTCATGGTGGAGTTCATCATCTTGTTGGCAATGGTGAATTCCTCGTCGCAGAGGCCGATGGTGGAGGGGAGCCAGCGCTCCGGGAACATGCCCTCGTGCTTGCCGCCTTTCTTGTAGCTGTCTACGTCGGCCTGGATGAGGTCCAGCATGTACTTCTTGCCGGCTTCCGAGGCGGGATCCAGTCCGCGCTTCTGGGCGGCTTCCGTGAGGGCGGCCTTGTCGGGAACGAAGAGGGCCACGCAGAAGGGCTTCTGGTTGTTGTGCAGGACGCAGGCGCTAATCCACTTGGAGGTTTCGGTGATGCTGTCTTCGAAGCCTTCCGGGGAGTATTTCTCCCCGTCAGAGGAGATGAGGAGGCTCTTGAAACGGCCCACAACATACAGGAAATCAGGGTCTTCGGGACAGATGTACCCCATGTCGCCGGTGTGCAGCCAGCCGTCAATCACGGTGTCGGCCGTGGCCTTGGGGTTCTTCCAGTAGCCGGCCATCACATTCTCACCGCGAATCACAATTTCGCCGCGCGTGCCGTTGGGAACCTGCTTGCCATCGGCATCCAGAATCACGCAGTCCATGGGTTTCACAATGCGGCCGGAAGAGCCGAAGCGGGCGTGTCCCGTGGAGTTGGCGCAGATGATGGGGGTTGCCTCGGTGAGGCCGTAACCCTGGAACATGGGCATGCCCACGGCGCAGAAGAAGCGCTGCAGTTCAATGTCCAGGAGGGCGCCGCCGCCCACGAAGAACTTCATGCGGCCGCCGAAGCTTTCGCGCACGGCCTTGAACAGAATCTTGTCAAAGAGGGCCACCAGGGGCTTTCTCCAGAAAGTACCGCCCGTTCCGCGGTTGTAATACTCTTTGTTATAAGCGATTGCGTTCTTTACGGCAAAGTTGAAAAGTTTCTCCACGGTGGGGCCTTTCTTTTTGATGCCGGCCTCGATGTTCTTCTTGAAGTTGCGGGCCAGGGCCGGCACGGAAAGCATCACGTGGGGCCTTACCTCAGCAATGGCGGTGGGCACGTTGCGCAGCGTTGCCAGGGCGTTCTTGCCGATGGGGACAAAGCCGATGGAACCGCCGTAAATCATCATGGTGTACATGCCGGCCACGTGGGCGAAGCAGTGGTCCAGCGGCAGGATGATGAGCATGACGTCGCCTTCGCCGATGGAGATGACGGAGTTGCCCTGCTCCACATTTGCGGTATAGTTGCGGTGGGTGAGGAGGATGCCCTTGGGATCGGCCGTAGTGCCGGAAGTGTAGGAAATGTTGGCATAATCGTCCGGACCGATGGACTTGTACCGGGCTTCGAATTCGGCCTTGTGGGCTTTCAGGAACTCATCGCCCATTTTCTGGATCTCCGACATGCGGATTTCCTTGGCTTCCAGCTTCTCATAGTCGAAGGCGGTGTCGTCGAAGACAATCACGTTTTCCACATTGGGGCATTCGGAGAGGATGGCGCGGATCTTGGGCAGGTGGTTGCCGGACACCAGGATCCACTTGGACTCAGAGTGGTTGATGCGGAAAATAAGGTCTTTTCCTTCTCCCAGGTTCACGGACAGCGGAACATCCGTTGCGCCGGCATACAGGGCACCCATTTCTGAGAGCACCCACATGGCGCGGCTTTCTGAAAGGAGGGCAATTTTGTCGCCTTTCTTCACGCCCAGGGACATGAGGCCGGCGCCGATGCGGTAGGCTTCCAGGCGGGTCTGCTCCTGGGTAATCTCTTTCCATACCCCGTCCACTTTCTCACGCAGGTACACGTGATTGGGATACTTGCGGGTATACTTTTCGATAAAATCGATAATGGTAATTCTTTCTGCCATAAAGGTTTAGGTTTGGTGTTTTATTCTGTGGGAAACAGGCCGAACAGCTCTGCGTCAATTTTGTCGGTGATGTACTGGAAGTCCTCCGGATTGTTCTCGAACTTGATGTTGTCCACGTCAATGATGAGGAGGCGGGCTTTGTAGTCCTTGATCCAGTCTTCGTAGCGCTGGTTAAGGCCGGTGATATAGTCTATGCGGATGGAACGCTCGTACTCACGGCCGCGCTTCTGGATTTGGGCAATGAGGTTGGGAATGCTGGAGCGCAGGTAAATCAGGAGGTCCGGCGGGTTCACCAGCGACATCATGAGGTCGAAGAGGTCGCTGTAATTCTCAAAGTCACGGGTGGACATGAGCCCCATGGCGTGCAGGTTGGGGGCAAAGATGCGGGCATCCTCGTAGATGGTGCGGTCCTGGATAATCACTTCCTTGTGCTTGGAGATTTCCACCACATCCTGAAAACGTTTGTTCAGGAAATAAATCTGGAGGTTGAAAGACCAGCGCTCCATGTCTTCGTAGAAATCGGCCAGGTAAGGGTTGAAGTCTACCGACTCAAACTTGGGCGTCCAGCCGTAATGGGCGGCGAGCATTTTTGTGAGCGTGGTTTTTCCGCTTCCGATATTACCGGCAATAGCTATATGCATAACTTAAAAGTATTTATCCACAAATATAATCATTTAAAACAATCCATACAACTCCGCATCTATCCGGTCCGTTATGAGGGCGAAGTCTTCCGGGCGGTTCAGGAAATCCAGGTTGTCGGCATCAATTTCAATGAGTTTTCCCTGGTAGGAGGCAATCCACTGCTCATAGCGCTCGTTCAGGCCGGAGAGGTATTCAATGGAGATGGACTGTTCGTAGTCGCGGCCGCGTTTCTGGATTTGGGCCACCAGATGCGGAATGCTGCTCTTCAGATAAATCAGGAGGTCCGGGAGGCTCACCACCGACATCATTACATTGTAGGTGTCCATGTAGGTGTTGTAGTCCCGCTCCGACAGGTTGCCCTGCGCATAGTTATTGGCCACAAAGATGTTCACGCCCTCGAAAAGGGTGCGGTCCTGGATTACCACCTCCTTGGATTTGGAGATTTCCAGCACGTCGTGCAGGCGCTGCTGGAGGAAGTACATCTCCAGGGCGAAGGACCAGCGCTTGATATCGGCATAATAGTCCTCCAGATAAGGGTTGTAGGTCACCGATTCAAACTTTGGGGTCCATCCATAGTGACGGGCCAAGAGGGTTGTGAGCGTGGTTTTTCCGCTTCCAATATTTCCGGCGATTCCTATGTGCATAACAGGCGAGGTCTTTACTCTACAAAGTTAACTAAAAGTTTGTTAAATTTGCAAAGAAAAACAAGCCGCCGCATAAGCGACTTTTGCCCGGAATAGGGTCGCAAAGCGACAGGAGCATTGCGGCGGCTTGTTTTTCAAAAACGAAAGCCATTATGTTACACACCAGAATATTTACTTTTAACCCTTTGGGCACCAATTGCATCGTGCTTTGGGCCGATGGCAGCGCCACTTGCACGGTGGTGGACCCAGGCATGTCTTCGCCGGACGGCCTCAAGGAACTCACTGATTTTATGGAAGCCCATGGGCTTACGCCGGAGGTGATCCTCCTTACCCACGGCCATTTTGACCACGTCTGGGGCGTGAACAAGCTCCTGGCCCTTTACCAGGTACCCGTGTACCTGCATCCCGCCGACAAAAACATCATGGAAGAGCTCACCAAGGGCTTCCCGGGCATGCAGGGATTCAACTTCCTCAAGCATGAGTTCCCCTCAGAGCCTCTGGCTGACGGGCAGGTCCTCCGCTTTTCCGGCGCCACCTGCAAAGTGCTCCATACCCCCGGCCATACCCCCGGCTGCGTATGTTTTTATTATGCCGATGACAATCTGCTCATTAGCGGGGATACCCTTTTTGCCGGCAGCATCGGCCGCACAGACCTTGCCGGCGGGGACTATGACCTGCTCATGCGCTCCATTCAGGAAAAACTGCTTACCCTGCCCTCCGACACCGATGTCATCCCCGGACACGGCCATCCCACCTCCATCCTCAAGGAGGCCACCACCAACCCCTTTCTTCAACCCTTCAATGAGCCGGATTCTGATTGGTGGAACCAGGACGGCATCCCCATTCAGACCCTATGAACGTAATTTGGTACGACACCCTGGACTCCACCAACTCGGAGGCCCTCAGGCATCTTCAGGATTTCCCCGGCGGCACCGTGCTGGTGGCCCGGGAACAGACGGCCGGCAGGGGCCAGCGCGGCAATACCTGGTTCTCGGAACCTGGTAAGAACCTCACTTTCAGCATTGTTCTCAAGTTCGGCCAGGACGGCGTCCCGGATTTGGCGGCCAAGGATGTGATGTGGCTCACGTACCTCACGTCTTACACGTTAGCCCTTTTCCTCAGAAGTTTCGGCGTAGGGTGCGATATCAAGTGGCCCAACGACATCTATGTCCAGAAGCACAAAATCTGCGGCATGCTCATCGAGAACACCCTCAAAGGGGAGAACCTGGATGCGGCTGTGATCGGCATCGGCCTCAATATCAACCAGCGGGAGTTTCCGCAGCTGGCCATGGCTACCTCGCTTGTGCGCTGTTACGGCAAGGAAACCGACCTGGAGACCTGTCTCCAGAAGTTCCTGCGCATTTTTGAAGAAGAGTTCCCCCTCATTTTCGATGAGCGGGAGCGGGCTGCCCTTTTCCGCGGCTATTCCCATCAGCTTTACGGGAAAGACCGCAATTGCCGATACTATGACTGCCTGCGCGATAAGGAATACTGGGGAATCCTGCAAGGGGTAGAGCCGGACGGGCGCCTGTGCATCTGGGATTTGGAGTCGGAAGGGAAGCCCATGCGTTATTATTGGTTCAAAGAAGTGAGTTTTGTGCTATGACAAGAGAGGTTTGGCTTGACTTTCTGCGGGTTACTGCGTGTTTCCTGGTAATGGTGGTGCACGGCACGGAACCGTTCTATCTGGGCGGTGACGGAACGCTGGTGCTCACCGCCACGGATGCCTACTGGGTATCGGCCTTTGAAGCCCTGGCACGGTGCTGCGTGCCCGTTTTCCTCATTGCGTCCAGCTACCTGCAGTTCCCGCTGCACTACGCTACGGCCGATTTTTTCAAGCGCCGTGCGGTGCGCATCCTCATCCCCATGCTGGTGTGGACGCTGGTGTACGCCCTGGTCTGGGGAGAACCGGCGGCCAACCTGAAGGGCCTGCTTCTTAACTTCAACTACGCCGCCGGACACCTCTGGTTTGTGTATATGCTCCTGGGCATCTATCTCCTGATGCCGCTCCTTTCCCCCTGGGCCGAAAAAGTCTCCCGCCGGGAACTGGAAGTTTATCTGGGTATCTGGCTTGTGACCACGCTCCTGCCTTTTGTGCGCGAAGCCGCCGGAGGGCAGCCGCTGCTCATTTTTGCGGCCGATGGCCTTCCTGCAGCCGCCCAGTTCCCGCTTTGGGGCGAAGCCTCCTGGAATCCGTACGGGACGTTCTACTACCTGAGCGGCTTCATCGGTTATCTTATGGTGGGGCTGTACATCCGGAAGTTTCTTCCATGCACAAAAAGCGTGAGGTATCTGGGCTGGACCCTCTTCCTGCTGGGTTTCCTGGCCATTTTCAGCGGTTTCCTGGGGCGGATGAGCGCTTCTTCCGACACTTTCCCCATTGCCGGAGCGGTGAACCTTGCCGTGGGCTGGGAAGCCGCCATCGCCTTCTGCGGCCTGCCGGTGGTGCTCTCCGCCGTGGGCCTCACCCTGGCCTTCCGGCATTGTCATTCTGAGCGTAGCGAAGAATCTCCTTTCTACCGTCATCTGGTTCTCCCGCTTTCCAAGGCCGGTTACGGCATGTACCTCTGCCACATGCTGGTGTTGGCCCCGGTATCAGCCTTTTTCCGCAGTTGGCTGGGCCTGGGCACGGAGGGTGTCCTGGGGGGCTGGACCACTCCCGTGCAAATCCTCGGAACGGCCCTCTGCAGCTTCGCCCTCGTAGGGCTGGCCGCCTGCCTTCTCCAGCGCATTCCGCATATCGGCAAATACCTCATGGGCTAGCCGCCGATCCACGCAGAATGCATATATGGCCGATTTCCTGTATCGGCGGCAAGGAAATCGGCCCAAAACGGCAAAAACGTTGCCGCCGATCCACAAAATCGCCCGTACAGTGCGTATGGCTGTATCGGCGGCACAATAAAAATACTGCATCACTTTTTCGGTTGGCTGAAAACAATTAGGAGCAATTTATTGCAAAACTGTGACGGAAAGTGTATCTTTGTGTGGATAATAATAAGCGAGAAGAAATTATGAGAAGTATTTCATTGTTTATGACAGCCGTTATCTGTTTCGTTTCCTGTAATGCCCTTTCTACTATAACGAATTACCTTGTACCATCTTCTACTATTTATAGTTACTGAATATGAAATATTTCCATGTTGTCTTAATAATAGTCCTATTGTCTTCTTGTAAGTCTTTACAACAAGTTGATGAGGATCCGACCATATGCTATTTTGCTCCTGTATATTCATATACCGGGAATAAATCTTCAGAAAACGGAGATTACTTTTGGATGGAACTCTCGTTAATCCCCAATAATAACCGTGCTGTTGTTTACTATACCTATAAGAATCATCAGTCGGGTTTTTCTTATAGTAGTTATATGCCGGAAATGAAATTCAGTTATGAAAAAGAGGTCCTATCCATTTTATTAAATAATGATCTTTTTTTTACGGGACATTATTTAGAGAATCAAAAGGGATTAAGGATAGAATGGGAGGGCGAGATTGGAGATTTATGGGCAGAGTGGTCTTTACGAAATTCTTGGTCATGTAATATGTACATGACCCTGGACTGACGGTGAAGTAATCTAATAGCATATGCTTGTAGCACTCACCGGATTCATGGGCAGCGGTAAAAGTACCGTCGGAGCCCTATTGGCCGATGCCCTGGGCTGCCCTTTCCTGGACCTGGATACCCTTATAGAGAAAAAGGCCGGCCGCAGCATCCCCGCTATCTTTGAGGCCGATGGGGAAGCCGGATTCCGCCGCCTTGAAAAGAAAGTGCTGGAAGAAACGGTGCGGAGGTATGAAGAAAATACGGCTGTCCTTGCCCTCGGCGGCGGAACGGTCACGGTGCCGGGCTCGGCAGAACTCCTGCAGTCCAAAACACTCTGTATCTATCTGAAAGCTACGCTGGAAACGCTGGAAGCCCGTTTGGAGGGGCACACAGCCGGCCGCCCGCTGGCGACCGGCCACCTTGCCGCCCGGCTTGCCGACCGCGAACCGCTCTATAGCGCTGCTGCCCACATTGTGCTGGACACCGACGGCTGCACCCCTGAAGAAATCGTTGACGAGATTATCATTGACTGTCTGTAGTCTTTTTTGCATTTCCGCCTTGGATTTTGTATCTTTGTAAGACTATGGACACGCAGGAAGTACAGTGGCAACTCAAGGCACCGGCCGATGCAGAGAAAGCGTCGCAACTGGCGGCAGAACTTGGCTTGGACCAGGTTCTGGCCAATTTGCTGGTCCAGCGCGGCATTGAGACTTTCGATCAGGCCCGCGCCTTTTTCCGTCCCCAGCTGGAAGCCCTGCACGATCCTGTCCTCATGAAGGACATGGACAAGGCCGTAGAACGCCTGCATAAGGCCATCACCGGCGGCGAGAAGATTCTGGTGTACGGAGACTACGACGTAGACGGCACCACCGCTGTTGCCCAGGTCTATTCCTTCATCCGCCAGTTCACCCAGCGCGTAGAATTCTACATTCCGGACCGCTACGATGAAGGTTACGGCCTCTCTTACAAGGCGCTGGACTGGGCCGGAGACAATGGCGTGACCTTGGTAATAACCCTGGACTGTGGCATCAAAGCCATCGAAAAAGTGGAGTATGCCCGCGCCAAGGGCATTGAGGTCATTATCTGCGACCATCACCTCCCGGAGGCGGAACTTCCCAAGGCTGTGGCCATCCTGGATCCCAAGCGCGAAGACTGCCACTATCCCTTTGACGACCTTTGCGGTTGCGGGGTAGGCTTCAAACTGGTGCAGGGGTACATCCAGCAGTACAGGCTGGACCCCGCCCTGTTGGAGCCCCTGCTGGACTTGCAGGTGGTTTCCATCGCTTCCGACCTGGTGTCCATGACCGGCGAGAACCGTATCCTGGCCCATTACGGCCTCAAACGGCTGAACGAGCACCCCCGCGAGGGGCTCCTGGCCATGATTAACCTGGCCAAGCTGGAGCCGGGGCACATCGGCATCGATGACATTGTGTTCAAAATCGGCCCCCGCATCAATGCCGCCGGCCGTATGGAAAGTGGCCGCTTGGCCGTGGAACTCCTTACCGCTACCAACGCCACGCAGGCTTTCAAGATTGGTCAGCAGGTGAACGACAACAACCAGGCCCGCAAGGACATAGACCGCGCCATCACCCAGGAAGCCCTGGAAATGGTGGCCGGCGGTACGGCTTTGGCTTCAGAGCATGTCACCATTGTTTATAATCCCACTTGGAACAAGGGCGTTGTGGGCATTGTTGCATCCCGCCTGGTAGAAGCCTATTACAAGCCCACCGTAGTGCTCACCAAGAGCAACGGTTTCATCACCGGCAGCGCCCGCAGCATCCAGGGCTTCGACCTTTACGCCTCCATAGAAAGTTGTGCCGATTTACTGGAGAACTTCGGCGGACACATGTACGCCGCCGGGCTTACCCTTCGGGAAGACAAACTGGAAGAGTTCTGCCGCCGCATGGAAACCTTTGCTGCCGGATACATCCGGAAGGAAGACACCAAACCCGTCATTGAGATAGACGCCAAGCTGGACTTCTCGCAGATTACGCCCAAATTCACGCGCATCCTCAAGCAGTTCCAGCCTTTCGGCCCCGGAAACAGCAACCCGGTCTTCCTCACGGAGAACGTCTACGATGCCGGCAATGGCCGCAAAGTGGGCGCGGGCGGGGTACATCTCAAACTGGATGTCATTCAGGAAAACCTGCCCTACCGCCAACTGGCTGCCATCGGCTTCAATATGGCCGATGCCTACTATGAGCACATCAAAGCCGGCAATCCCTTCGACGTCTGCTATTCCATTGTGGAGAATTTCTACCGCGGCTCTTCTACCGTCCAGCTGCGCCTCAAAGACATCCGAAAAAGGGACGAACTCATCTAGAACAGCGTCGGTTCCCAGCCTTCCATGTCCAGGGGCTCGTCGTCGGACGGGCTGCCGTTGAGGAGGTCTGCGGCCTGGCCGGTTTGCTCGATGGGCTCATCTTCCGGGAGTTCGGCGGCGAATTCCTCGTCCACATCCACTTCGTCGGGAATTTCAGGGGCGGAGGGCTCAACCAGGTCTTCGGCTTTCACCAGCGGCTCTCCGAAGGCCACTGTCTTGAGGTCCATGGCCGAGCACTTCTTGCCCTTGGCGGTGAGGCCTTTCTTGGCAATAAACTCTTCGGCGTCAACGAGTTCCGGCTGTTTGTGCTGGAATTTTCCGCCGTAGGTGAGAAGAATCTGCGGATGAAGGTCGGCCGATAGTTCCACCAGGCGGGACCCGCGGGTGTCCGAGATAAAGAGCACGGGTGTGTTGTTGCTTTCCACGAAGCTGAAACGCTTTACGTAGTAGGCCTTGGCGGCATTGTCCCAATAAAGGACCGTGTACACGCGCGCAGGGTCGAACTTCTCTATCCGCACAACCTCTCCCTGGTACTTGTTCACGACGTCGTAGGTGGTGGTGTAGTAAGTGCCGTCGGCAAAGATGGCCAGTACGCGGTCCTCCCCGGAGAATTTTCCCAGGAGCTGCCCGCGGCCTTCCTCGTTCAGGCGTTGGATGTCCGGATCCCACCAGATATCCTTGCCTTCCAGGGTGGTGATTCCCTTGGCCTTGAGCTGGATTTTGGCGATGGCGTTCTTGGTCACCAGATTGCCCCGGGAGCCGCGGCCTTTGATGGCCAGGCCGGCAAAATTCCATTCCAGCTGCGTCTTTTTAAGCCCCTTCTTGGGACGGAGGTTGATGCGTACGGTTTCGGCCTCGCCGTTGTGGTTCACGGTGAACCAGAGAATCTTGGACCCCTCGGCGCCCGTAGTGATGTCGTAATCTTTGTCGCGGGTTACCGAGGTGATATTGAAGCGTTTGGCATAATGGGCCGGGCCCTTGCCGTCGCGGTAAATTACATTGAAGATGGTGCGCTCGTCACCGCGGGTGAACACGCCGGCATACAGGAGGTCTTTCCAGAAGAAAGCCTTTTCCTGGACCTTGGTCACGCGGAATTTGCCATCCTTGCCGATGACAATGATTTCGCTGAGGTCGGAGCATTCGCCCAGCAGTTGAACGCCATCGTCCCTCTTGAGGCCGATGCCCACGAAGCCCTCGGCCATGTTGGCGTAGAGCTTGGCGTTGTTGGACACCACCTTGGTGCTGGAAATGGTTTCCAGCGAAGAGATTTCCGTGAGACGAGGCCACTGGGCGCCGTATTTCTTCTTGAGGCCTTTGAACCAGTCAATGGTGAAATCCGTGATATGTGCCAGTTTGTCCCGGATGTCCTTCATCTGGTCCTCGATGGCATAAATCTTCTCGTCCAGGGCCTTGGTGTCGAATTTGGAAATCTTGCGCACCGGCTTCTCTACCAGTTTCAGGATGTCTTCCATCACAATTTCCCGGTGCAGCAGGTCTTCGTACTGCTTCATCTGCGCCATGATGTCCTCCAGCTGCTCTTCCCAGCTCATCTGGTTCTGTTCCAGCACTTTATAGATGCGGTTCTCGAAGAAGATGCGTTCCAGGGAACTGTAGTGCCAGTCGTTTTCCAGCTCTCCCAGTTTTACCTGAAGTTCGGCCTCCAGGATGTCGCGGGTGTGGAAGGTGTCGTACTCCAGAATCTCGTCCACCGTGAGGAACACCGGCTTGTTCTCCCGGATTACACAGGCGTTGGGGGCTATCTTGGATTCGCACTCGGTGAAGGCGTAGAGGGCATCGATGGTCTTGTCCGGGGAGACATCGGCCGGAAGGTGAATCACAATTTCCACCTTGTCGGTGGTCATGTCCTCAATCTTCTTGATATTGATTTTTTTCTTGTCCTTGGCCTTGAGGATGCTGTCAATAATGCCGTGGGAGGTTTTTCCGAAGGGGATTTCCGTGATGGTGATGGTGCTCTTGTCCACCTTGTTGATGCGGGCGCGCACCTTCACCATGCCGCCGCGCTTGCCCTTGTTGTACTTGGAGCAGTCGGCGATGCCTCCTGTGGGGAAGTCCGGCAGCAGCTCATAGGGCTGGCCTTTCAGGATGGCGATGGAAGCGTCTATGAGCTCGTTGAAGTTATGGGGCAGAATCCTGGAACTGAGGCCGGCGGCAATGCCTTCCGTGCCCTGGGCAAGCAGCAGCGGGAAACGCACGGGAAGTTCCGTGGGTTCCTGGTTGCGGCCGTCGTAGGAAGTCATCCAGGGGGTTACCTTGGGGTCAAAGACCACTTCCTTGGCAAACTTGGAAAGCCGGGCCTCAATGTAACGCGGGGCGGCGTTGGAGTCGCCGGTGAGGATGTTACCCCAGTTTCCCTGGCAGTCAATGAGGAGCCCCTTCTGGCCCAGGGTTACCAGGGCGCCCAGGATGGAGGCGTCGCCGTGCGGATGGTACTGCATGGCCTGTCCCACGATGTTGGCCACCTTGGTGTATCGGCCGTCATCCATGGTGAACATGGTATGCAGCACGCGGCGCTGAACGGGCTTGAAACCGTCCACAATATGAGGTACGGCACGGTCCAGGATGGTATAGGACGCGTAGTCCAGATACCACTGCTTGAACATGCCGGACAGCTTGAAGCGCTTGCTGTCGTCGCCCAGAAGTTTTTCAAACTTGCCGCTGGCAACGGCGTCTTCTCCCAGTTCTTCCTCTTCCTGTCCTTCGATTTCTTCCCAATCTTCTGCCATAGATGCTTATGGTTTTCAGGAAGGCTGTCCCCTCCGGGGGGCATTGGCCTTTTTATAAGCCCCCCGGAGGGGACAGCCTTCCCTTCAATTATTTAAAATTCATATCCGAAGCGGCGGAGCTCCTTGCGGTTTTCGCGCCAATCCGGGTCCACCTTTACAAAGGTACTCAAAAAAACTTTTTTCTGGAAAAAGTCTTCCATCTCAATGCGGGCCTCGGTGCCCACTTTTTTGAGCATGCTGCCGCCTTTGCCGATGATGATTCCTTTCTGGGAATCCCGCATCACATAGATGACGGCGCTAATCTCATAGCGGTCTTCGCCTTCGTGGAAAGCTTCAATTTCCACCTGGCAGGAGTAGGGGATTTCCTCGCTGTAATTGAGGAAAATCTTCTCCCGCAGGATTTCGGAGGCGAAAAAGCGCAGGTTCTTGTCCGTGAACTGGTCTTTGTCAAACCAGGCCGGCGCCTCGGGCAAACGGGACGAAACCGCCTCCAGGATGCTCTCCAGGTTGAATTTCTCCTGGGCCGATGCCGGAATCACCTCGGCCTTAGGGAGCATCTGCTTCCACCAGCCCATGAGCTGAACCACCTTTTCCTGCGAGGAGAGGTCAATCTTGTTGATGACCACCACTACGGGGCAGTCCACCTTCTGGAGTTTTTGGATATAGGCCTCGTTCTTGTCGCCTTTTTCCACGGTGTCGGTGACGTAGAGGATAATGTCGGCGTCGCCGATAGCCGTGTCCACAAAGGCCAGCATGTTCTCCTGCAGCCGGTAATTGGGCTTCAGGATGCCCGGGGTGTCGGAATACACAATCTGGTAATCCTCCCCGCTCACAATCCCCATGATGCGGTGACGGGTGGTCTGCGCCTTGGCGGTGACAATGGAAAGCTTTTCCCCCACCAGGGCATTCATCAGGGTGCTTTTCCCTACATTGGGATTGCCGATGATATTGACAAAACCTGCTCTGTGCGCCATTATACGTATGCTCCCATCTTTAGGATGTTCACCTCTCCTTCGGTGAGGTAACGCCAGTCGCTCTTCTTGAGGCCTTTCTTGGTAAGGCCGGCAAAATAGACGCGGTCCAGGGCCCGTACTTCGTAGCCAAGGGACTCGAAAATGCGGCGCACGATACGGTTCTTGCCGGAGTGAATCTCAATGCCCAGCTGGCGGTGGTCGTGGGCGTCAATGAACTCCAGTTCATCGGCCGCCACCACGCCGTCGCTGAGCTCAATTCCGGCAAGGATCTTCTGCTGGTCTTCCTCGGTGAGCGGGGCGTCCAGCACCACCTGGTAAATCTTTTTCTTGTTGTAAGAAGGGTGGGTGAGATGTTCGGCCATCTCGCCGTCATTGGTGAACATCAGCACGCCGGTGGTGTTCTTGTCCAGGCGTCCCACGGGGAAAACGCGGGTGGGGCATCCCTTCAGCAGGTCCATCACGGTCTTTTCCGCGTGAGGGTCGCTGGCGGTGGTCACATAACCCTTGGGCTTGTTCATCACAATGTACACTTTCTCTTCTCCCTTGAGGCGCTGTCCATTGAAGCGAACATCGTCGGTAAGTACATTCACCTTGGTGCCCAGCTCCGTTACCACTTCGCCGTTCACGGTTACTACGCCGCTCTGGATGAAGGTATCGGCCTCCCTGCGGGAGCAAACGCCGGAATTGGCGATGAACTTGTTCAGGCGCACCACCTCCTGGATTTCGGTGGGGGCCGAGTCGTCGTCGCTGTAACGGCCGTTCACCTGGGGTTTGCGCCGGAGCATGGCGTTCATGCCGGCATCGGCCTCGCTGTGTTTGTTGTAGGGCTTGCGGCCGGTGGGCTTGCCGTAGCCGCTTCTGCGGGGCTTTTCACCGCCGTATGAGCGGCGTTCGCCTTCGGGCCGATAGGCGCCTTCCTGGCGGGAACGGCCGTAGGAGGAGCGATGCTCGCTGCCGGTACTGCTGCGGTGCTGCCCACCGGAAGGGGAACGCCGGTCGCCGTAACGGCGGGCCGGCCGCTCATCGGAGTCGAAACTGCGGCTGGTTGAATAATCTACTTTTTCTGCATGGCCTTCTGCAGGCCTTCTGGTGATACGTTTACGCGTACCTTTTTTGATGTCTTCCATAAATGCTTACCCTCACGGGCTCGTTAAAATAGTTGTACTTGGCGACTCACGTCGTGTTATTTCAGTTTAAAGATATATGTTATGGTTCCGCTTTGGACGGCAGGGGCGCCTGCATCCATGTTGAACACGGTTTTCATGGCGGCATTACGTGCGGCGTTCCACAGATTCTTGTCCGTGACCGTGGTGCCTTCCGCACCGGGAATGGCTTCCGTTACGTTGCCGTACTGGTCCACCTTCACTTGCACTACCACGGTGCCCTGTGCCTGTGTCCCGTAGGAGGGTTTGGGCAGGGAGCCCACCACATTACGGCCCTTGACATGGGCGTTGGCGCTGCCTTCCGTCTTGCCTTCCTTGGTGTTGCCGTCGGGCTGGCCGGCCTTGAAGCCTTCGGATGCCTCCGAAGCGCTGTGCGGCGTGGTGGCACTGTTGTCCTTGGGGCTCATGCCGGGGAAGGAGGCCCGGGGATCCAGCTTGGGCTCTTCCACCTTGGGCGTGGGCACTTCCACATCCCCGTGGGCGTCCGGCTTGGTGGCCGGGGTTACATTGGGTTTGTCGCTCACATGCGGTGACTCCGCCTTCTGCACCAGTTCCACCGGCTTTTCCACGTCAATTTCCTCGGCCTGGGGCTGCCGGCCAATCCGGGTCTCAAGCGGCCTTGCCTGAGGTGCTTCCTCTTCAAACTCTATCAGGAGCGAAGTCCTTTCCGGGGGCGGCGGATCCAGGTACTTGAGCCCGCTGGTAAGGAGGACCACCAGCGCAGCGGCGTGCACGCCCAATGTAAGCAGAAGGCCGCTTACATTGGCGTTTTTCTCGCGTTTTTCCTGGGTGCGCTGGTAAGGCTGCATGCTGCGTTATTCGGGTTGTGTTGCCAGAATCACCTTGTAATGATTCCGCTTGGCAATGTTCATAATCTGTACCACTTCTCCCACCGGAACGCTCTGGTCGGAGAAAATGGAGAAAGTGGGGTCTTCTTCCTGGGAAAGCAGGCCGATGAGCTGGTCCTCCACCGCCTCATAGGACAGGGGATCCTGGGCACCGTTCACATGGTAGGTGTAGGTGTCGTCGCCCCAGTCCTTGATGCTCACGCTCACGCTGGCCTTGGCGTTCACCTGACCGGTGCTCCTCGGAAGCAGGAGCTTCAGGGCATTGGGGTTGATGAGCGTGGAGGTGACCAGGAAGAAGATCAGCAGCAGGAACACGATATCCGTCATGCTGGATACGCTGAACTGCGCGTCTACTTTGGTGTTTCTTTTCAGTGCCATAGGCTATTTTTCTTCGGCGGTTTCGTTGATCACGATGTCAATGAATTCCATGGTGGAACTTTCCATCTTGTACACTAGGTCACTCACCTTGGAAGTGAGCCAGTTGTAACCGAAGTAGGCGATGATACCCACAATGAGGCCGCCCACGGTGGTGAGCATGGCCGTGTAGATACCGCCGCTGAGGAGGGTGATGTCAATGTTGTTACCGGCCTTGCTCATGTTGAAGAAGGCCTGCACCATACCCATCACGGTGCCCAGGAAACCAATCATGGGGGCACCGCCGGCGATGGTGGCCAGCAGCGGAAGGCCCTTTTCCAGGCGGGCTACTTCCACGTTGCCGATGTTCTCGATGGCGCTCTGGATATCGGCCATGGGACGGCCCATGCGGCCGATACCGGTCTCAATCATGCGCGCAACGGGGTTGTCGTACTTGCGGCACAGGGTGATGGCGCTCTTGGTCTTGCCTTCCGTGAGGTAATCGCGGATGTCCTGCATGAAGTGCGGGTCAATCTTGGAGGCGTTTTTAAGCACCCACCATTTGCGGCCGATGAGGTAGATGGCCAGGATACTCAGGGCCAGAAGCACCCACATGAGGGGGCCGCCCATGGTGAACATGGACCACAGGCTTTCGGTCATTTCTGTGGGCTGTGCTGCAGGTGTTGCCTCCGCGGCCTGGTTGAGGCTTTCGGCCAGGGCTTCCAGCGAGTCGGTCTGAAGAAGAGGGAATAACATATATCTTTGTTTTTATTTATTTCAGTTCAACCTACAAAGGTACAAAAAAAGCCGTGAAAAACACGGCTTTGAATCATAGATTTAAATAATTTCAATCTCCCTGGCCGGAATCCAGCCCTTGCGGCCGTCGGCCAGCTCAATGTTGGCGTAGCCCGACACATTGTCAAGGACCTTGACGCGCGTGCCTTCGTGCAGGATAAAGAGGTCTTTGGCGCTGCTCTCGGAGGGGGAACTCTTCACCGAGGATACCGGCCGCATCACAATGGCCTGGTCCTGGCGTCGGGCTTCGCTCTGCTGCCACTGGGCAAAATCCCAGCCCAGGAAGGCGATAATCAGTGCCACGATGGCCCCGAAAAATCCCACTCTTCTCCGTCCGGCGCTTCTTCCCAGGAGAAAGAGCAGCACAAGTGCCACCGTAAGGCCGAAAGCCAGCAGCGAAATCATCGCCCAGGTATTGGAGGGCACGAGGTAGCAAAGGGCGCGGCCCCACTGCTCGAAAAAGATTTCCGGTATCTCGTCAATGCGGTCCTGCGTGAGGGCGCGCGCATAGTCCAGGTTGTAGCGGACGTCTGCGTCGGAGGGGTCCAGCCGAAGGGCCCTTTCATACCAGAGAATGGCGGGCGCAATCTCTCCGGTCTTGAAGTACGCGTTGCCCAGATTGTAGTACAGTTCCTTGGACATGAGGCCCGTTGCGCGTACGTCTTCCCAATCCTGCAGGGCCTGGGCAAAATTGCCGTCCGTATAGGCCTCGACGCCGGCTTTCCACAGGGAGTCGGGGTAGGATTCGGCGGCCCGTGCCATGCCGGGAGCCAGCATCAGCAGGGCAGCCAGGGCCAACGCGGCCTTCGGAAGGGGAGTCTTTTTCATGGAAGCGTCAATGGCCGTAATGAGCGAGACGGCCTGCTCGTAATGGGTATTCATGGCCTCATGTCCGGCATCCGGGGCGTAGCGGGCAAATTCGCAGGCATCCAGCAGGGCGGTGAAATCGGCGGCAACACCCTCGGATATGCCGTGTGCCGTGAGCGCTGCGGCAATGTTTTCCTTGCTTTGCTCGGCCATGTCCAGGCCCAGCTTGTCTCCCACAAAGCCCAGCAGGCTGCGGTGAAGTTCCTCATAGAAGGCCGTGTACAGGTTCTTCTGCAGGAATTCCCGGGCCTGTGAAAGGCGCTTTAGGGCCTGACGGGTGGCCTTGCGGCTGAGGGTTCCGGCGACATCGGCCCGCCGGGCGGCGGCTTTCCTAAGGCCCAGCCAGACGCCCAGGCCGGCGAGCAGCATCAGGAGCAGCCCCAGCCAATAGCCCTTCTGCCCCACCAGGAAAGCTTTCGGCTCACTGAACGAGGTTTTGCTGCGGATAAAGCGGATGTCTTCACCCAGGTTCTTTACGCCCTTGCGGTCTACCACCAGCGTGGACCCGCTTTCCCCCTGCGTGGTTCCGGTGGAGGCCGAACGGGCAACCGTCAGCGGCAGGGAAGCGCTCTCGGCCGTTTCATAGCGCCGCTGCTTTACGTCGTAATAGCTGTATTTCACCGGGCCGATGGCAAACTCCCCGGGGCTGCGCGGAATAAAGGGATATTCAAAGGTTTTGGACCCGTTGGTGCCGCTTTTGTCGGTACTCACCGTGGTCTTTACGTCGTATACCTCAAAGTCCGGGGGAAAACTGAGCTTGGGCGCTTCCAGCAGGGCGATATTGCCTTTCCCGCTCACCGTTACCAGCAGGGAGGCCGCGTCGTGCGTTTTCAGCGAATCCTTGCTCAGGCGGGCCGACACGTGGAAATCACCCACGCCTCCGCCAAAGGAGGCGGGCGCCCCGGCGGGCAGGGCCGATACATGGAGGGTGGCCGCCTTGGTGGTTACCCGCTGGCGTACATTCACATAATCGTTCCCGAAAAAGTCGTCGAAGATGGACCCGCTGCCCGTGCGGCGGCGCTGCACCTGCACCAGGCACACAATTTCCGCGGGGTCTATGCTCTGGTCTCCGCTCTTCTGGGGAATGAGCACCCAGCGGCGCAGCACGGCGCTGTTGTACATGGTGCCGTCTACCTGTTCCCGCTGGAATTCAATGTTGGAGGGGGTATCCACCTCCTGGCTCCAAAAGCCGTTGAAGGCGGGGAAACGGGCATTCTCGAAGCCCACCAGGTTGGTGCGGTGATAAATCTTGAGGGTGGCGGTGACGGGCTCGCCCACCACCACGGAGTTCCGGCTAAGGCTCAGGCGCATGAAAATGTCGGCATCGGCTGTGCTCTGGGCCGATGACGCCCTGTCCGTGCTGCCGGAGGAAGGGCTGCTGCCGGAGGCGCTGCTGTTGCTGCCGCTATTGCTGCCGGCGCCCACAACCTGCACCGAGGTTGCCCGGGATTGGATTTCGGCCCCCTTCACTTTGGCGGTGGCGGGCTGGATGACAAAGCTGCCGGTTTTCTTGGCCTGCAGGATGTAGGTGTAGGAGGTCTGGGAAGAACGCGTGGTTTTTCCGTTCACCATCTGGATGCTGGTGGAAGAGCCTTTCTGGGGGCCCCAGACCAGGGTGAAATCGTCCCCGGGGTCCCACTGAAAGTCGGAGGGTGCGTGCTCTCCTTCCACCACGAACACAACATTGAAGCGTTCGCCCTGTTCCACAATATTGTGAACTTCTACGCGGATGGTGGACTGTGCCCATGCGCTCAGGGCCACCATCCAGACTATTGTACAAGCAATAAGTCGTTTCATACACTACCAATTCTTATCCTTCTGACGGGACTTGAGGGCGGCGGCCTTCTTCTCGTCCACTTTTTCCTGAGTCTGTTTCTCCTTTTCGCGGATAGCCTGCAGCAGTTGCTGGGCCTGCTGGGGACTCAGCTGCTGCTCCTGCTGCTCATCCTTCTGCTGCTGGTCCTGGTTCTGATTCTGGTTCTGATTCTGGTCCTGGTCCTGCTGCTGGTCTTGGTTTTGGTCTTGGTTCTGATCCTGATCCTGGTCCTGCTGGTCATTGCCGTCACCGCCGCCGTTTTGTTGTTGCTGTTCCATCAGCTTGTTGCGGGCATAAATGTAGTTCTCTTTGGCTTGCAGGTCTTCCGGGGTGCGCAGCAGGCACTCCTGGAAAGCCTCTACCGCCGCCTGCCAGTCTTCCTTGGCCATGGCCACGTCCCCGCGGTTGAAGTAGTAATCCGGCGCGAAGGCTTCGGCGGGAGCCGCCTCCTTGGCGCTGTCCAGGATTTTGGCGGCCTCGTCATAGTTTTCCTGCCGGTACAGATTGTTGGCAAGGTTGTACTTGGCCGCCACGGAAGTGGTGTCCTGCATCAGGCCTTTGCGGTAGCTGATATCGGCCTCCTGGTATTTTTCCTTTTTGAACTGGCGATTGCCGCGGCGAAGGTCGGCCTTTTGGCCATGGGCGCTTAAGCAGCTGAGTATCAGTAGTGTCAGTAATCCAATCTTCCTCATACCTCAAACAGTTTGCGGCGGGGTTTTCGCTCGCCGATGAGCATTTCAATCACAAACAGCAGCAGGGCAATCCCGAAGAAGTACATGTACTGCTCGTCGTATTCTTCGAACACGATGCTGCCAAACTCCTCGTCCTCCATGCGGCGGATATCGTCTATGATGGGATTCAGGCCGAATTCCTCGCCGCCGGCATGGATGTAGGCGCCGCCGCCGGCTTTGGCCACTTGCCGGAGGGTATCCTCATCCAGGCGCGTGACCACAATCTCACCGCTGGAGTCCCTGAGCAGGCCTCCGTCCATGGGAATGGGCTGGCCTTCCGAGGAACCTACGCCAATGGTGTACACTTTGATGCCCAGTTCGGCGGCCTGTTTGGCGGCCTCCACAGGGTCGTCCTCATGGTTTTCACCGTCAGAGATGACCACAATCACGCGGCTCTTTTCGCTCTGGGCGCTGAAACTCTTGATACAGAGCCGGATAGCATCTCCTATGGCCGTGCCCTGCACCGGAATGGAACCGGTGTCTATGCTGGAGAGGAACATCTTGGCGCTCACGTAATCGGTGGTCACCGGCAGCTGCACAAAAGAAGTTCCGGCAAAAATCACCAGGCCGATGCGGTCGTCCTGCAGTTTGTCCGTAAGGCGGGAGATGGAGAGTTTGGCCCGTTCCAGGCGGTTGGGGGAGTAATCCTGCGCCAGCATGGAATTGGAAACGTCCAGGGCCACAATAATTTCGGCCCCCTTGGTGGTCCTTTCGGAGAGTTTGGCCCCGGTTCTGGGGCGGGCCAGGCCCACTACGAAGAAGGCAAAGGCCAGGCACCAGAGCACCATGCGCACCCAGCCTTTGGAGCGGGAGCGGGAAGGCATGAGAGCCTCTACCAGCGCAGGGTCGCCCAGGGCTTTCACCCGGCGGCTGCGCGCATAGCGCAGCAGGGCGTATCCCAGCAGGAACAGCGGAATCAGCAGGAGCAGGTACAGGAACCTGTAATCGGCAAACATCAACATTATGGTAACCTCCTCATGAGTGCCAAAAGGACAAGTTCCAGCAGCAGGCACACCAGGGCTGCCAGGGCGTAATTCTTATAAAGGTCTTTGTAAACGGGGAAGGAATCCACGCTGGTGCGGGTCTTTTCCATCTGGCCGATTTCCCCGTAAATCTCCGAGAGTTTGGTATTGTCCGTGGCGCGGAAATATCGGCCGCCCGTGCCCTGGGCTATGCCTTGCAGCAGGGGCTCGTCAATCTCTACGGGAATGTTCTGGAGTTCAATGCCCCAGGGGGTCTGCACCGGGTAGGGGGCCGTTCCTTTGGCGCCAACACCAATGGTGTAAACCCTTATGCCATAGGTTTTTGCGATTTCCGTGGCCATGCCCGGGTCTATCTCTCCCATGTTGTTCACGCCGTCGGTGAGCAGTATCACCACGCGGCTTTTGGCGTCGGAATCCTTGAGGCGGGCCACGGCGGTTGCCAGTCCGTTGCCGATGGCCGTGCCGTCTTCAATGAGGTCGGTCTGCACCTCCTTCATGAGGTTGATCAGCGTAGCACGGTCGGTGGTAAGGGGGCACTGCGTGTAGCTCTCGCCGGCAAACACCACAATCCCCATGCGGTCCGAGGGCCGCTGGGCAATGAACTCGATGGCAATGTCCTTGGCGGCCGATAAGCGGTCCGGGGTAAAGTCCCGCGCCAGCATACTGGTGGAGACGTCCATGGTGAAGATGATGTCGATGCCCTCCGTATCCACCTTCTCCACCTGGGAAGAGGAGCGGGGACGGGCAATGGCCACAATGAGAAGCACCAGGGCGGCCATGCGCAGCACAAACGGAAGGTGCCGGAGGATTTCCCAAATGCTTCGGCCGCCTGCCTTCCACGCTTCCAGGGCCGATACCCTGAGGTGCGGCCGACGGTCCTTCAGCTCAATGTACAGGTAGCGCAGCACCAGCAGGGCCGGAACTGCCAGCAGCCAAAGAAGATATGGATACTCAAAGTACATAACTATTCGTCATTGCCGGCACAATTATTCGTCATTGCCGGCCTGACCGGCAATCTCCTGTTCGTATGTTGCCGTTACAAAGCGCACGGCGCCGGGCAGCACCTTGGCGTTGTCCTCGTCTGAGGCAGTGTATTTGGCAAATTTCACAAAATCGGCCCGCTCAAAGAGCGCTTTCATCTCCTGGTACAGTTCCGGAGGGATGTCGCTGCCCTTGAGGTCGTCAAAGATTTCGGCCGTGGTCATTTCCATGGCCCCCACACCGTAGCGGGCGGCTATATACTCGCGCAGGGCGTCCGTTACGCCGGAATAGAAGCCTTTCTGCTGCTCCGGTTTCCAGAATTTGTCGCCGCGGTACTGGTCCAGCTTCCGTAGCGCCCGGATATGGGCGGGCTCATGGCTCACTTCCTCTTTGACTTTCTTTTCACGGTACAGCAGCCACAGCACCAGGGCCGCTATCATCATGAGTCCCAGGCTGATGCCGTAAATCCAGGGGAAGAGTTCCTTGAGGGTATAGGGGAATTTCACCTGCGGCTTGATGTCGTGCGGCTGGAAAGACTCCATGTCCACGGGAAGTTCCGTAACCACAACGGGCTCCACGGCCTTGAAAACCAGGGTGTCCCCACTCAGAAGCACCGGAATGTCCGGCAGCTCATAGGTGCCGCCCATAAAGGCGGTGAGCACCAGGGAGGCCCGGATGTCGTAGCGGGCGGGAATTTCTTTCCGGTGGGAAACGCGCACGGAGTCCAGCTGCCAACTTCGCACCAGTTTCAGGGGTGTTTCCCCTTCAATCTTGAATTCCGGCAGGGCCAGGGGAGTGCCGTCCTGCACGTCTTTGAGCTCCACCCCGTAGCGGAGCTGGTCGGCTATGAGGATGGAGTCCCGCTGCTGGAGCGGTTCCAAAAACGCCTGTCCCGCCTCTTTGCGCAGGCCTTCGGCCATGGCCAGGGTGGGAAGCAGCAGGGCTGTTATGATGAGTTTTCCTTTCATCTTCTGTGGAATAAAGCCATGAGGCTGCGCACATAATCCTCGTCGGTGCCAATGTCCACGTGGTCTATCTGGTACTTGAGGAAGAGGCGGTTGGCCTGGTCGGTGGAACTGCGGAACCACCCGGCGTAGGCGTCCCGGACGCTGCGGGAGGCCGTGTTAATCCAGCGGGAAGCGCCTGTCTCGGCATCTTTGGCGTTCACCAGGCCCACGTTGGGAAGGGTTTTTTCGCGCGGGTCGCTGATGCGGATGACGGAAAGGTCGTGCCGGTTCACGGACACTTTCAGGGCCTGTTCGTAGCGCGGGGCACCATCGGCCTCCGTGTCCAGCATGTCGCTGAGGAGGAAGGCGGTGCATTTTTTCTTGATGGCGCCGGTGAGGAAGCGGAGTGCCTCTCCAATGTCGGTGCCGTCCGATTCCGGCTCATACTCCAGGATTTCCCGGATGATGTGCAGGAAATGCGTGCGCCCTTTGGCCGGTGGAATGAACTTCTCTACGCGGTCGCTGAAGAGGATGCAGCCCACTTTGTCGTTGTTGAGGATGGCGCTGAAAGCGAGCGTGGCGGCAATTTCGGCAATTTGTTCCCGTTTGGTTTTGCCGATGGTGCCAAAAAGGCCGCTGCGGGAAATGTCCACCAGAAGCACCACGGTGAGTTCGCGCTCTTCCTCGAATACCTTCACATACGGGGCGCTCATGCGGGCGGTTACGTTCCAGTCCATGTTGCGCACGTCGTCGCCCCACTGGTACTCGCGCACCTCGCTGAACGCCATGCCGCGCCCCTTGAACGCAGAATGGTATTCACCGGCAAAGATTTGATGACTAAGCGCTTTGGTCTTAATCTCAATCTTGCGGACTTTCTTTATGAGTTCCTCAGGTGTCATTAAGGAACGATAACGGCGTTGATGATTTTCTCGATAATCTGTTCGGGCGTGACATTCTCGGCTTCGGCTTCATACGTGAGGCCGATGCGGTGCCGCAGCACCTCGTTGCAGACAGCCCGCACGTCTTCCGGAATCACGTAGCCGCGGCGCTTGATGAAGGCATAGGCCTTGGCCGCCATGGAGAGGGAGATGCTGGCACGGGGCGATGCGCCGTAGGAAATGAAGCTCTTGAGTTCCTTGAGGCCGTATTCTTCGGGCGTACGGGTGGCGTACACAATGTCCACAATGTAGCGCTCGATTTTCTCGTCCATGTACACGTCGCGCACCACTTCGCGGGCCCGGACAATGTCTTCAGGCTTCACCACGGCCTGGGCCTTGGGGAACACTCCGCTGCCATTCATCCGGATAATCTGGCGCTCCTCGTCCTTCTTGGGATAGGAGACCACCACCTTGAGCATGAAACGGTCTACCTGGGCTTCCGGAAGGGGATAGGTGCCTTCCTGTTCAATGGGGTTCTGGGTGGCCATTACCAGGAACGGCTCCGGCAGCTTGTAAGTTTGGTCGCCGATGGTTACCTGATGCTCCTGCATGGCTTCCAGCAGGGCGCTCTGGACCTTGGCCGGGGAACGGTTAATTTCATCGGCCAGGACAAAGTTGGCGAAGATGGGGCCTTTGTGCACCTCGAAGCTTTCGTTCTTCTGGGAGTAGATGAGGGTGCCCACTACGTCGGCGGGGAGCAGGTCCGGTGTGAACTGGATGCGGTTGAAGCGCGCATCTACGGCCTGCGACAAAGTGTTGATGGCCAGGGTTTTGGCAAGGCCCGGTACGCCTTCCAGCAGGATGTGGCCACCGCTCAGGAGGCCGATGAGGAGGTTGTCCACCAGGTGCTTCTGTCCCACAATCACTTTTCCCATTTCCAGGGTAAGGAGGTCTACGAAGGAACTTTCCTTTTGAATTCTCTCGTTGAGCTCGCGAATGTTTACGCTTTCCATATATTTTACTACATTTGCATACTATGCGTTATTTCCTATGCCTCTCTTATGACGGAGCTGAGTTCTGCGGCTGGCAAATCCAGCCTCATTCTCCCTCCGTGCAAGCCAGTGTGGAAGCAGCCCTTTCCCGTCTGCTGGGCCATCCTGTGGCCATTACCGGTGCCGGCCGCACCGATACCGGGGTACATGCCGCGGGCTATATAGCCCACTTTGACACGGACGCTCCGCTTCCCTTCGAGGCATCCGACTTTACCTACAAATTAAATGCCATCCTACCCCGCAGCGTGGCCGTTCATTCGGTCTTTCCGGTGGCCGATGATATGCACTCCCGCTTCAGCGCCACGCGCCGCGAGTATACCTACTTCATTCACAGGGTGAAAGACCCTTTTGTCAGGGGCTATTCCTGGCTTTGCGGCTATCCGGGCCTGGATTTTGACGCCATGAACCGGGCCTGTCAGTACCTCCTGGGCACCCACGACTTTTCCTGCTTTGAAAAGACCGGCGGCGACAACAAAACCTCCATCTGCACGGTCTACGACGCCTTTTGGGCACCCTATACGCCCAGTCATCTTTCCGTGATGCGGGAGCCGGAAGGAAGGGCCTGTCCCGGAGCATTTGCCCGGACAGGGTCGCGAAGCGACGCGGAGGGACAGGCCCTTCCTTCCGGTGGTGATTATTGGTACTTCCGCATAGCGGCCGACCGTTTCCTCAGGAACATGGTGCGCGCCACCGTGGGGTCGCTCATAGAAGTGGGCCGCGGCAAGCACAGTCCGGAGTGGATCGCACAACTCATCGCCTCCGGAACCCGCTCCGATGCCGGTGAGTCCGTTCCCGGCCATGCGCTGTTCCTGAACGCCGTGCGATACTGATTTCTTGCCGTCGATCCCTCCAGATTTTACCAGATGGCGCTGGTCTGCGCCTCGGCGGCGTCTTGCAGGGACTTGGGCACGTTGGCAAAGAAGTCAAAGCCGGCGCGCTGCTCTACGGCGTCAATGCTGGTGATATAGCTGCTGTAGGCAGAGCCGCTATAGCTCTTATTCTCAAATAAGTAGGCGCATCCCTTGGCGGCCGTCATGGTGCCGTTGCTGCCAAAGCTGCACTTCATGAGCAGTTTGTAGAAATGGCTGGGCGCCAGCACCTGTGCTCCGCCGGAGTTGGGGGTCTGGTAGTTGTTGGGATTCTCGTACAAAACGCCCACTACAACATAAAGAGAATCGCTCCCGCTGGGAGTATTGCTTACTACGGCGCTTTCCAGGGAACTCCAGATACCGCTGTTGAAGCCGTTCTGCCACTGTAGCGCCTGGTTGGTGTAATAGAAGGTCTGTGAGTTGGCGTCAACGCTGTTCTGACGGTAGTCGGAAGCCACAAAGTGGCCGCGGCTGTGGGTAGAACTGGCCAGGCTCCGCTGCCAGTCCCCGGGAACGGCCGGATCCTGGGTCCAGCGGTCATAGCGGCCTACACTGTTTCTGGGATAGAGACCGCCATGCATCACAAAGGCAATCCAGAGCGGGCCCTGCTTGTCTTTGTCAATGAGCCCCGTCCAGTTGCGGACGCGTTTTCCGCCGGATTGGAAGGTATGGGTGACTACCACCTGCTTGTCGTTGGTAGTGTAGCTCTTGAACCATACGTTGTCCTGGTTTTCACCAATAAAACTGCCACTGTTGTTCTGTGCCGGTGTTTCCTGACCGGATTCCCACTGCCCCGTTCCATCCAGGAAGGCAATGGCAGGCACCTCGTAACCCTGGTGATAACCCAGGAGGGTGGTGCCGGTGGTGAGGGCCTTGGTGGTGAAACTCTTGACCTGGCCGGTGAACTCTACGTAGGTATTGGCAGAGGCATCCAGGACGGTTACGTAGGCTTTGTAATAGTAGGTGGTTTCCGCGCTCAGTTCCGTGAGCACCACGCTGAAGCTGCCGGAAGTGGCCGTGCTGCTGTTCAGGCCGGTTTCCTTGGTGAGGCTGCCGGCCGAGGTGCCAAAGTACACGCCGCGGTCGTACACACCGCCTGCCGGAGCTCCGGTATAACTGCCGCTGAGCGTAGCGGAGGCGTCGGTAACGGAGTTGGCGTCCAGGGTGGTAACGGTTACGGAGACGTTGCCTTCCGGGGTGGAGGGCGTCGTGGGCGTGGTCGGGGGTTTCAGGGGCGTAGTGCCGGGTTGCTGCGCGGGCTGGCAGGCAAGCATCAGGGCCAGGCTGGCCGCAAAGAGGAGGGTTCGTTTCATAAGCTAATAACGGTTGAGGGGACGGTCGGAAGTCATGGCGTGTACTTTGCGCCGGACTTCGTCCAGGACCAGTTTATGGGCAATGCGTTCGGCCAGCTGGGCCTCGGTGGGCTCCTTGGCGGTCAGGGCGTCCACGTGGGTATGGGCCGATGCGAGCACCGTGTCAATGAGATCGGCGATTTCTGCCATGTCCTTCTCCTCAAAGCCGCGGGAAGTGATGGCCGGGGTGCCCACGCGAAGGCCGGAGGTGGCAAAGGCGCTGCGGATGTCGAAGGGCACCATGTTCTTGTTCACCGTGATATCGGCCCTTACCAGTTCCTTCTCTGCCACGCGGCCGCTCAGGTTGGGGAATTTGGTGCGTAAGTCAATGAGCATGAGGTGGTTGTCAGTGCCGCCGGAGATAATCTTGTAGCCGCTGTCCACAAAAGCCCGGCACAGGGCCGCGGCATTGCAGACCACCTGCTGCTGATACTCCCTGTATTCCGGCTGGTCCGCCTCCCAGAAGGCAACGGCCTTGGCCGCAATCACATGCTCCAGCGGACCGCCCTGGATGCCAGGGAAGACGCTGGAATTGAGGATGGCGCTCATCTTCTTCACCTCGCCCTTAGGGGTGGTGAGGCCCCAGGGGTTGTCAAAGTCCTTGCCCATCAGGATAATGCCGCCGCGCGGTCCGCGCAGGGTCTTGTGGGTGGTGGAAGTGACGATGTGCGCATATTTGACGGGATTTTTGAGGAGCCCGGCGGCAATGAGGCCGGCGGTGTGGGCCATGTCAATCCAGAGGATGGCGCCCACTTTGTCGGCGATGGCCCTCATGCGCTCATAGTCCCATTCGCGGGAGTAGGCCGATGCACCGCCGATAATGAGCTTGGGCTTGCATTCCAGGGCCTTGCGCTCCATCTCGTCGTAGTCTACGCGCCCGGTTTCAGGATTGAGGCCATACGCTACGGGATGGTAGAGGATGCCGGAAGCATTCACGGGCGAGCCGTGGGTGAGGTGACCGCCCATGGACAGGTCCAGTCCCATGAAGGTGTCGCCGGGCCTGAGGATGGCCATGGTCACGGCCATATTGGCCTGGGCGCCGGAGTGCGGCTGGACATTGGCATATTCGGCGTCATACAGGGCACACAGGCGGTCGATGGCCAGCTGCTCAATCTGGTCCACCACCTCGCAGCCGCCGTAATAGCGTTTGCCGGGGTAGCCCTCGGCGTATTTGTTGGTGCAGACGGAGCCCATGGCGGCGAGCACTTCGTCCGTTACATAATTCTCGGAAGCAATGAGTTCCAGGCCGGCGCTCTGCCGCTCCTGTTCCTTCTTGATCAAATCAAAAAGCTGAGTGTCTTTTTTCATATATGTGGTTAGATGGTATTCTATTCTACAAAGATAAATAATTTCTCTTACCTTTGCAGTGTGAAAGACAGAAAACTTCTCAATATTGAACTGGGACGCCTTACTCCGGAGCAGTATATCACGGAGCGTCCTTCTTCCGGCATCGTGCTGGTGCTGGACAATGTGCGCAGCGCCCACAACGTAGGCTCGGCCTTCCGTACGGCCGATGCCTTCGGCGTAGACAAAATCTATCTTGGCGGCATCTGCCCCGTCCCACCCTCTCCGGAGCTGCGCAAAGTAGCCCTGGGCGCCGAAGAAGTGGTTCCCTCCGAACACGTGGCCGATGTGGTGGCCCTGGTCCACCGCCTCCGGGCCGATGGCTACACCGTCATTGCCGTGGAACAGACCGTTCATTCCGTGAAGCTGGATGCTTTCCGCCGCACGCCCGGAGGGAAGTACGCCCTTATCTTCGGAAACGAAGTTGACGGCGTCCAACAATCGGTTGTGGACGCCGCCAACTTTGCTTTGGAGATACCCCAACAGGGTACCAAGCACTCGCTCAACGTTTCCGTAAGCGTGGGCGTGGTGCTGTGGGGCCTATTGCAGGCTGTGGATGGCTAAACCGCTGCGGAGCTTGGGCTCGAACCAGGTGGTCTTGGGAGGCATGATGTTGCCGGTATCGGCAATGCGGATGAGCTGCTCCATGGACACCGGATAGAGGGCAAAGGCTACTTTCATTTCTCCGGAATCTACGCGGCGGGCCAGTTCTCCAAGGCCTCTGATGCCGCCCACGAAGTCAATGCGCTTGTCGGTGCGCAGGTCCTTGATGCCCAGCAGCTTATCCAGTACAAGATTGGAAAGGACGGTGACATCCAGTACGCCAATAGGGTCGGCATCGTCGTAGCGGCCGGGCTTGGCGGTGAGGCTGTACCAGTTCTTGCCCAGGTACATGGAGAAGTTGTGTAAGCCTGTGGGGCTGTACGGTTTGGCAGGACGGCCGCAGCGCGGTTTAGTGGCAAGCGTAACCTCAAAGTCCTCTTCCAGGGCCTTCAGGAGTTCCTGCTCCGTGAGACCGTTCAGGTCTTTGACCACACGGTTGTAGTCAATGATGGCAAGGTGGCTCTCGGGGAAGCACACGGCCATGAAGAAGTTGTACTCCTCGTTCCCGGTGTGGGCAGGATTCTGCTCCTTCTTTTCTGCGCCCACGCGGGCGGCAGCGGCGGTGCGGTGGTGACCATCGGCCACATAAAAGGCATCAATGTCGTGGGTGAAGATTTCCGTGATGCGGGCAATGGTGGCGTCGTCGTCAATGACCCAGAAGGTGTGGGTGAACTTGTTCTCGTCCACAAACTTGTATTCAGGCTTGCCGGCAGCGGCCTTGGCCACAATGGCGTTGAGCTCCTCGTTGTCTTTGTAGGCAAAGAAGACCGGCTCGATGTTGGCGTTCTGGATGCGTACATGCACCATGCGGTCGTCTTCCTTGTCCTTGCGGGTGAGCTCATGCTTCTTGATAACGCCGGAGGCATAGTCGTCCGTATGGGCGCACAGGACCAGACCGTACTGCGTACGCTTACCCATGGTCTGGGCGTACACATAGTATTTCTCTTTCTCATCCTGCACCAGCCAGCCTTTTTCCTTCCAGGCCTTGAAGTTGGCAACGGCCCGGTCATAGGTGCGCTGCTCATGCTCCCCGGCAATGGGGCTGAAGTCAATTTCGGGCTTGGTGATGTGCAGGAGGCTCTTTTCACCGGCCATGGCCAGGGCTTCCTCGCTGTTCAGGACATCATACGGGGGGGCGGCAACTTCCGTTACCAGGTCTTTGGGCGGGCGAATGGCCGCAAAGGGTTTTACTCGTACCATAATTACTTGTTCACTTGGAATTTACGGTTGCCGGTAGCAAAGAAATCTACAATCTGGCGGGCGGCGGCAAGGCCGGCGTTCACGTTGGCTTCGGCCGTCTGGGCACCCATCTTCTTGGGCGTGGCGAATACGCGGGCGCCGAACTTCTCCTGCAGGAGGGCATAATTGTCCGGCATCACATCGGTGACATATTTGAGGTCTTCGCGCTCTTCCAGGGCCTTCAGCAGGCCTTCCTCGTCAATGACTTCCTTACGGGCGGTGTTTACCAGCGTAGCCCCCTTGGGCATTTTTGTGATAAGTTCATAGCCGATGGACTTAATAGTGGAAGGCAGGGCCGGGATGTGGATGGAGAGGTAGTCGGAGGCAGCATACAGCTCTTCCACGGAGTGGATGGGAGCGGCGCCGCCGGCGACAATCTGCTCGTCGGTGAGGAAGGGGTCCAGGGCGCAGATTTCCATGCCCAGGGCCTTGGCCTTCTGGCCCACCAGGCGGCCCACATTGCCGTAGGCCTGGACGCCCAGACGCTTGCCCTGAAGCTCGGAACCGGTGGCAGGGGTGAACTGGGTGCGGGCCATGAAAATCATGAGGCCCAGGGCCAGTTCGGCCACGGCGTTGGAGTTCTGTCCGGGGGTGTTCATGACCACAATCCCGCGGGCGGTGGCGGCGGCGAGGTCCACATTGTCAAAGCCGGCGCCGGCACGCACCACAATCTTCAGTTTGGGGGCGGCGGCCATCACTTCCTCCGTCACTTTGTCGGAGCGGATGATAAGGGCCTCGGCATCGGCCACGGCGGCAACGAAATCGGCCTGCGCTGCATATTTTTCAAGCTTTGCTACCTCATGGCCGGCGGCCTCCAGGATATCGGTGATGCCTTTTACCGCCGCGGCGGCAAAAGGCTTTTGGGTGGCTAATAAAACTTTCATTACTTCTTGAGGTTTTCAAATTCTTGCATGCAGTCTACCAGGGCCTGGACGTCTTCCACGGTGCAGGCATTGTACAGGGAGGCGCGGAAACCGCCTACGCTGCGGTGGCCCTTGATGCCCACCATGCCGCGTTCCTTGGCAAAGGCAAAGAATTCGTCCTGGAGGTCTTCCTTGCCGGGCGCCATCACAAAGCACACGTTCATAAGCGAACGGTCTTCCTTGGCAGCGGTACCCACGAACAGGCTGTTGCGGTCAATCTCGCTGTAAAGCAGGTCGGCCTTCTTCTGATTGATCTTCTGGATGGCCGCTACGCCGCCCATGCTCTTGATCCACTTGAGGGTCTCGTTCATCACGAAGATGTTGAAGACGGGAGGCGTGTTGAACATGGAAAGTTTGTCAATGTGGGTGCGGTAGTCCAGCATGGTGGGGATGTAGCGGCTCACGCGGCCCAGTGACTCCTTGCGGATGATGGCGAAGATAACGCCGGCGGGGCCCACGTTCTTCTGGGCGCCACCGTAAATAAGGTCGTACTTGCTGACGTCTACGGGACGGGACATGATGTCGGAGGACATGTCGGCAATGAGCGGGCAGGGGCAGTCCATGTCTTCCTTGATTTCGGTGCCGTAGATGGTGTTGTTGGTGGTAATGTGCAGGTAATCCAAGTCTGCGGGAATCTCAAACCCCTTGGGGATGTAGGTGTAGTTCTTGTCTTTGGAAGAGGCGATGGCCGTGGCCTCGCCGATACCCTGGGCTTCCTTGAGGGCTTTGTGGGCCCAGACGCCGGTGTCCAGATAGGCGGCCTTCTTCTCCAGGTAGTTCATGGCCACATAGAGGAACTGCAGGGAAGCGCCTCCTCCCAGGAACACAACCTCATGGGTGTCCGGAATGTTCAGGAGCTCACGCCACAAGGCGCGGCATTCATCCATCACGGCGTCCCACTCCTTGGTACGGTGGCTGATGGACAAGACGGAGATTCCGGTGCCGCTGAAATCCTTCAGGGCGGCGATGGCGTTGTCGATGGCTACCTGCGGCAGCAGGCAAGGACCGGCATTGAAAACATGCACTTTTTTGGACATAGTTTTATGGTGTTATAAATTGTCAAAAGTTTATTTTCGAAAGTTAAGAATTATTATTGAAAAAACCTACAATTCTTCTAAATCGGCAATATCGGCAAGCTTTTCCCGAAAACTGTCTATGGCCGACAGGCGCACGCGCACCACCAGCGAACAGCTTTCTCCAAAGTTTTGCTCCTTCTGCGGAAGTTCCATCTCCTTGAGCACCTTCATCACGGCGTTCATGGCGCCGTAGCCAAAGCGGACGCGGAAGTTCTGCCCGGCAATTTTCTCTACCACAGTGGCCTTGGAGAGGGCATCGGCCGTGGAAGTTTTGTAGGCCCGGATGAGCCCCGGAATCCCCAGCTTGATGCCGCCGAAATAGCGCACCACCACTACCAGGACGTCGCTCAGGCCCAGGGAGTCCATCTGTCCCAGAATGGGACGGCCGGCGCTGCCGGAGGGCTCACCGTCGTCGGAGGCGCGCCAAAGGTCCCCTTTGTGGCCAAGCCGATAAGCATAGCAGTGGTGGCGGGCGTCGTGGTACTCCTTCCTCAGCCCGGCCACGATGCCGCGCACCTCCTCCTCCGTCTCCACCGGATAGGCCAGCGCAATGAAACGCGAACCATTGTCCTTGAAAAGCCCTTGGGAAGGGGCGGCGATGCTTTTATACTCGTCAAATGCTTTCACGCTTACGAATGTAGTCATTTTTATGCAATTTTTTGCTATGGAACGCGAAAAAAGCAGTATCTTTGGTATGGCAATCGAGAAATGCAATATGAACTATAAACTTACCGTTACCCTTGCGGGTATCAAGGGTTTCTTCAGAATATACCGCTGCAGCGGTGACACCACGCTGTATGCCCTGCACAAACAGATTAGGGCCGATTTGGAATTCCCTCAGGATCAGCAGATTCTGTTCAAGGCACTGAGCAGCGCCGATGAGGTGGTGGCCCGCTATGCCCTCTTTGACCTGGGCAGCGGCACAGTAGACCGCATCAGCCTGGACGCCGCCGTAGCGGACGGGAGCGCCAAATTCGTCTATTTCTACGATGTCACCAATAAGAAGAGTGTCAATATCTCCATCGAGGAAGACTCCGCGCCCGGACGTGCGGGCCTACCCGTCCTTGTAGAGTCCAAAGGCCCCAATCCCATTGAGTTCGAGAACGGTTACGTGGCCTTTGAGGACCTTCCGGAAAAGCAGCGCCACCTGCCCGGAGAAGAGGAAGACCTCGATGACGACGAAGACTTCGACGATGAGGAGGAGGAAGAGGCCGATGAGGACGGTGCCGAAATTTTCGACGAATCAGGGGAGTGAGCCGCCGCGTAGAAATCATACTCGGCCCCACAGCCGTAGGCAAAAGCGCCTATGCCATCCGGCGTGCCCTTGAGGTGGGCTCTCCCGTTATCTCCTGTGATTCCCGGCAAATATTCCAAGAACTGAAAATTGGCACGGCGGTGCCTTCTGATGAAGAATTGGCCGCCGTCCGGCACTACTTTATCCGCAGCATTCCCATCACCCGGAACTACACGGCGGGCATCTATGAGGCGGAGGCGCTGGATCTGGTGAACCGCCTTTTTTCCGAGGGGCATGAAACCCTTGTGATGTGCGGGGGCTCCATGCTGTACATAGACGCCTTCTGCTACGGCCTGGACGACTTTCCGGAAGTGCCCCTGCAAATGCGCGAGCACCTGATGGAATGCCTACGGGACGAAGGTGTGGAGGTGCTGGCCCAGCAGCTCAAGGAACTGGACCCTGTTTCTTTCCAGGAACTAGACCTTAGCAATCCCCAGCGCGTAATCCGGGCCCTGGAGGTGTGCCTTTACACCGGCGAGCCCTTCTCCTCCTTCAAGACCCGCAGTTTCAAAAAGCGGGACTTCGAGATAGTGAAAACAGGCCTGGAAAGGCCCCGGGAGCAGCTTTATGAGCGCATCAATGCCCGGGTGGAACAGATGATGGCCGATGGTCTGGAGGCCGAAGCCCGCGCCATGCTCCCGTATCGTGAGCTCCCCGCCCTGCAAACCGTGGGTTACCGGGAAATGTTCGAGTATTTTGACGGAAAGTACGACCTGGACACTACCGTGCGCCACATCCAGGCTTCTACCCGCCACTACGCCAAGCGCCAGCTCACCTGGTGGCGCCGGGACAGCAGCATTCGCTGGATATCGGCCTAATACTTTTTTCTTCTTCGGTCGCAGTACTCCGCCGTGGCGGCAAAGAAGACGTCGCCGCTGGAGTTGAGCGCCGTTTCCACGGAATCCTGGATTACGCCGATGATAAACCCCACGGCCACGGCCTGCATGGCCACATCGTTGCCGATACCCAGGAACGAGCAGGCCATGGGAATCAGCAGCAGCGAGCCGCCTGCCACGCCGGAAGCCCCGCAGGCCCCCAGGGTGGCGATGATGCTCAGGAGGATGGCCGTGAAAAAGCCCACCTCCACGCCCACGGTATGGGCCACCGCCATGGTCATTACGGTAATGGTCACCGCCGCACCGTCCATGTTGATGGTGGCGCCCAGCGGAATGCTCACGGAGTAAAAGTCTTCGTCCAGCCCTATTTTCTTGCATAGCGCCATATTAATAGGAATATTGGCGGCCGATGAACGCGTGAAAAACGCCTGCAAGCCGCTTTCTTTCAGGCACTGCCACAGCAGCGGATAAGGGTTCCGGTGCATGGCGAGGTAAGAGAGCAGCGGGTTGAAAATGAGCGTGTTAAAGAGCATGCAGCCCACAAGGAGCAGTACCAGCTTTCCATAAACGGTGAACACTTCCAGGCCGCTTTCCGCCACGGCAGAGAACACCAGGCCCAGGATGCCGAAAGGCGCGAACTGGATAATCCATTTCACCAGCAGGGTAATGACGTCGGCCAAATCAGACACCACTTTGATGGTGCCGGGAGATGCGGCTAACTTGAGCCCCAGACCTATCAGGATGGCCCAGAAGAGGATGCCAATATAGTTGGCCGTTGAGATGGAAGCCAAGGGATTGGTAACCATGTTGTTCAGGAGGTTCGTGAATACATCCGTGAGGGCGCTGGGGGCGCTGCCTTGGGCCAGGTCCCTCAGTTGCAGTTTGATGGGGAAAAGGGTGCTGCCCACTACGGCCGTGAGGGCGGCAGTGAGGGTACTCACGAGGTAAAGCAGGATCACCGTGCGGAAACGGGGCCCCAGCCCGCCGTGCGCTTTGGCAATGGAGGCCGCCACCAAAACGGCCACCAGCACCGGAGCAATAGCCTTGAGGGCGCTCACGAAGATGGTTCCCAGAATGCCTATGCCCTGCCAGGACGGAGCCAACAGCCCCAGCACGGCGCCAATCACCAGGCCGCCCAGAATGCGGAGCACCAGGGAAGTCTCCGACCACTTCTTCAACAGGCTTGCAACTTTACTCATACGAAGGATTTTTCTCAAAGATAAGGAAAATTCGTATATTTGAGAAAATTTGAAGCTATATGAAAAAGCAAGTTTTGGCCAAATCCACCTGGATTGCCCTTTTTGTAACCGTGATTACCATCTTTGTCCTCTCCTCCTGCTGCACCACCATTGACTCTGCGTCCGTGGGTATCAAGTTCAAGAAGTGGAGTTCCAACGCATCCCTGAAGGGCGGCGTGGAAGGAACCTGCCGCGGCTGGGTGTGGTACAACCCCATCACAGAGAGTATCTTCGAGTATCCCACTTATATCCAGCGTGTTACTTATGAACCGTTTACCGTGAACCCCAAGGATGCGGCCATCTTCTCCATGACCCCCACCCTGGCCTATCAGATAGACGAATCCAAGGCAGTGGATATCTTTGTGAAGTACCGAAAACCGGTGCGGGAGCTGGAGATGGGCTACATCAACACCTGTATCTTTGAAGCATACCGCACCTGCGCCAACAACTACACTTCGGATGAACTTATGGCCAACCGCGCCAAGTTCGAGAATGAAGTGCGGGCCCGCCTGGACGAATCCATGAACCAGGAAGGCTTCATTGTGCGGGAGTTCACCACCAAGATAGACCCGCCGGCATCCCTCACCGCCGCCATCAATGCCAAAAACGAGGCGGTGCAGAACGCCCTCAAGGCGGAGAACAAGGTGAAAGAGGCCGAGGCAGAAGCCAAGATTGCCATTGCCAAGGCCAAAGGTGAGGCCGAGGCCCAGCGCATCCAGGGCGACGGCGAGGCCTATTACAACCGCGTGGTGGCCGCTTCCCTGAACTCCCTGCTGGTACAGCAATATGCCATTGAGAAATGGGACGGCAAACTGCCCACCTACAACGGCTCCAACGCCCTGCCGTTCATCAACCTGACCAAATAGCAGTTTAGCCGATGATGGCGCCGTTCGTCGCCGCTTCCTGCGGCGTGATCAGGCGCATTTTGCCGTCGCCCTGCTTGGCCATGAGAATCATGCCCTTGGACTCGATGCCGCGGATGGTGCGGGGCGCCAGGTTGGCGAGGATGCAGATTTGTTTCCCCACCATGTCTTCCGGGCTGTAGTAGTGCGCAATGCCGGAGACGATAGTGCGCTGGTCTATGCCGATGTCGATGGTGAGTTTCAGGAGTTTATCGGTTTTGGGAACCCGCTCTGCGGCCAGTACGGTGGCGGTGCGGATGTCCATGGCGCCAAACTGCTCAAAAGTGACTTCGGCTTTCTGTGGCTCCACTTTCTTGGCGGCTTCTTCGGCGGCCCTGGCGGCTTCCTCGGCTTCACGGGCGGCCTTGATGGCCTCCAGCTTTGCCATCTGGGCCTCAATTTCGGTGTCCTCTATCTTGCGGAACAGCAGCACGGCTTCGCCCAGCTCATGACCTTCCGGCAGGATTTCTGCTGCGCCCAGTTGCGCCCAGTTCAGCACGAGGCTTTCTGTAGAGGGTTTCGTGTGCACAGCCTTGCCTTCGTCCTCCTTGAAGAAGTTTACGGTGGGAGTGCCTTCGCCCTTGCGGTAGTCCCGGCCGGCGTCTATGCCCACGCGCAGGATGCTGCGCAGCTTCTCGGCGCTGAAAGGCGTAAACGGCTCAAAGGCAATGGCCAGGTTGGCGCAGATTTGCAGGCAGGTGTTCAGGATGCTGGCCGTGCGGTCCATATCCGTCTTGGCCACTTTCCAGGGCTCCATGTCGGAGATGTACTTGTTGCCGATGCGCGCCATGTTCATGGCTTCCTTCAGGGCCTCGCGGAAATGGAAGGATTCGATGTATTTCTCCAGGGCTTCGCGGCAGGGCTTGATGGAGTCAAGCGTCTCACGGTCAATGGCTTCCGGTTTGAGGTTGGCCGGCACGGCGCCCCCGAAATACTTGTGTGTGAGCACCACGGCCCGGTTCACGAAATTCCCGAAAACGGCCACCAGCTCACTGTTGTTGCGGCTCTGGAAATCCCTCCAGGTAAAGTCATTGTCCTTGGTTTCGGGGGCATTGGCGGTGAGCACATACCGCAGCACATCCTCCTCGCCGGGGAAATCCTTCTCATATTCGTCCACCCATACGGCCCAGCCGCGGGAGGTGGAAATCTTGTCCCCTTCCAGGTTCAGGAATTCGTTGGAAGGCACATTGTCGGGCAGTACATAGCTGCCGTGCGCCTTGAGCATGGAAGGGAATACAATGCAGTGGAACACAATGTTGTCCTTGCCAATGAAATGCACCAGGCGCGTCTGAGGGTCTTTCCACCACTTCTCCCAGCTCTGGGGGAGCAATTCCTTGGTGTTGGAAATATAGCCGATGGGAGCGTCAAACCACACATACAGCACCTTCCCTTCGGCCCCCTCTACGGGCACGGGAACGCCCCACTCCAGGTCTCGGGTCACGGCACGGGGCAGCAGGCCGCCGTCCAGCCAGCTCTTGCACTGGCCGTACACATTGGTTTTCCACTCCTTGTGCTGCTCCAGAATCCACTCGCGGAGCCAGGGCTCGTATTTGTCCAGCGGCAGGTACCAGTGTTTGGTTTTCTTCTTCACCGGCGTGGAACCGCTCAGTTTGGATTTGGGGTCCAGCAGTTCCTCCGGGCTCAGGGTCCGGCCGCATTTCTCGCACTGGTCGCCGTAGGCGCGCGGATTGCCGCAATGCGGGCAAGTGCCCTCGATGAGCCTGTCAGTGAGGAACATCCGGGCCTCCTCGTCGTAGAGCTGCTCACTCTCCTGGGTGATGAAGTCGTCCTGGTCGTAGAGCTTGCGGAAAAACTCGGAGGCGTTTTGGGCATGCACCTGCGACGAAGTGCGGGAATAAATATCAAAATTAATCCCCAGGCCGATGAAAGCCTCTTTCATTATCTTGTGGTAGCGGTCCACCACATCCTGCGGCGTCACGCCCTCTTTTCTGGCTTTGATGGTGATGGGAACGCCGTGCTCATCGCTGCCGCAGATGAAAACCACATCTTCTCCGCGCATGCGCAGATAACGGACATAAATATCTCCGGGAATATATGCGCCCGCCAGATGGCCGATATGGACAGGCCCGTTGGCATAGGGAAGCGCGCAGGTAACAAGGGTTCTTTTGTGCTCAGTCATCATTTCAATCTTCCAAGTTTGATATTGATTGTCTTTTTGAGTTCGTTGAGTTTTCCCAGGCGGGTCATCGGCTGCACCGTTTCTTCCGGGGAGGAGGCCGATGCCATCTGGCGGCGGATATCGGCCTGCTGCGCCTGGATGCGCTTGTCGTGGTAGACCAGGATGGCCCGGGGAACGAAGGTGACCAGCCACGAGTCTGTGGTGGTAAGGGCCTCGGAGAAGTTGTGCACCGTGAGTTCGTACTTCTGGGTGGAAAGGTCTCCGGCCACGCCGGCCACAGTGCGGTCTTCCCCGTTCAGGAGGGCCAGCACAATGGCATCCTGCTCCAGCCCCGTGTCGTACAGGGCGAAATAGGCCTGGTAGCAAGCCTCGTAGGCTGTATTGGCAAAATGAATGTCATCCCCCGCCAGGGCCTCGTCAATGAATTCCGCCACCGTCTGCGTCCCCTCCGGGTCATAAAATTCCGAATCCGACTCAAACTGGAGCGGCGAACGCCCGTAGCGGAGGATAAAGCCCAGCAGCTCCTTCTCCGACGGCTCCAGAATCTGTTCCTCGCGGGTAGCCAGGGTACGGTGGGTAGGGGATGAGGCGGGGGAAGCGCCGGGGGAAAGCTCATTTCCCGGCGCATCGGCCATTTTTTTTGCGGAGGAAAATGCATCATCCCTCCGGGCCGAGCGTTGGATGTTTTCCCGGGTCTTCCGTACCCGCTCCTGAATAATATCGGCATCAATGCCAAACTGCCTGGCCACCGTCTCCACGTACACCTGCCGCTTGATGGCATCGGGGATATCGGCCACCGTGTCTGCAATCTCGTTGATGAGATTGGCCTTTTTGAGCGGGTCGTCGCCGGCTTCCTCAAGGAGGAGCTCGGTTTTGAAGCCGATTCCGTCTTTCTCATGCGTGCGGATGAATTCCTGCACCTCATCCAGCGTATGCTTGCGGGAGAAGGAATCGGGGTCGTCGCCGTCCGGAAGGAACACCACCCGCGGGTTCATGCCCTCTTTCAGGATGAGGCCGATGGCGCGGATGGCGGCATGCAGGCCGGCCTTGTCCCCGTCGTACATGATGGTAATGTTCTCCGTGAACTTCTTGATCAGGCGAATCTGCTCTTCCGTGAGCGAAGTGCCGCAGGAGGCCACCACGTTGGTAATGCCCGTCTGATGCATCATCACCACGTCCACATTGCCTTCCACCAGGATGCAGCGGTCCTGGCGGGATATCTCGGTCTTGGCAAAGTAGATGCCCAGGAGGTTGCGGCTCTTGATGTAGATTTCCGTTTCCGGCGAGTTCACATACTTTGCGGGATTATCGGCCTTGAGGGTTCTGCCGCTGAAGGCAATCACACGGCCGCTCACCGAATGGATGGGGAACATCACCCTTTCGCGGAACTTGTCAATCAGCGTTCCGTCTTCCTGGCGGATGGCCAGGCCGGCATCTACCAGATACTCGTCCTTGTAACCGGCGGCGCGGGCGGCATCTACCAGGGTGCTTTTTCCCGAGGGGGCCCAGCCCAGGCTCCACTGCTGAATGGTGGCATCCTGGATGCTGCGTTCCCGGTAATAGCGGTATCCCACGGCTTTGCCCTCCCCGTCCTTGAGTTGACTACAGAAAAACTGCCGCGCAAACTCGCTCACGGCCATCAGGCTTTCGCTGCGCTGACGGGCGGCAATCTGTTCGGCCGTTTCCTCCTCTTCTTTTACCTCTATGTTGTATTTGCGGGCCAGGTATCGGAGGGCTTCCGGATAGGTCATGTGCTCGTACTCCATCACGAAGCCCACGGCGCTGCCGGCTTTTCCGCAGCCGAAACACTTGTAGATGCCCTTGGAAGGCGTTACGTGGAAAGAAGGCGTTCTCTCGTTGTGAAAGGGACAGCAGGCCACATAGCTGGCGCCGCGGCGCTTGAGCGTCACGAAGTCTCCCACCACCTCTTCTACGCGGGCGGTGTCCAGAATCAGGTCTACCGTCTGCTTGGGAATCATTCTTTCTCGTAATCTACTTCTTTGGCATCGGCGAGATTCTCGGTGATAATGGGGGCCTTGTTCTCCCGGGTTTCCTCAGGCTCCTGCGGCTTGAAGGTCTTTTCCTGCCACAGGGCTTTGAGCTGGTAATAGGCGTCGCGGCCGTACCAGTAGGCCGCCAGCACCCCTGCAAAGACCGTAAGCCAGGATTTGCGCGTTACCAGCCAAATGGCGATGCCGAAAAACAGCACGTCCTTGATAATACGGATCCACCTGTTATTAAAAGCCAGATTCATAGCGTCACTACATTAGTTTACAAAGGTACAAAAAAAGTGATGAATGTCAATTCACCACTTCGCTTAAGAACTTGATGCGTACCAGCCGTATCTCCCGGTCTTCGTAATCGGCCCCCAAGGCTTGAATGGCTTCCTCCAGGGAATCGGAGGTGGCTTCCTCCTTGAACCAGTCGTAGATTTCGTCCACCACTTCGGGGTCCAGTTCCTCGTCTATATAATAGTTGAGGTTGATTTTGGTGCCGCTGGAAACGATGGCCTCAATTTCCGTCAGGAGCTCATCCATTTCCAGGCTCCGGGCCGATGCAATGTCCCTCAGGTCCAGCTTCCGGTCGATGGACTGGATGATGTACACTTTGTTGCCGCTCCTCGGGGCCACCGACTTCACCACAAAGTCGTCGGGTCGCTCTATCTCATTCTCCTCCACGTATTTGGCAATGAGGTCTACGAAAGCCTGACCGAATTTCCGGGCTTTTCCTTCGCCCACGCCCTGGCATTTCTCCGAGAGTTCCTTGAGCGTGAGGGGATACAGGATGGTCATGTCTTCCAGGGAAGGATCCGAGAAGATAACCCAGGGCTGGAGCTTCAGTTTGCGGGCAACGTCCTTGCGGAGGTCCTTGAGCATGGACAGCAGCACCGGGTCTCCGCCGCCACCGCCATGGACGGCGGCAGGGCTGTCCTCCTCGTCCTCGTCCTCTCCTTCGGAGAAGGTGCGGTCTTCTACCAGCATCACTTCGTGCGGGTGTTCGTAGAACTTCCGGCCCTCCTCTGTGACGAAGATAAGTCCGTAGTTTTCAATGTCTTTGTCCAGATAATGCAGGATAAGGCCCTGATGGATGACCGCGCACCAAAAACGGGTGTCGTGGTCTTTTCCGGCACCGAACAGCGGCAGCGTGTCGTGGTTGTAAGACTTGATGATGGCATTGGTAACACCCGCAAGGATGCTGGAAAGATGCTCCAGTTTGAAGTGCTCCGGCAGGGACTCAATGAGTTCAATGACCATGCAAAGCTCCTCGTGGCCGTCAAAGCGCGCTTTGGGATGCAGGCAGTTGTCGCAGGCCCCGCAATTATCGGCCAGGTAATCTTCTCCGAAGTAATTGAGCAGCAGTTTGCGGCGGCACTGGCTGGATTCGGCGTAGGCAACGGTTTCTTTTAGCAGTTGTTTGCCGATTTCCTGCTCTGCCACCGGCTTCCCCTGCATGAATTTCTCCAGTTTCTGGATGTCCTTGTAGCTGTAATAGGTGATGCACTGGCCTTCCTGCCCGTCACGGCCCGCCCGGCCGGTTTCCTGGTAGTAACCCTCTATGCTCTTGGGAATGTCGTAGTGGATGACAAAGCGCACATCCGGCTTGTCAATGCCCATGCCGAAGGCAATGGTGGCCACGATGACATCAATTTCTTCCATCAGGAACTTGTCCTGATTCTCTGCGCGGGTTTTGGCATCCAGTCCGGCGTGGTAGGGGAGCGCCTTGATGCCGTTGATGACCAGCATCTGGGCCAGTTCCTCCACTTTTTTGCGGCTGAGGCAATAGATGATGCCGCTCTTGCCGGGATTCTGGCGGATGAAGCGGATGATGTCTTTTTCCGGCTCCACTTTGTCCCGCACCTCATAGTATAGATTGGGACGGTTGAAGGAACTCTTGAACACCTTGGCGTCCTGGATGTGCAGGTTTTTGAGGATGTCGCTCTGGACCTTTGGGGTGGCGGTGGCCGTAAGGGCAATGACCGGGGCCGGCTGGATTTCCTCGATGATGGAACGGATTTTCCGGTACTCCGGGCGGAAGTCGTGGCCCCATTCTGAGATGCAGTGGGCTTCGTCCACGGCGTAGAAGGAAATCTTCACTTCTTTCAGGAGGGCAATGTTTTCTTCCTTGGTAAGCGATTCCGGGGCCACATACAGCAGCTTGGTAGCCCCCCTGAGCAAGTCTTCCTGCACTTCCTGGATTTGGGCGCGGCTCAGGGACGAGTTCAGGAAATGGGCAATGCCGCTGTCTCCGGCTTCGAAGCCGCGGATGGCATCCACCTGGTTCTTCATGAGGGCTATCAGCGGAGATATGACAATGGCTGTCCCTTCCATAACCAGCGCCGGAAGCTGGTAGCAGAGGGATTTGCCTCCTCCTGTGGGCATCAGCACAAAGGCATTTTTGCCATCGGTCAGATGGCGGATGATGTCCAGTTGGTCTCCTTTGAAAGCGGTCCAACCGAAGAAAGTCTTCAGTTTGTCTTGCAGGATGGAGGAATCTAAGGCCATAAGAGTTTCTATAGTTTTCCGTGAATATACTGAAAATCACTGACATTTCCAAATCTATCGGCCTTAAAGCGTGATAATTTTTTAAGGCGGGCCGATATTTTAGGCAATGCAAAAAAAAATTACTATTTTTGCAGATTGAACGATTCGGAAAAAGGCCGTCGCATAAGCGACCTTTTGACAAAAGCCAAAACATTAAAAACAAGTGTATATGAAACTTTTAAGAAACATTGCCATCGCATCGGCCGCCCTTCTCATGGTGGCTTGCGGCAACAACAAGGTGGAAGGTTCCAAGGCCGTTCAGAGTCTCCTTCCCACAAATGGTCAGGTAGATACCGTGTCTTACCTGCTGGGTGTCAATTTCGGTCTGGTCATTACCCAGAACGGCTTCGGCGACCTTGACATGGCTCAGCTCAAGAAGGGTCTGAACGATGCCCTCAACGCCAAGGAAGGCCAGCCCATGGACTCCGCTTTTGTAAAGCAGTTCAAGATTGACCCCAGCGACATGAACATGATTATCAATGAGTTCCTGGGCAAGCGCACCGCTTATGAAGGCGCCCTGAACAAGGAGAAAGGTGACAAGTTCCGCAAGGAGTTCTATGAGAAGAACAGCGCCGACTCCACCGCCAGCGGTATCGTTTATCTCATTGCCGATTCCGGTAACGAGAACCACGCCGTAAGCGACCGTGACACTGTGAAGGTGAACTATCGCGGTACCCTCATCGACGGCACTGAGTTTGACAAGAACGACGGCATCGAATTCCCTCTGAACCGCGTTATCCGCGGCTGGACCGAGGGCATGAAGCTTGTGGGCGAAGGCGGTAAGATTACCCTCGTAATCCCTGCAGAACTGGCTTATGGCCAGCGCGGTCCCCGCAACATCGGCACCAACTCCACCCTTATCTTTGACGTGGACCTCCTGGAGGTACGTCCTTTTGTAGAGAAGGAGAACTAAGTTTATGGCATTGGAACTGGAAGGAACGCTCCGCCAGAAATTAGGCGTACAGTCCGGCACTTCTGCCCGCGGCACTTGGGCCAAGCAGGAGTTCATTCTGGAGTACCCGGACGGTAACTTCACCGCACAGGCCTGTTTCACGGCCTGGGGGCAGGACAAGGTGGCCGAGATGGACAAGTACCAGGTAGGAGACCGCATCAAGGTTTCCTTCAACCTCAAAAGCCGCGAATACAACGGCCGCTGGTACAACGACCTTCAGATTTGGCGCATTGCCCCCGCCGGTCAGACGACAGAGCCGGCTCCGGAAGGGAATGCGCTTCCCGGAGCATTTGCCCGGACAGGGTCGCGAAGCGACGCGGAGGGAAGTGCATTCCCTTCCGGAG
>JAGBJY010000022.1 GCA_017934185.1 Bacteroidales bacterium | reverse complement strand
GGAGCATCGAGTACTTCCGCTTACCGTCCTCGGTCATCGTGTATGGGTGCGTCGTCGCGTACATGTATCCGCCGTTCTTGTGTAGGGCTACCTTATAGATGCTGTCCTCGCGTGTCGGTCTTGCCATGGTGTCTGTACCTGTATTAATTATACAAATGTATAAATAATATTTGAGACAAACAACCCCTTCACGCACTTTTATGGGTTAATTGTACAATTTATTGAAAAATTCACGTAACCTGCATGCAAAGAAGATGATTATTTCTGGACTTTACAAGAAGGCGTGTGACCGATATTGTCACATGTGACCTATTTGTTCACATTCGCTGATTTCTTTAAAGAAATCGTGTCCGAGAATATGGGAAATGCGTCTTAACAACCCCGTGTCAATGTCTTTTTTCAGCAAAATTCTGTGGGCGTTTTCTCTGGTGCAATGTAATTTATTCGCAAACTCTACGACCGTTATTTCCCTCGTAATCAATATATTCTTTATACGTTCACCTATGTGCATAACTCAAAAAAAAACCGCGTAGGGCAAATTTGTTTGCGGAGAACAACTACACAAACTTCGCTGCAAATATAATTTAATTTTTTAAATTGCAATCAATTGCGAAAACAGGGCGCGCAGGCATTGCGGAGCGGACGGAAAAAAGTTTTGGCAGCCTTTTTTCAGGCTGCCAAAACTTTTATTCCGGACGCGCGGGGCTAAAACTACATGCGCTCAGGAAGCTCAATCCCCAGCAGGGCCATGGCGGTACGCAGGGTGCTGGCAATGAGCGAAATCAGGACCAGGCGGTACTTCAGGACAGCCCCATCGGCCTCTTTGAGGATGGGCGTGTCGTGGTAGTACTGGTTGAACTCCTTGGCCAGCTCGTAGGCGTAGTTGGCAATGACGGCAGGGCTCAGGGCAGCGCCGGCTTCGGCCACCTTTCCCGGGAACAGCCCCAGCAGTTTCACCAGCCGCACCTCCTTGGCCGATGGCTGCGCGCCAGCGATATCGGCCTCACTGAACGCCACCGTAGTCTTGCGGAGGATGCTGCAGATACGGGCATGCGTATACTGGATGAAGGGGCCCGTATTGCCGTTGAAGTCGATGGATTCCTTGGGGTTGAAGAGCATGGTCTTCTTGGGATCCACCTTGATAATGAAATACTTCAGGGCGCCGAGGCCAATCTGATGGTACAGCTTGTCTTTTTCGGCCTCGGAGAGGTCCTCCAGCTTGCCGCTCTCCTCGGAAGTCTTCCGGGCTTCCTCGTACATCTGCTGAATCAGGTCATCGGCATCCACCACCGTACCCTCGCGGGACTTCATCTTGCCTTCCGGAAGTTCCACCATGCCGTAGGACAGGTGGTAGATTTGGTCGGCCCAGGCAAAGCCCAGCTTCCTCAGGATGAGCTTCAGGACCTGGAAGTGATAGTCCTGCTCATTGCCCACCACATACACATGGGAGTCCAGGTTAAAATTGGCAAAGCGGCGCTCGGCCGTGCCCAGGTCCTGGGTAATGTACACGGAAGTGCCGTCCCCGCGAAGGACCAGCTTGCGGTCCAGCCCGTCGGCGGTAAGGTCGCACCACACGGAACCGTCGGGGTCTTTCACAAAAACCCCTTCCTTCAGGCCTTTCTGCACCAGCTCTTTACCCAGAAGGTAAGTCTCACTCTCGTGGTCCACCTGGTCGAAGGTGATGCCCAGCGCAGCATAAGTCTCGTCAAAGCCCTTGTACACCCAGCCGTTCATCATGGACCAGAGCTGCCGCACGTGAGGGTCTCCGGCTTCCCAGTCCACCAGCATCTTGTGCACCTCATCAATGACTTCAGGATGCTCCTTTTCCAGCTTGGCATAGGCCACATAGCAGTCGCCCACCAGGTGGTCGCCTTTCTTGCCGGTGCTTTCCGGAGTGGCCCCGTCAAAGAGCTTTTCCCAGGCGTACATGCTCTTGCAGATGTGCACGCCGCGGTCATTGACGATGGTAGACTTGACAACCTCGTTGCCGCAGGCTTTCAGGATGCGGGAAACGCTGTCTCCCAGGAGATTGTTGCGGATGTGCCCCAGGTGCAACGGCTTGTTGGTGTTGGGGGAGGAAAACTCCACCATGATGCGCTTTCCCGTGGAAGGGAGCTGCCCATAGCTTGCATCGGCCACCATGGCTTCCAGGGCCTCATTCCAATACACCGGGCTGAAGGAAAGGTTCAGAAAACCCTTCACGCTGTTGTAGGCCGATATCTCCCGGGCGTTCTCCACCAGCCACTGGCCGATGGCATTGCCGGTGACATCCGGGGCCTGACGGGTAATCTTCAGAAGCGGGAAGGTAACCAGGGTGTAGTCGCCCTCAAACTCCTTGCGGGTAACAGAAACCTGAAGTGACGTTTCCGCCACTTCAGTTCCATAGATGGCCAGAATAGCCTGTGCGGCCTTCTGCTGGATAAATGTTTCCGGCGTCATCCCAAATAGCTCTTTAGGAGTTTGCTGCGGGAAGGGCTCTTGAGGCGGCGGATGGCTTTCTCCTTAATCTGGCGCACGCGCTCACGCGTGAGGCCGAAACGCTCGCCAATCTCTTCCAGGGTCATTTCCTGGCAGCCGATGCCGAAGAAACTCTTGATAATCTCGCGTTCACGGTCTGTGAGGGTGCTCAGGGCACGCTCAATTTCCGTATTGAGGCTTTCGTTCACAAGACCGCGGTCGGCGCTGGGAGAATCGTCGTTCGGGAGCACGTCCAGCAGGCTGTTGTCTTCACCTTCCACGAAGGGAGCGTCCACGCTGACGTGGCGGCTGCCCACCCGGAGGGTATCGGAAATCTTGTCCTTGGGGACGTCAATCATCTCGGCCAGTTCCTCGTTGGAAGGCTGGCGCTCGTTCTCCTGCTCAAACTTGGACAGGGCCTTGTTGATCTTGTTCAGGGAACCCACCTGGTTCAGCGGCAGGCGCACGATGCGGCTCTGCTCGGCCAGGGCCTGGAGGATGCTCTGACGAATCCACCACACAGCGTAGGAGATGAACTTGAAACCGCGGGTTTCATCGAACTTCTCGGCGGCTTTGATAAGGCCCAGGTTGCCCTCGTTGATAAGGTCCGGCAGGCTCAGGCCCTGATTCTGATACTGCTTGGCTACAGACACCACGAAACGGAGGTTGGCACGGGTAAGCTTTTCCAGGGCTTCCTGGTCTCCCTTGCGGATGCGCTGTGCAAGTTCCACTTCTTCATCGGGGGTCACGAGTTCCTCGCGGCCAATCTCCTGCAAGTACTTGTCCAGCGACGCGCTTTCGCGGTTGGTGATGGATTTTGTAATTTTTAACTGCCTCATAGTAAAACGCTTACTTTCTATTTGCCGAAGCTCAGATAGAAAGCGCGACCGTTAGCATCGATGCCCTCGATGTGCACGGCACGCAGAGCTTTCTGGGCCTTGGCCACAACATCTTCGGGTTTTGAAACGGCGGTGTCGTTTACGTAAGCAATGATGCCACCTTCCTTGGCGCCGGCTTCTGCCATTTTGCCGCTGCCCACAGAGACAATCTCTACGCCGCTCTTCAGGCCAAGGGCCTTCAGTGTTTCGGGGCTGGCCTGCTTGAGCCTTGCACCGTAGAAAGCGATGGAGCCGTCCACGTCTTTTTCACCGTTGGCCGTAGCGGCAGCCTGGAACTCAACCGTCACGTGCTGCGTTTTGCCTTCGCGGATGAAGGTGATGTCGGCCTTGTCTCCGGGATGATAGCCCGCCACTTTTGCCTGAACGGAAGAAGCGTCCGTAATCTTCTGACCGTCAATGGCTACAATCACGTCGTTCTTCTGGAGTCCGGCTTTCTCGGCGGCACTGCCCTTCAAAACCTCGTTAATATATACGCCGGAGACGGAGGAAAGTTTCATTTCGTCGGCAAACTTCTTGTCCACGCTGCCCATGGTAATGCCCAGGAGGGCGCGCTTGACGGAACCGTAGTCAATGAGGTCTTCCACCACGCGCCGCACAATGTTCACGGGAACGGCGAAGGAATAACCGCTGTAGGAGCCGGTCTGGGACACGATGGCGGTATTGATGCCCACCAGTTCGCCTTTCTTGTTCACCAGGGCGCCGCCACTGTTGCCGGGGTTCACGGCTGCGTCGGTCTGGATGAAGGACTCAATCTTGAACTCGCCGGAATAGTCGGGCATGCTGCGGCCCTTGGCGCTCACGATACCGGCGGTGATGGTACTGCGCAGCTGCACGCCCAGCGGCGAGCCGATGGCCAGCACCCATTCGCCCAGACGGAGGGCATCGCTGTCGCCCATGGGGATGGTGGGAAGGTTATCGGCCTCCACCTTGATGATGGCCACGTCGGTGGCGGGATCGGTGCCGATGACCGTGGCGTCATACTGCTGGTTGTTGTTCAGGGTAACGGTAATCTTGGTGGCACCGCTCACCACATGGTTGTTGGTGACGATGTAACCGTCCGGGCGGACGATGACGCCGCTGCCGCTGCCTTTCTGCTCACGCTGCTGGGGATAGTTGTATTCGTCGCCGAAGAAGAAGCGGAAGAAAGGGTCAATGCTCTGGTACTGCTGGCGGCTCTGGACCGTCACCTCTACATAAACAACGGCCTCCACTGCGCTTTCTGCGGCATATGTGAAGTCCGGATAGTCAGTTTCTGCCAAATTGACAGTTCGGTATTCCACCGTGTTTCCGGCGGCGTCTTTTACAACGGCAACGGGCTCAGAAGGCGTCTGGGGAGCCGTAGCTTTCACTACACCAAAGGCGGTGAGGCCACCGGCCAGGATAGATAATAGTACAGTTGTCATCGGTTTCATGTCTATATTGTTTTACTTTTTTTCCGAGAGACGAGTTACTCAAAAGTTATGCCACACTGCCAATACCAGCACAGCCCATAGGCCGTGTATGGTCAGTGGGATGAACGTAAACCATAGACAGTACGCCGATTAACTATATTTAGGCGAAGATCCCCACCTGTTCGTATTGGGTTCCGAGTCAATAAGAGTAAAGACAAAAATGACAATCTCGCCAAGAATAGGAACTAAGCCAATAAGTATAAACCAGCCACTCAATCCTTGATCATGTAAACGACGACACATCAAGGCAAGGAAAGGTATCATAGTGACCAGAAACCAAATAGGATACAGAGGGAATGGTATCATGAAAATCAAATTCCACAAAACCATATACCAGTATTCCTTTCGGCGGGCACGCCCGTTGAAGTCCAGATAATGATCGAAGAAATACGCAAGGGTTTCTCCGAAACCCATCCCCGGATTAATCGTGCCTTTGGTGCCAGAATAATTAGAGACAGGCTCTATCTGTCGATTGAAGTCTACCGAATCTTGGTATATCAACGCATGAACCTGATACCAATCCAGAGACCGATATCCCGTCGGCATGCACATCATTTGTAACCGTCCACTTCTCCGCATTGCCTATTGCCTGACATAGTCGATCTTTGCCTCAAACCAAACCCAAGAGGCAAATGGAAACAACAACAGCAACCCAAACCACCACTCAGCAAGACCCGGTCAAGGGTCAGTTTGCAGC
>JAGBJY010000003.1 GCA_017934185.1 Bacteroidales bacterium | reverse complement strand
TCAAGGCCGTCAGGGTTCTCAACAACGGGAGGCGTGCAATCAGCCTTGTCAAGTACGGTCTGAACTTCATCGCTGACGCTCTCTTCAATCCTTTCAGACCATCGAAAATCAATGTGTTTGATTTTTTGTCATGTACTTAGCATCATATTTTAAAATTAGAATTAGTGTATTCTCGTGGGTTACTGCACACAAATGTAGGATTCTTCCGGTCTTCCCCCAAAAAATCAAGGCCTATAAAAACACTGCAAGAAAAAGGGGCACTTGCAAAAGACCCCTTTAAAATCCCTCAAAATCAGCTATTTCATTGATAATCAGAAATGCTTTCTCCCTGTTCTACAAGCAACAAATACTCGGAAATTGAGACCGAAGAATCCAAAGAAAGCTTCTTTCTGAGCCGATATTTCGCCGCCTCGGCGCCTTTTAACGTTATCCCCATAATATCGGCCAATTCTTTGGTAGAGAGGTTCAGGCGCAGATAGGCACAAATCCGTAAATCGTTGGTAGACAGCTCCGGATGCCGTTTCAACAGCGTCCTGAAGAAAGATTTGTGGATAAGGTCAAAGTTCGTGTAAAAATGTTCCCAACTACTCTCAGAGAATTCACCATCCCGGATAATAGATTGCAGTAAGTCATAGTCTCGTTTACTGAGGTTGCCCCCATTATCGTAACGGATACGAGACAATTCTGTCCTTAATTTCTGAAGCACTTGGTTGCGTCCCGCCTCCAGCAAAGAGTAGGTGGCCAGTTCTTTGCTTTTCAAAAGCAGGGAGGCTTCCAGCTGCTCATTCCTCAAGGCCAGCAGCTCCTTCTCTTTCTCCTGTTCCAAGCGCATACGCTGCCGCCTGAGTGCACGCCGAAGGTATCCATACAAGAGAAAACACAGCCCCGCTGCTAACAGGAAATAGAAGATGACTGCCGGAGCAGAAGCAAAGAAAGAAGGTTTGACATGCACCGTCAGGGTAAGGGCCCGGGAGGGTTCATCGGCAAGCCAGGCGTTAAAAGTATAGGTGCCGGACGGCATGTGGGCATAGGTAGCTGTCATTTCCGGTCCCATAACATGGGGTTCGTAGTCAAAAGAAGACAGCTGATAGCAAATCTGCGCATTCTGATATTTTAAGCCCCCTGCACAGAGGCGCAAACTAAAGGAATGGTTGTAGGGGACCACCAGCGTCGATGTACTGACGGGAACCTGAGTGAGGGACTTCCCGTTGAAAATGCTCATTCCGGAAAAGAACAAGTTAACGGCAGCCTTCTCCTTTTCAGCAGAAGGAACATCATGAACCAAAAAACCATTCTCAACCCCGAAAAGGAAACGAGTATCCGTTATCGGGATAATGCTTTCAAACAATTCGGTCAAAGAAACGCCCAGGTCCCTGAAACCCACCCGGTCCAGGATTTGAGCCTTGCCGTCATAATAGTCAATGAGTACAGCATCGTCCTGCCTGACCAGCCAATAACGCGCCGTCCCCACCGGAATAACACGCTTGCAATCGCCAAGAGACAGTTGATTCAACGGTGCAAAGGGCTCCATGGCATGCTTCTGGTCATCAAAAAACCAGAAGCCGTCCTTATTGTGAAACAAGACCCGCCCCCCCATTTTGCACACCCGGGTTCCGTCCTCGAAAAAAGTCTCGGTTTCTGTAATGGAGTGTCCGTCTCCTGAAAGCCTGACCCGCTGCAAGCCCTCATACATCCGCTCCAGCCAGACATTGCCCAGATAATCCACTTCCAGTTTCCTGACAGGAGCCATCAATCCTTGAACCGTGTGGGAAAAATGCCATTCTCCCTCAGCGCTCCTGTATACATAGAGATTGGTGAAAGAGCCTTGGATAAGGACTTCACTGCCGTCCTGAAGGGTTAGCAGTTTGGGAGAAGTACCACCGGGAGCTGCACACAAGTGCCGCATAGTTCCTTCATGAAACAAATACTCGCCTCCATTCTCACCCACAAAAATGGCTCCTTCCTCCTTTGCCAAACTCCACAGGGGTGAGTTGGAAAAGAAACTGGCCACTTTCTGTAATTGAAGCGCATCTTTATCCATCCGGAAATAGGAAAGGCCTTGATTCGAGCCCACCAAAAGTTGGTCGCCCTCCAAAAGAGAAACGCTGATTTTCCCAAGATGATAGTCGGAGAGCGAAATCAAACGGTCGCCGCCCTTGAAGATAACGGCCAGTCCCTTGTCAAGGGCACACCAGATATTACCGCAGCGGTCTTCCATGAGCGAGAGCACCGTATTGTCCAACAGTCCCTCCCCGGTGCCGATATGCCACAGATTCTCCCCTGAGGGAGAGAAAGCATATACCCCACCGGAGAGAAATCCCACGACAATGGTACTGTCGGCACACTGTATGGCCCGGTTGGCCACATCCCAGCGGTCCTTCAGCGAATCAATCCGCCGAGGGGCCTGCCCTGCTCCCAGCTGATAAAGACCGTTCGAGGCCGACACTGCTATCCTTGTTCCCCCTGCCCCGTGGAAAAGCTTCACAATTTTTTGGGGCGCCGAAGGGAGCTCATAATTAGCACAGTCAAAGGTTTCGCCACCATAACAGCGGGCCTGACCGCTGCTGGAAGAAAGGACCAGGGCGCCATCGGCTTCATAAAAATAGGAAGTGGGCGCTACTTCCCGATGGAGAGCGCCGGTAACCGTGTCATAGATATAAAAAGAGGTAAAATAGATAAAGAACACCTGATTCCCATGGCGGGTAATATACCAGATTTCCTCGTTATCCTGCGGTGGCGCCTCCAGCTGCTGATACAAAGAGGTGTAAAGCAGGTTTCCGTATGGGTCATATTCCAGATACCCGAATTCCCGGAAGGAACCCAGGTAAATGCGATCAGAGGAAGGGTCTGCATATAAAGAGCGGATGATGGATTCTTTATGCTCCCCCAAGGGATAAAAACGCTCCCATGACTTTCCGTTATACCGCAGCAGGCAGGAATTATTACCCACATAGATATAACCGCTCCTGTCCTGAGCCAGCGCCCAGTTCTGGCTCATAGCACCGTATTGGACAGGAGTGTAGTTCCTGAAAAAGGGAATGGGCGCCGCCAACATAGCGGTAGAGAGGGCCAGGGCAATCCCCAGCAATATGAAGCGCTCGCGGAATCGCATTCCCAAAATTAGTCAATCCGGACGGAAATTACAAATCTCCTGCACAAAACAGTTCGGACGCAGTTCGGATACCTGAAGATAATAATCCTTGATGGAGGCCAGATAGATTGCAGGTGAGCTCATTTTCCGCCATTATTACAAATGTATGCAGGATGAAGTATTTTTTTTATCTTTGTATCTTGTGAACATGGATACGTCCATACAGTACCTGCCCGGCGTGGGTCCCAAACGGGCGCAGCTTCTGCAAACGGAGCTGGGCATCGAGACGGTGGGCGACCTCCTTCATACCTATCCCTTCCGCTACATAGACCGCAGCAGCATTGTGCGCATTGCCGATGTTCACCCCGACCTGGCACAGGTGCAAGTGCAGGCTACCGTTCTGAAAGTGAGACTCTTTGCCAAAAACGGCGCCCAGCTTCCCCCGGAGCAGATCAAATACAATATGGTGAGCCGGCTGTCGGCCCTTGTGAGCGACGGAAGCGGGGAGATGGAGATGGTCTTTTTCAAGGGGGTGAAATGGATGCACAGCCGCTTGGTTCCGGGCAGCACTTTTGTGTTCTTTGGGAAGCCGCAACTGTTTAAAAACCAGCTTAATATGGTGCACCCGGAGGTGGATGCGCCGGGGGCCTCGCATGCGGGCGTTCTCACCGGCGTGTACAACTCTACGGAAAAGCTCAAAACGGCGGGCATCACCGGGAAAGTGATGCTCAAGTTAATGGCCGATGCCCTGGGCCTGGTGCTTCCTTCCCTTGAGGAAACGCTGCCGGAGTACATTCTCAGGGAAAAAGGCCTGGTGCCCCTCACCTACGCGTTAAGGCAAATCCATTTTCCTACGGACCAGGATGCCCTGGCCAAGTCCAGCTATCGGCTTAAATTCGAGGAACTGTTCCTCCTGCAGCTGTCCCTCCTGAAGCAAAAATACGTGCGCAGCAGAGGTGCCGTGGGCCTGAAGATGGCCGTAGTGGGCGATGCCTTCAACCGATGTTACCAGGCCCTGCCTTATGAGCTCACGGGCGCTCAGAAGCGGGTGATTCGGGAAATCCGGGAAGACATGAAGAGCGGACATCAGATGAACCGCCTGTTGCAGGGAGATGTGGGCTCCGGCAAAACCATGGTGGCGGTGCTGAGCTGCCTCATTGCTGTGGGCAACGGCTATCAGGCCTGCATCATGGCTCCCACGGAAGTGCTTGCCCACCAGCACTTTGCCAACGTCTCGCGCTATCTGGCCCCCACGGGCGTACGGGTGGAACTGCTCACCGGCAGTACCGGCGCCGCGGCCCGGCGGGAGATTCACGCGGGGCTCCAGAACGGGTCGGTAGGGGTGCTCATCGGCACGCATGCCCTCATTGAAGATACGGTGCAGTTCCGGGCTCTGGGCCTTGCGGTAGTGGACGAGCAGCACCGCTTTGGGGTGGAGCAGCGGGCCCGCCTCTGGAACAAGGGGTATGGAGGAACGCCGCCGCATGTGCTGGTGATGACAGCCACCCCCATTCCACGCACCCTGGCCATGACTTTGTACGGAGACCTGGACGTGTCGGTCATTGACGAGATGCCTCCGGGCCGAAAACCCGTCACCACCCTCTGCGTGGGCGAAAACAAGCGCCACGCCATGCACAACTTTGTGCGCGATGAAATTGCCAAGGGCCGCCAGGCATTCATTGTGTATCCACTTATCTTCGAAAGCGAAAAACTGGACTACAAGAACTTGGAGTTAGGCTATGAGGAAATTGTGAAAGCTTTTCCGCTGCCGCAGTACAAAGTGGCCATCGTGCACGGGCAGCAAACGCCGCAGGAAAAGGCGTTCAACATGGATGCCTTTGTGGCGGGAAGGGCCAACATCCTGGTTTCCACCACGGTGATTGAAGTGGGCGTGGATGTGCCCAACGCCTCGGTCATGGTCATTGAAAGTGCCGAACGCTTTGGCCTGAGCCAGCTGCACCAGCTCCGCGGCCGTGTGGGCCGGGGTGCCGAACGCTCCTACTGCATCCTCATGAAAGGGCAGAAAGTGTCCAAAGAGTCGCAGAAGCGCCTGGACCTGCTCTGCGCCACGGAAAACGGCTTTGAACTGGCCGAAGAAGACATGAAAATGCGCGGCCCCGGAGACCTGGAAGGCACTCAGCAGAGCGGCTTGCCCATCTCGCTGAACATTGCCTCCCTGGCCAAGGACGGGCTCATCCTCTCCGATGCCAGAAACTACGCCCAGCACATTCTGGACGGGGATCCGTTGCTCTCTGAGGAGCGGAACGCCCTGCTGGCCCAAGAACTTCATAAAAACAAGTACAGTCATCAGGACTTCTCACAAATCTCATAAGGCTTATTGTCATAATCAAGCAATATTGTCAATAAGAATGAACTTTAGGACAATCTTATTTACAAAAACAGCAAATAATGTCAATCAGATGAAACGGTCCGGCTTTCTATTTATCCTTGCACTGTTGGCAGTAATGTGTACCCCCAAAGAGTCCGCCACCCTCCTGGTAGGCACCTACTCGGACGGATTCTTTGCCATGGACTACGAACGCGGCGAGGTCATAGCCAAGGCGTCCATGCCCAACCCCTCTTTCCTGGCCACTGATGGCAGCAGGGTTTACGCCGTGAGTGAGCAGCCGGACACTTCGGCCAGTGTCTGGGCCTGGCGTTTCCACGCCGACAGCTTCAAACTACTGAACACCCAACCCACCGGCCTCAACGGCCTCAGCGGCGAAGATCCCTGCTACGTCGCCACCAACGGCAAGCTGCTGGCGGTAGCCAATTACAGCGGCGGCACGCTGGCGCTCTTTCCCTTGGAGTCCGATGGCAGGATAGCCCCGCTGGACTCCCTCATCTTCAGCTCCATCGGCGGACCGGACCTTTCGCGCCAGGGAACGCCCCACGTCCACTGCGCCGCTTTTACGCCGGACGGTAAGCATCTGCTGTTCAGCGAGTTCAGCGCCGATGCCATCGGCTCGCTGGACCTTGTAGGCACCCAAGTGCGCAACTACAGGAAGGCCGCCACTCTTCCGGATGATTTCGGCCCGCGCCATCTGCTTTTCGATGTTTCGGGGCAGCATTTCTACGTGATTGGGGAACTCTCCGGCGACATCGCCGTTTTCGATTACGAGGCCGGCCGCCTCCAGCTCAAACAAATTGTCAAGGCCGATGAAGTGAACGCCCGCGGTGCCGCCGACCTCCATTTTTCTCCGGACGGCCTTTTCCTCTACGCCAGCCTCCGCCTCCGCAGCGACGGCATTGCCATCTTCTCCGTGGCCGGTGACGGGACGCTCTCCAAGGCAGGCTATCTGCCAACCGGCCCCCATCCGCGCAACTTTACCGTCACCGAAAAAGAACTCATCGTGGCCTGCCGGGACAATGACAGTATAGAAATCTACCCGCGCGATCCCAAAACCGGTCTTCCCGGCCCCATGAAACGCAGTATCAGCGCGCCCAAGCCGGTATATGTGCAATTAGTGGCCAGATAATCTTGTTTTTTTCACTGAAAGCCGCTAAATTTGGACTACCTAACTAAAATCTAACGTTTATGAAAAAGTATCTTGCAGAATGTATCGGCACTTTCGTGCTCACTTTCCTGGGTTGCGGCACTGCCATGTTTCTGGGTTGTAACACCCCGGCCGGCGTAGTGGGTACCGCTATCGCCTTCGGTCTTACCGTGGTTGCCATGGCCTACACCATCGGCGGCATCAGCGGTTGCCACATCAACCCCGCCATCACCCTGGGCGTGGCCCTGAGCGGCCGCATGAGCTGGAAAGACGCCTGCGGCTACTGGTGCGGCCAGATTATCGGCGGTATCCTGGCAGGTGCTCTGCTGTTTGCTTTCACCAAGGTGGTGGCCGCTCCGGACCTTACCGGTGGCCTGGGCACCAATGGCGTAGCCAACGCCGGCGGCGTATGGGGTGCCTTCCTGGTGGAAGTAGTGGCTACTTTCCTCTTCGTGCTGGTAGTGCTGGGCACCACGGATGAGAAACTGGGTGCCGGCAAACTGGCAGGCCTGGCCATTGGCCTTACCCTCATCCTGGTTCACCTGGTGTGCATCAACCTCACCGGCACTTCCGTGAACCCCGCCCGTTCCATCGGCCCCGCCATCTTCGCCGGCGGTGTAGCCCTCCAGAATGTGTGGGTATTCATCTGCGCCCCGCTGGTGGGTGGCGCCCTCAGTGCCTGCTGCTGGAAAGCCCTGGCCAAATAAGCGTGGCGCTTAAGCCTATCTTTCACAACACATTAGCTCAACGGACGGGTGTTCAAACGGCACCCGTCCGTTTTGTTATTTCAAGGCATCGACTTTTGCAGAATAATTTGTAAATTTGTAGATTGTGAAACGCGCGCTTCATATTGTGGCCTGGATGCTGGGACTGGTGGCAGTACTGCTGCTGGCTGGCGTGGTGGCCATTCAGTCACCCAGGGTGCAGACCTGGCTGGGCCAGCGCGCCATTGAAAAGCTCCGCGGCAACGCTGACGCTGAAATTAGTTTCTCCCACATCACGGTCCGTCCCTTCGACGCCCTGGTGCTGCACGATTTTGCCATCCTGGACCCCGCCCCCGTCATTGCGGGGATGGACACGCTGATATTTGCCCAGCACCTCTCCGTCAAATTCTCCCTGAAGGGGCTCCTGCACGGCGATATGGCCTATCTGAGCCGCCTCCGGCTGGAGGGCGCCTGCTTCAATTACGGCGTAGAGCTGGATCCGGCGGCCCCGGACGGGTCCAACGCCAATTTGAGACGCATCTTCGGCCTGCCTTATTCCAACCCAGAGGACGACTCCCCCATGCACTGGGGCAAAATCGTGAAAGCCGATGACGTGGAAATCCACAACTTCACCTTCCGCTATGCCAGCCAGCCCAGCCAGCAGCGCATGGCCAAGGAAGGGTCGTCCTATGACCCGGGAACCGTAGACTGGTCAGACTTTACCGTAGATGTCTCCTCCCTGAAAGCCATGAATGTGCGCGTGGCCGACGACTACGTGAGCGGAGACGTGAAAACCTTGCAGTTCACGGAAAGACGCTCCGGACTTGTAGCGCGGGATGTCAAGGGACAAGGGGTGCGCGTGGGCAAAGGGAAAGTGTACATCGGCGGGCTGCAACTCCTTTTTCCGGAAAGTTCCCTGGACCTCTCCGATTTTACCCTTTCCGGTCCGCTGGACGACTACGGAGACTTTGTGGAGAAAATCGGCCTGGACGCCGAAATTTTACCCGACAGCTATCTGTATCTGCCGGATGTGGGCGCCTTTGCGGGCAGTTTGCAGGATATCCCCTTCCGCGCCGCCCTGCAGGGACACGTGAGCGGTACCGTAAGCGCCCTGAAGCTGAACAATATCGGCATCCGGGACCTGGACAATCAGGTGACCCTTTCCACTTCCGGCACCATCACGGGCCTTCCGGAAACAGACCAGACCGTGCTGGATTTCCAGGTGAAGGACCTGTCTTTCAAACTGAACCGGCTGGATGAGTTTGTGTCCGTGTGGTCGCCGGGCACGGAGCTGGACCTGGACGCTTATGCCCCCGGAGAAGATTTCAGCTTCGAAGGCGGGGTGAAAGGCCTTCTGGACAAACTGCTGGTGAGCGGAGACATCCACTCCGGCATTGGCGATGTCCTCCTGGATATCCACATCCTGAATGCCCTGGACAGACTCAAGCCCATCATCCTGGGCGGCAAACTGGAAACCCGGGACCTGAATGTTGGGACCATACTGGACACGGAAGCCCTGGGTCCCGTGAGCCTCAGGGCCGGTCTGGAGGCCGATTTTGCCGACAGCGGAACCCGCGTGCGCATTGACTCCCTGCACATTGACCGCCTGCATGCCCTGGACTACGACTACAGCCATATTTCGGCAGTGGGCAACTACACCGGAGACGCCTTTGACGGACGCATCGTGTCGTCCGACCCCAACCTGAACTTTATCTTCCAGGGCCTTTTCAACCTGTCCCGGAAAACCAAGAATGCCGCCTATCAGTTCTATGCCTCGCTGGGATACGCCGACCTTCACGCCCTGCACCTGGACAGCCGCGAGCAGGCCAAAATCAGCCTCCAGGCATCGTCCAATTTCCTGCGCACAGAGCAAAGGGACCTGCTGGGAGATGTCACCATTTCCGGCATCACCCTCCAGAGCGCCGGCGGCACGGAGGAACTGGGCGATTTGACGGTCAAGGCCCACGCCAACGACGACGTCCACCGCATCCGGGTGCAGTCCGACTATCTGGACGCCAGTTTTGTGGGCAGCCGTTCCATCGGCAATTTCCTGAGCGATGTGAAGTCGCTGGTGCTGGACCGCGATTTGTCGGCCTTGAGCGAGCAGCGCTCCCAGGCCTGGGACGGCGGCACTTATGAGGCACGGTTCAAGGTAGGAGCGGCCCAGGGCCTGCTTACCTTCCTGGTCCCCGGCCTCTGGGTAGAGAATAAAACGCAAGGGCGGTTAAGCATCAATGCCGATGGCCTGGTGTCGGCCTCGGTCACCTCCGGGCGCCTGGCCCTCTACGACAAGTACATCAAGGATTTCCAGCTGAGCTTCAACAACGGCGACGACGTGCTGCAGGCCACCGTCACCGGTTCCACCCTTGCCCTCGCCGGGGCCCAGCTGCGGGACAACCGCCTCACCCTTTTTGCCGACGACAACCACATCGGCATGGGTTATACCTTTGACAATGAGGACAATGACGAGACCAAGGCCGAAGTTTACCTGAGCGGAGACCTGTCCCGCGATGCCGGCGGTCTGGGCATTCTGGCCCGGGCCCTGCCTTCCAACATCTATTACAAGGGGAACGGCTGGGGCCTTTCTTCGGGCGACATCCTGTACAAGGGCGGGGACCTGAAGGTGGACCGGCTCCAGGCCCGCCACGAGGATGAGCTGCTGCTCATTGACGGCGGCTACTCCCCCACCAAGGCCGATACGCTTCACGTGCGCATGGAGAAATTCGACATCGGCCTGGTGAACACCTTCACCGGAGGCAGCCCCCGCATAGAAGGCATTGCCACCGGGCGCGCCAGGGTGGTTTCGCCCTCCAGTCCCACTCCGGGCCTGCTGGCGGGCATCATCTGCGACTCCACCCGCATTTCCGGCCATCCCATGGGCCGGCTGGCCCTCAGGAGCAACTGGGACGATGAAAACAAGCGCTTCAACATTGATGTGCGCAACCAAAGGGGCGGACAGAGCAACCTGAATGTCGCCGCCCATCTTACCCCCGCCACGGGCCTCCTGCACGCCGAGGCCAGCCTGGACAAGCTGAACCTGGGCTATGCCGAAGACCTGTTGTCCGACCTCTTCTCCCGTTTTGAAGGCGGCCTGTCCGGAAAACTGAGGGTGGACGGCAAACTGGACAAACTGAAAATCAGCAGCGAGGACCTCCGGATTGAGGACGGCGTGATGGAGCTGGATTACCTTAGGGTGCCCTACAAGATGGAAGGGCCGTTGGAACTGACGGAAGAAGGGCTGTTCCTCCGCAATGTCCGGCTTTCGGACGGGCTCAAAGGCCGGGGAAGCCTGACGGGCGGCATCCGTTTCTCCAACTTCAGCAACTTTGTCATGGATGTGCATGCCAACCTGAACCGGATGTACATCATGAATTTGCAGCACGGCATGAATTCCACCCTCAGCGGCAATGTTTACGGAACGGCCCGCATCGATGTCACCGGGCCCATGAGCAAAATGCTCCTGGATGTGGACGCGTCAGTCACCGACGAGAGCGTGGTGCACATTTACACCGGCTCCGGCGGCAGTGACTCTTCCCGCGAACTGCTGACGTTCACCGAATCGGCCGAACAGGCACAGCAGGACGCCTACGAGCAGATGCTGGCGGCGGCCCAGGAGAACCGCGTCCAGCGCAACAACATCAATGTGCTGCTGAAAATAAGCACTACTCCCCTTCTAACCGTCTATCTGGACCTGGACGAGGCCTCGCTTTCGGCCAATGGCAACGGTGCCATTTCCCTGGCCACCAACATCCAGGACGGCGGATTCAGCCTCAACGGCGACTACAACCTCACCGGCGGCAATGTGCATGTGTCGGTGATGAATCTGGTAACGCGTGACTTCAGCATCCAGGACGGCAGTTCCATCCGCTTCAACGGAGAGGTCATGAACACCACCCTGGACGTAACGGCCCTCTATTACACCAAAGCCAGCCTGTCCACCCTGCTCTCGGACGAAAGCACTTCCAGCCGACGCACCGTCAACTGCGGCATCAACCTCACCGGCAAGCTCCGGAACCCGGAAGTGGACTTCAGCATTGAGATTCCGGACCTGAACCCTTCTACGCAGAGCGCAGTGGAGAGCGTACTCAACACTTCCGACAAAGTGCAGAAACAGTTTGTGTACCTGCTCATTGCCGGCAACTTCCTGCCGGGTGAAGACGCCGGCATTTCGGCCAACGGCTCCGACATGCTCTTCTCCAATGTATCCAGCATCATGAGCGGCCAGCTGAACAAGGTTTTCCAGAAACTGAACATCCCGCTGGACCTGGGTCTGAATTACCAGGCCACCCAGACCGGCGACAACCTCTTTGACGTGGCCCTGAGCACCCAGCTCTTCCACAACCGCGTGCTGGTGAACGGAACGGTGGGCAACAAACAGATCATCGGAGGCTCTTCCACCAATGAGATTGCCGGAGACATAGACATTGAAATCAAGCTGAATGCCAGCGGGTCGCTGCGCCTCACCGTGTTCACCCATTCCGCCGACCAGTTCACTTACTTCCTGGACAACAGCCAGCGGCACGGGGCCGGTATCGCCTACCAGCGGGAGTTCAACTCCTTCGCACAGTTCTTCCGCGAATTGTTCGGCCCCCGGCGCAAACAGGAGGAGGAAGAGCGTGCGCCTCAGGAGCGCAAACTTGTCCTGGACATTGATGAGGACGGCCTTGCAACCGAGTATTATGAATAAAGGCAAATTATATCTGATTCCCACCCCTCTGGGGGAAGGCGCTCCACTGGAGGTCCTGCCCGCATCCGTACTGGACCTTTTGCCCACGCTCCGGCGTTTTGTGGTGGAAGAAGTGCGCACGGCGCGCCGTTTCCTGTCATCGGCCGGGCTCAAAGGGCATATCCAGGAACTGGAATTCCATGAGCTGAACGAGCACACAAGCCCTGCGGAAGTGGAGGCCCTTATGGCGCTTTTTGCCGATGGCAGCTCCGTGGGACTGCTTTCCGAAGCAGGACTGCCCGCCGTGGCCGACCCCGGCGCCCAGCTGGTTGCCCTCTGCCACCGGCATCAGATTGAGGTGGTGCCGCTGGTGGGCCCTTCGTCGCTGATGCTGGCCCTCATGGCCTCCGGCCTCAACGGGCAATCGTTCGCTTTCGTGGGCTACATCCCCGCCAAAACCGAGGAACGCCGTGCGGCCCTCCGGGCACTGGAGAAGCGCTCGGCGTCGGCCAGTCAGACGCAAATCCTCATTGAAACGCCCTACCGGAACGATTCCCTTTTGGCCGATATGCTCCAGTGCCTGAGCGCAGGCACGCGCCTGTGCCTGGCCGCCAACCTCACCTGCCCGGATGCCTTCATCCGCACCCGCACCATTGCCCAGTGGAAGCAGGAACCCGTCACCATCGGCAAACGCCCCTGCGTATTTGTCATTCTGAGCGAAGCGAAGAATCTCAAAGCGAAGCATCTATGAAAATAGCTTTCACCACATTAGGCTGCAAACTGAATTACGCCGAAACCTCCACCTACGAACGGGGACTCACCGCCGCCGGCTGGGAAGTGGTCCCCTGGACAGAACGGGCCGATGTCTATCTCATCAACACCTGCGCCGTCACGGAAACCGCGGAGAAAAAGTCCCGCAACCTCATCCGGCGCGCCCACAAGACCGCTCCCGAGGCCCGCATCGCCGTCACCGGCTGCTACGCGCAGCTCCGCCGCGAACAGATTCAGGCCATCGAAGGCGTCTGGCGCGTTTTCGGGGCCGATGAGAAGGCGCTGATAGTGCCCACGGTCATCGGGGAGGGTATAGCCCTTGAAACCCATGGCCACCCCCGGCCCTGTAAGGGGGAGGGGCCCGCCGCTGAAAGCGGTGGGAGGGGTCGCGAAGCGACGGTTTCAAGGGCTATACCCTCCCCGGTGACCGATATCACCTTCGGAGCATACAGCAGCGGCGAGGAGCGGACACGGAGTTTCCTGAAGGTGCAAGACGGGTGTAACAACTTCTGCGCTTACTGCACCGTGCCCTATGCCCGGGGCCGAAGCCGGAATATTCCCATCTGCGAGGCGGTGAGGGCCGCAAAGGAGATTGCCACGCAGGGCTGTAAAGAGATTGTCCTTACCGGAGTGAATACCGGAGACTTCGGCCGCACCAACGGGGAAAGTTTCCTGGACCTGCTGAAGGCGCTGAACCAGGTGGAAGGCATTGAGCGTTACAGGATTTCTTCCATAGAGCCTAACCTGATTACACCGGAAATCATTGACTGGATTGCCTCCGGAACCAAATTCCAGCGGCATTTCCACATCCCGCTCCAAAGCGGCAGTGACACCCTGTTAAAACGGGTGGGCCGCCGGTATGACACGACCCTCTTCGCTTCCCGCATCGACTATATCCGTCAGGCCCTGGAGCATCCCGGACAGCCGCGGGTGTTCTTTGGGATTGATGTGATAGTGGGCCTTCCGGGAGAAACCGAGGAACTGTTCCAGGAAACCTACAACTTCCTCAAGGACCGTATCCGCCCGGCCTACATCCACGTATTCCCCTACTCCCGCCGCCCCGGCACCCGCGCCGCCGAGTGGCCGGACCAGGTCCAGGACTCCGTGAAAACCGAGCGGGTAGCCCGCCTGGAGGCCCTCTGTGCAGAGCTCCATGCCGAATTTGTATCGGCCCATAAAGGCCTCAAAGAGACCGTCCTCTGGGAAAGTTCCGTCAAAGGCGGCCTCATGGGCGGCTACACCGGCAACTACATCCGCGTAGAGAAACCTTATGACGCCGCCTCAGTGAACCAATTGGAAGACGTTGTACTGTGACGCCCCTAAGCGCTCCCCGCTTCCCCGGCCCCAAAGCGACAGAAGCAAAAGTTCCCGGCAGGCTCCCGCATCAAATCGGGCAATAAACTCATCCATTTTTCTTTCTCTTTTTTGTCGCCAGCCGGGCCAAAAAACTTGTTTTTAAAAAAGATTTGCCTAAATATGCAATCTGAAAATCCCACAGTCCTATCCGGAATAGGACAAGCAGGCCAGGACTCCCCTTCCGGCCTTTTTTTCCACCTTGCGCCAAGGACATTCCCAAATTTTTTTCGTAACTTGCAGCGATATTTTAATTGCACGCTGTATGGGAGTATATATCAATGTTGGAAACGCCGGGTTCCGGTCTGCCAGAAACGGAGAATATGTGGATAAATCCGGGCTTATCCGAATTGTCAATGCAACGCTTTTCACAAAGCGCCGTTTCAGCTGTGTCACCCGTAGCCGCCGCTTCGGTAAATCCATGGCGGCAGAAATGCTCTGTGCCTATTATGACAAATCCTGCGATTCCAGGTCGCTTTTTGCTGACTTGGAGATTGCGTCGGACCCTGGATTTGAGGAGCATCTGAACAAGTATCCGGTTCTTTTCCTGGATCTTTCCGACTTTGTCACCCGCTTTGACGGGGATGTCATTGTGGAGAAGATGGATGCGGAACTTAGGGAAGATGTGTCCGCATCTTATCCGGACATTCCACTTGTGGAAGGCGATGACCTCATGAAGTATCTTGGCCGCATTGTTGCTTCCACCGGGCAGCCGTTCATCTTCTTCATCGATGAATGGGATTCCATTTGCCGGGAATTTGAGCCGGACACCAAGGCCATGGACAACTATGTGAACTGGCTGCGGCGTTTGTTCAAGGGCGGCCAGTCATCGCAGGTCTTTGCAGGGGTGTACTTAACTGGCATTCTTCCCATCAAGAAGTACAATACCCAGTCGGCCCTGAATAACTTTGTGGAGTATTCCATGGTAGAGCCAGGGGCTATGGGACGCTATTTCGGATTCACCAAGGAGGAGGTCCGTGTCCTGGCCGAAAAGTTTGGAATGGACTTTGACGACCTGGAAAAATGGTACGACGGCTACCAGATTGGGGACGAGCCTTCCATGTTCAATCCCAACAGCGTGATGATGGCGCTGTATGCCCGGCGCTGCCGCAGTTTCTGGGCTGCTACCGGCGCATTCGACGCCGTATCGGCCTATATCCGGATGAACTACGAGGGGCTGAAAGACGATATTATCGGCATGCTTGCCGGAGCGCGCTGCAAGGTGAATCCTACCAAGTTTGGAAATGACATGCGGGATATCCACAGCAAGGATGATGTGCTTACGGTGCTGATTCACCTTGGGTATCTCTCTTACAACTGGCGCGAAGATGAATGCTATATTCCCAACAGGGAGGTTGCAGGGGAAATGGCAAACGCTATTGAGGCCAACAACTGGAAGCCGGTGGTGGATGCCCTTGCAAAATCAGAGAAATTGCTGGCTGCAACCCTAGCAGGGGATGAGGAGGCTGTTGCCCGCGGCGTGGAAGTGGTGCATGACGACAGCACCAGCATCCTCAGCTACAACGATGAGAACTCCCTCTCCTGCGTACTGAGCCTTGCCTATTATTATGCCCGCAACAACTACGTCATGCACCGGGAGCTGGCCTCCGGCAAAGGCTTTGCCGACATTGTGCTCATCCCCCGCAAAAACGTGGACACCCCCGCCATTGTAATCGAGCTGAAGGTAAACAAGGATGCCGATGCCGCCATTGACCAGATCCGCCGCAAGCAGTACCCCGCCAAAGTGGCCGAATATGCCGCCAAGCTCCTTCTCGTGGGCATCAATTACGACCGCGACACCAAGCAGCACACCTGCCGCATAGAAAAAGCCGGTTAAGGGCCAAACAACTCTAGCGGGCGAGTTTCCAACTCTCCAGCCGACGGTTCTTGGTAGTGAAGTTTACAAACAGCCCAAAACAACCTCCCGTAAAAAAACACAGCCGAAAAGGACAGTGTCAATGTCAAGCGGCATTGTGACGTAAGCCTGCGGCGACACACTGTAACGGGTGGCACGGCCCTGACCGGTAACAGTGGCGGAGCCTTCCTCTACCAAGGCGGCAAGGATGCGTTTGAGCGTAGCGGGGCTTATGGTAAGACCACTGCCGGTTTCTATCTCACTTCTGGAAGATGCAGGATGGTAGTGTTATTTTGTTTTCCCCCGACGCCAAAGGTCCATCCACGGGACCGGTTCTTTTGGGTTTTGCCTAAAAGAGTTGTAAATTTGTGTGCTATGACCAAACTTACGTTTCTCGGCACCGGCACTTCGCAGGGGGTTCCCATCATCGCCTGCCAGTGCGCCGTGTGCAAATCGGCTGATGCGAAGGACAAACGCTTCCGCTCATCGGCCCTGGTGGAATATAACGGGAAAACGATCCTGGTGGATGCGGGGCCCGATTTCCGCTCCCAGATGCTCGCGCACGACGTGCGGCACCTGGACGCTATCCTCCTCACCCACAACCACAAAGACCATACGGGCGGCCTGGACGACGTCCGTTCCTTTAATTATATAGACCGCAAAGCGGCCGAAATTTACTGCGAGGAAAAGGTGCTCCAAACCCTCCGGAACGACTATGCCTACGCCTTTGCCGAACATAAGTACCCCGGCGCGCCGGAGTGGCACGTCCACCTCATTGACGAGCACCCCTTCCGCGTGGAGTCCCTCGAAAACACCGGAGACCTTGAATGGGTGCACGACATCGGCTATTTCTACAGGCAGGCCGATGGCAGCCTGGTCCACTCCGATAATGCCGTCACCGAGGCCTCCCGCGACGGGGCCGACATCATCCCCATCCGCGGCATCCACGGGCAGATGCCCGTGCTGGGCTTCCGCTTCGGGAACATCGCCTATATCACCGATATGAGCAAGCTCCCCGAGAGCGAATTCTCCAAACTGGAAGGCTTGGAACACGTGACACTGAATACGGTGAGCTATCACCCCCACCACTCCCACTTCTCCCTGGATGAAGCCCTGGCCCTCTCCGACAGGATAGGCGCCCGCCACACCTGGCTTACCCACCTGAGCCACGCCTTCCCAAGACACACGGAATTCTGCCGGCAACTCAAGGAGCTTTGCCGGGAAAGAGGGATTCACTCTGATGTAGAGCCCGCCTATGACGGGCTCTGCATAACAGACTGACGCTTACTTGGTGCCGAAGATGCGGTCGCCGGCATCACCCAGACCTGGGACGATATAGGCATTCGGGTTCAGGTGCTCATCTACCGCAGCCACAAAGATATCCACGTCCGGATGCTGGGCCTGCACCTTGGCAATGCCCTCCGGAGCTGCCACCAGGCACATGAGGCGGATGTTGTTGCAACCGCGTTCCTTGAGCATGGCAAGGGCGTCGCAGGCACTGCCGCCGGTAGCCAGCATGGGGTCGGTCAAAATGACCAGACGCTCCTGGATGTCTTCCGGAAGCTTGCAGAAATAAACCACCGGTTTGTGCGTTTCCTCGTTGCGGTAAAGGCCGATGTGCCCCACCTTGGCCACAGGGACCAGGCTCAGGAGGCCGTCTACCATGCCGATACCCGCACGCAGGATGGGGACAATGGCCAGTTTGCGGCCGGAGACCTTTTTCGCGGTCATGGGGCAGATGGGCGTTTCAATCTCCACATCAACCAGCGGCAGGTCACGGGTAACCTCGTAACCCATGAGCATGGCAATTTCGGTAAGCAGCTGACGGAAATCCTTGGAACCGGTTTCCTTATTGCGCATGATGGTCAGCTTGTGCTGAATCATGGGATGGTCTATTACATGCACTTGACTCATATCTATAAGGTATTAGGTAAAACAAAGGTAAAAAAAAGGAGTTGGAAAAACCAACTCCTTTAACAGTAAAAACAACTACAGCTTGGGGCCGGCCTTTACAAGGGCCTTGCCGGCACGGTTGCTCTCGTACTTGTGGAAGTTCTTGATAAAGCGGGCAGCCAGGTCTTTGGCTTTCTCTTCCCACTCGGCGGCATTCTTGTAGGTATCGCGAGGATCCAGGATGCCGGTGTCCACACCTTCCAGCTGGGTAGGGACGGTGAAGTTGAAGTAAGGGATGACCTTGGTGGGAGCCTTGTCGATGGCGCCGCTCAGGATGGCGTCAATGATGCCGCGGGTGTCACGGATGGAGATACGCTTGCCGGTACCGTTCCAGCCGGTGTTCACGAGGTATGCCTTGGCACCGCTCCTGTTCATCTTCTTCACCAGTTCCTCTGCATACTTGGTAGGATGCAGCTCCAGGAAAGCCTGGCCGAAGCAGGCGCTGAAGGTAGGAGTGGGCTCGGTGATGCCACGCTCGGTACCGGCCAGCTTGGCGGTGAAACCGGAGAGGAAGTAGTACTTGGTCTGCTCAGGGGTGAGGATGGAAACCGGAGGCAGCACGCCGAAGGCATCGGCACTGAGGAAGATTACCTGCTTGGCAGCGGGTCCGTGGCTTTCGGGGCGCACAATCTTCTCAATGTGGTAGATAGGATAGCTCACGCGGGTGTTCTCGGTGACGGACTTGTCGTTGAAGT
>JAGBJY010000002.1 GCA_017934185.1 Bacteroidales bacterium | reverse complement strand
CGGGATGTAGGCATTGACCTCTTTGGCGTTGGAAAGACGAACACGGGCTACCTTACGCATAGCGGAGTTCGGCTTTTTAGGGGTCGTCGTGTAAACACGAAGACATACGCCACGCTTCTGAGGGCAAGCATCCAACGCACGAGACTTGCTCTTTACTTCAAGCTGCTCGCGTCCTTTACGGACAAGTTGTTGAATTGTAGGCATAAATGTTTGTTAATAAATAAATTATAGTTACTGTCCATCTTGAAGGGCTTATGTCCCCGCAAAATGGGCTGCAAAGATAAGAAAAAAAAATTAATTAACAAAGTTTTCCACAGGAAGGGTCCGGCCATCAACTTGTTACAGGTATGCGCCATTTTTGCACACTTGCAACGCCACCCTCTTTGACCGATTACAGTTTTTTCCGTATCTTAGTGGCGCTAAAACAATGAGCCGATGAAAAAGACCGCCCTCATACTGGCCGCAGCGTGCCTAGCCCTGTTATCCTGCCATAAGGAAACCACTCCGGAGCCTCAGAAAGTTCCTGTGAGCACGGTAACCCTCAATCAAACCACCCTGGCGCTGATTGTAGGCGCCAAGGAGCAGCTCACAGCAACCGTCCTGCCGGAAAACGCCACAGACCCGAACATCACCTGGAGCAGTTCGGCCCCGGCCGTTGCCACCGTGGAAAGCGGCAAGGTAACCGCAGTGGCCGCCGGCAGTGCCGTGATATCGGCCAGCGCGGGCAACGTGAAGGCCCAGTGCAACGTAACCGTGGTGCAGCCATCTTCCATCAAGCTCAGTTTCAGCACCCCCGAGCCGGACAACGAAGCCATCAGCGGGGCCGGCGGCTCGGTAACCGTGCATGTTACGGCCGACGATAACTGGACCCTCGTTTCCAGCGGCTCCTGGCTCACGGTAACGCCCTCTTCAGGCGGAGCCGGCGAGATCACCCTCACCCTTACTACGCAGCAGAACGCCACCAAAGCGGTGCGCACAGGAACCCTCAGCGTGAAGGAGAACCCTTCCCTGAAGCTGGAATTCAAGCAGATGCCCTACATCTATTCCCGGAAGAAAGTGGCCTCCGGAACGGTAACCAACAGCCTGCTGGTAAACTATTCCTCCGGTACCAAGCTCACCCGCGTTTACGCTTTCATGCCGGTGCCACAGTCCAACGCCTATCAGGATATCTCCAACTTGTCCGTAGGGGAAGCCAGTATCAAGGATTGCGGAAACAACGCCAACCAATACGCCGTGGCCGATATCTGCAGCATTCCCTCCTCCGGCGGGGCCGTCCTGCAGGAAAGCTTCCACGCCGATGCCTATGAGGTGACGGCCGATGTGTCCCTCGTGAAAGAAATTCCGGAATACAACACGGAATCAGACATTTACAAGCTTTATCTGGGCGCCGAGGAAGGCGACCTAATCAACCCCTCCAATGCGCAGATTGTCTCCACCGCCGATATCTTGTGGAGCGCCGCCGGCGGAAACCTTCTGGATTACGCCCGCCGCTGCTACCAGTGGACAGCCACCAACATGACCTACGGCAACATGAACACCGGCCTGCATACCATTACTAACCTGATGCAAACCAGGAAAGGGGACTGTGGCAATTTTTCATCGGTATTCATTTCCCTCCTCCGCGCCCATGGCATTCCTTCCCGGCATATTGTCATGCTGTCTCCCACCGAGGCCGGTTACCACGTGCGGGCCGAGTTCTACCTCCCCGGCTACGGCTGGATTGCCGCCGACCCCACCTTCCGTAACAGCAATCCTTCCGGAGACTACTTCGGCAAATTCACAGGGAAATATGTGGTCATGAGCTTTGGGATCAACTCTCTCTGCAAAGACCCGGACGGCAAAGACTACCGCGCCGACCTTCTGCAGAGCTGCTTCTGGTGGTATTGGTATTCCACGCAGGGAAGCATCACTTTCAAGCACAGTTTTTCTTCCTTCCGCTAAGGAAGGCCGATGGTGGCTGTCTTGAGCCCCTTGGCCTTCACCGTTACCGTTACGGCGCCCGCTCCGGTGCGGCGCACGATGGCCGATGCCTTTCCGTGGAAGGCCGGCAGTGTGGTGCTGTAGAAAGGAACGTGGGAAGTGGCGTCACCGGCATCGGTGCCCAGAATCACCGCCGGGCCTTTCACGCTGAAACTGAGCTCATTGGCTGCGTCCGGTACCAGGGTGCCTCGGCGGTCCAGGATATCGGCCGTAACATAGGTGAGCTCCGTTCCTGAGAAATCGATGCTGGCAAATAGTTTGGCGGCCTTTCCTGCAGTGACCACCTTGTCCCGGGCCCATTCGCGGCCGTTTTTATACACCACCACATCTACGGTGCCGGGCTGGTAAACCACCTGGTCCCAGACAAAGCGGTATCCGTGGCGCTGCTTGCGGCCCTGGGACACTCCGTTCACGAAGAGCTCGGCTTCGTCGCCGGAGGTATAGACGTGCACCGGGGTCACATGCCCTTCGCGGCCGGGCCAGGTCCAGTGCGGCAGGATGTGGGCCATGGGAACGTTGGGCGCCCATCGGGCCTGGTACAGCCAGTAGCGGTCTTTGGGGAAGCCGGCCAGGTCTATGATCCCAAAGTAAGAGCTGCGGGACGGGAGGGGCTCGTCGCTCACGGTCTGGCCCCAGCTCTCCAGCATCTTGCGGTAAGCCTCTTTTTCTTCCTCTGTGTGGAAATTGGTAAAGACGGAAGGGTCCAGGTTGAAGGGTGTAGGTTCACCCAGATAGTCGTAGCCGGTCCAGACAAACTCGCCGGCGCACTCGGGGATGAGGTCTTCGTACTGCCACTCATAGTCGGGCTTGGAGGCCCAGCCGGGGGCGTAAAGGTCATAGGAGCTCACCTGATAAGGGGCGGCCATGGCCCAGCCCCGGCCTTTGTCCTGCTCCACGGGGAAGAGGTAATACCCGCGGGAAGAGATGCAGGAAGAGGTTTCACTGCCCAGGAAGGGCTGGCCGGGATGGTTGTCGCGGAAGTCCTGGTACAGGTGCGGCTTATAGTTGAAGCCATACACATCCAGCGTGGCGGCATACGGCTGGCTGGCGGCCCAGGGGTTGTCATTGCCGGCCGTGGTGGGACGGGTGGGGTCTTCGCGGTGGCAGATGTCGGTGAGCATCTGGGGAATCCACCAGCGGGTGCTGTCGCCTTGCTCTCCGCATTCATTGCCGATACTCCAGAGAATCACGCTGGGGTGGTTGCGGTCGCGGTGAATCATGGCCACCAGGTCTTTCTCTGCCCACTCGTCAAAGAGGGTGGCGTAACCGTTCTCTTTCTTGGACCAGGTCCAGGTGTCGGTGAGTTCGTCCATCACCAGCAGGCCCATGCGGTCGCAGAGGTCCAGCAGTTCCGGTGCGGGCGGATTGTGGGAGCAGCGGATGGCGTTGCAGCCCATTTTCTTGAGCATTTCCAGGCGGCGCACCCAGGCGTCCTCGTTCCACACGGCGCCCAGGGCTCCGGCGTCATGGTGCAGGCACACGCCTTTGAGGAAGGTTTTGCCTCCGTTGAGGTAGAATCCGTCGGCTTTCCATTCGGTGTTCCTGAGGCCGAAGGGCGTCTCGTAAACGTCCTCCATTCCGTCTTCGCCCACCACCGTGGTGCGGGCTATGTACAGCTGGGGATTGGATAGGCTCCATACGCGGGGATTCTCCAACTGGAAGGTCTGGACCACCTCCCGGCCGTCGTAAACCTGCTCCAGGTTGCGGTTTTCGGCCACTACATGCTCCACAATGCGGCCGGGCTCCTCTTCCTTATAAAGGATGCGGGTGTTCACCCAGGCCAGCTGCGGATGGTCGGTTTTAAGGGTAAGGCGCAGGCACACGGAACCGTCGGCCCGGGCAGTAATATAAGTGCCCCAATGGGCCACTGCGGTTTTTTCCGTGGCAGTGAGCCAGACGTTGCGGTAGATGCCGCCGCCGGGGTACCAGCGGGAGCTTTCGCGCTTGTTGTCCAGCTTGATTTCAATGGTGTTGGGGCCTGTCTGCAGCCAGGGGTTCAGTTCCACGGCCCAGGAGGCATAGCCATAAGGCCAGCCGCCGGCTTCTTTCCCGTTCACATACACCTTGGCGTTGGAAAAAGCGCCATCCACTTCCAGGCGAAGGTCTTTGTCCAGATTGTCCACCGTGAGGGTTTTGCTATAGGTGGCCTGCCCCCACCAGGCCAGTTTGCCGGTCTCTCCGGGGTTCTCCTGCTGGAAGGGCTGCTCTACGCCCCAGTCGTGCGGAAGGTTCAGGACGCGGCTTTCTCCGTCCTTGGTGAAGGTCCAGCCGTCGTTCCACAGTTGGCGTCCGGCGGGCTGGGCTCCGGTGCTCAGGGCAAGGCCCAGAAGGGTGGTTATGAGGAAAAGCTTTTTCATCGGCTCTGATGTTTTAGTTTTACCGCCACTAAGTTACGGAAAAAACTGAAATCGGTCAAAAAAGGCCGAAAACGCGCGATTTGGGTGAGAGCGCGAAGTGAAAACCGTCAAAAAGAGCCCAAAACGCGCGATTTGGGTTGGACGGTAACGTGGAACGGCCGGAGAACGCTGGAATCCGCGCTGCACGGGCACCACCGGCTGGAGGCTATCACATTGATAATGAGGCGTTTATGTAAAATGCCTAAGCTTTGAAAGCTTAAGCACTTTGCGTAAACGGCTGAGTATCAGCGAAAAAGACTCCCGGAAATAGCCCGAGCCAGCCACCCGTGCAATCCCGACGCACATTCTGCGTTGCATCGGCCAACCATAGCTGCAACGATTTCTGCGCCCCGTTTCTTTTTCCCTACAAATTCATTATTTTTTACAAATTGAGAACCGCCCGGCTCCATTGTCCTTAGTTAAACTTTCATAAACGGCACAAATTTACTAACTTTGTCTGCATAAGCCTTGGTAGCAGATAACTACGCTGCAAATCTAAGGTTTGTGATTATGAAACGAATCCTCACTATCACCGCCCTTTTGCTGTGCGCAATGGCAGCATCGGCCCAAAATCCCCAGAAGGCACCCGCAAAGGTGCAGAAAGCCAATTATGAGCAGGCTTCCCGTTTTTCCGCCAAACGGATTGGGCAGCTTGTATATTCCACCCGCATCCGCCCCAATTGGTTCCGGGACTCCGACAAGTTCTGGTACAGCTGGAAGACCTCGCAGGGCACGAAATACTATGTGGTGGACCCTGCCACCGGCGTGAAAAAGGAGCTCTTTGACATGGACAAGCTGGCCCGGCAGCTCACGGAGATTACCCGCGATCCCTATGACGCCCAGCACCTGACCCTGCGCCTGAAACTGAAGGACGATAAAACTTTCCAGTGGGACCTCAAGTCCAAGCAGGAGAAACGCGACAGCGCCGGAAACACCACCGGGAAGTTTGTGGAATACCGTTTCTACTACAATCTCTCCGATGGCGCCCTCACCTACGACACCGACGAGCACAAAGACGAATACCCCCGCTGGGCCAATGTAAGCCCGGACGGTGAAACCGGCGTGTACGTGAAGAACCACAACCTGTGGGCCATGGACCGCGAGAACCTGAAAAAAGCCGCCAAGGATGCCAAGGACTCCACCCTGGTGGAAAGGCAGCTCACCACGGACGGCAGCAAGGACTTCTCCTACACCGGCGAGAACTATACCGGCGACACCGAAACGGACAGCACCTCCCGCCACTATCCCATGCTGAGCTGGGCCCCGGACAGCAAGCACTTTGCCCTCCTGCGCTGGGACATGTCCAAGATTAAGGAGCTGTGGGTCATCAATTCCGTGGCCAAGCCGCGCCCCGAGCTGGAGACCTACCACTACCAGATGCCCGGCGAGCCCGGGCCCAGAGGAACGCTGCTGGTGATGGACACCCAGGGCAAGGCCCGGGAAATTGCCTGGTACGCCTTCAAGGACCAGGATGGCGATATCCTCAGGGCCGATGCCACCGCCCAGGACGCCTACAAAGACTTCTATGGCACCAAGTGGATGGGCGGAAACGACTATTTCTTCCTCACCCGTGCCAGCCGCGACCTCAAGCGCTGGGACCTTTGCCGCGTGGACATCGGCCAGGACAGCACCCGCACCCTGGTGTCCGAGCGCATGAACACCTACGTGGAAACCCGCAGCCCCAAATTCCTCCCCTCCGGCGACTTTGTGTGGTGGAGCGAGCGTAACGGCTGGGCCAACCTCTACCTCTACGGGGCCGACGGGACCCTGAAGAAAAACCTCACCGAAGGCCCCTTCCACGTGGAAGACGTGCTGGCCGTGGGCCCCGGCTACCTGGTGGTGAACGCCTGCGGGGTAAATCCCGCCGAGAACCCCTACCAGATGCACAACTACCGCATTCCCCTCAGCGGCGGCGACATGGTGCAGCTGGACATGGACGACATGGACGTCCTGGGCACGGCCTCCTTTGACGGCAAGTACCTGGTAGCCAACTACTCCCGGGCCGACTACAAGCCCGCCGTCATGCTGGTGAACACCGCCACCGGCAAGCGCACCCCGCTCGAAGAGGCCGACTTCTCCCAGCTCTTTGCCGCCGGCTACCAGTTCCCCGAACGCTTCACCGTCAAGGCAGCCGACGGAATCACCGACCTCCACGGCGTTATCCACAAGCCCATGGACTTTGACTCCACCAAAGTGTACGCCATTGCCGATTATGTGTACCCCGGCCCGCAGGTGGAAGCCAACAACATTTCATGGAGCTACAGCCTGCGCACGGACCGCCTGGCCCAACTGGGCATGATAGTGATTACCGTGGGCAACCGCGGCGGCCATCCCAACCGCTCCAAATGGTACCACAACTACGGCTACGGGAACCTTCGCGACTACGGCCTGGAAGACCAGAAATACGCCATCCAGCAGCTGGGCATGCGGCACAAGTGGATAGACCTGGAACGGGTGGGCATCCACGGCCATTCCGGCGGCGGATTCATGTCCACCGCAGCCATCCTCAAGTACCCGGACTTCTTCAAAGCCGCCGTTTCCTGCGCCGGCAACCATGACAACAGCATTTACAACCGCTGGTGGAGCGAGCAGCACCACGGCATCCAGGAGAAAGTGTCCAAAGGCGACACCACCTTCGTGTACAGCATCAAGACCAACCAGGAACTGGCCTCCCGCCTCAAAGGCCATCTGATGCTGGTGACCGGTGATATGGACAACAACGTGAACCCGGCCAACACCATCCGCGTGGTGGATGCCCTTATCCGGGCGCACAAGCGCTTTGACCTGGTGGTCCTCCCGGGCCAGCGCCACGGCTTTGGCGACATGAACGACTACTTCTTCTGGAAATTGGCCGACCACTACGCCAAATACCTGATTGAGGACAAACGCGAACGTCCCGCAGACATTGCGGAAATGAATAATGACTAAGCCTATGAAAAAGCTTCTGCTGGCTGCATCGGCCCTTCTGGTTCTGGCCTCCTGCAGCCGATTCAAAACCCAGGTGTACGAAGACGACCTTGCCCTTCCGCTCTCGGAGCAAAGCGCCGATTCCCTGCACATGGTCATCTCTCTGGAATACGTCACCGGCGGGCTGAAGCCGGAAGCCATGGAGGCCATCAACGCAGCCCTGGCCGCACAGGCCTTCGACCTGGAAGAGCCCAGCGGCACCCTGGAAGAAAGCGCCGTGAGCTACCGCGAAAACCTGATTGACCTGTACCTCAACGAAAACGAGGGCAAAGAAGGCCTCTGCACCTGGGAGGACCAGATAGAAGGCGCTTTCCTGGCCGATTGGAACGGCAAAAAGAACTATACCCTCTCTTACTACAGCTTCCGCGGCGGCGCCCACGGCATCATGACCGTGAGCAACCTGGTCTTCGACCCGGCCACCGGCGCGCCTGTTACGGAGCAGGACCTCTTCCGCGAAGGGTACCGGGAGCCCGTGGCCGCCCTCATGCAGGAGTCCCTGAGCCAGGCCTTATCGGCCGATGAAGAGTTCCGGGAGATGGTGAACATGGACATGGTGGTGCCCAACGGCAATTTCAGCACCGATGCGGAGGGCATGACCTGGGTCTTCCAGCCCTACGAAGTGGGGCCCTACGCTCTGGGCCTCATCACCACCAGTGTCTCCTGGGAAGCCTTGAAACCTTATTTAAAATAGCCATGAACACGCGATGGATTGTGACCGAGATTGACGGCAAGGTGGCATCCATTGCTGCCGACTACCGCCACTTTGCCCGGATTGCCGCCCAGATTGCCGCCCTTCCCGCCGAGGAAGTGGGCTCGGTGGGCACCCGGAAAATCTCTACGGAAGAGCTGGTGGAGTTTGCCCGCTACCTGAGCTGGGAGGACCTGCGCCTTTTTGGAACGCCCTTCCAGCTCAAGGTTTGGAAGAAACTCTGCGAACTTCCGCCCCGCCTTTACAGCTACACGGAACTGGCCGCGCTGGTGGACAACCCCGGCGGCGTGAGGCCCGTTGCCCACGTAGTGGCCATCAACCCGGTGGCCTACGTCATCCCCTGCCACCTCATTATTCCCAAGGAATCCCTGGACAAGGCCGCAGAAATCCATGCCGTGGCCGAAGGCACCCTCTTCAAAGGCGAAGACCTGTACCTGCTGGACAGCCTGGACATGGGGGCCTATGCCTATGGAGCCGATGTGAAACGCGAACTCATTAAAATTCAGTTAGGACGATGAGAAAAACCCTGACCCTTGCCCTGGCGCTGGCCGTCCTGGGCACCCTGCCTGCCGCAGCGCAGTATGTTCCCTCGGAGGGAAACCTCAAAGCCCGCCAGCAGATGCAGGCCCGCCGGCTGGGCATTTTCCTGCACTGGGGCATTTACAGCACCTATGCCCAGGGCGAATGGTACCTGAGCACCGGAAAGTTGCAACCGGACGTGTACGCAGAGGCGGCCGGCGGCTTCTATCCCGCCCGGTTTGACGCGGCGGCATGGGCCAAGGCCTTCAAGGACGCCGGAGCCGGTTACGTGACCCTCACCTCCCGCCATCACGACGGTTTCTCCATGTTTGACACCGCCGCCACAGATTTTGACATCATGGACGCCACGCCCTTCAAGCGGGATGTCCTGGCCGAGCTCACGGAAGCCGTGAAGGCGGAAGGCATGGACATGCAGTACTACTACTCGCTCATTGACTGGATCCGGCCCGACTATCCCAAGGGCCATTCGGGCGTAGCCAAAGACAGCACCCTGGCCAATTACAACCACTACTTTGACTTTGAGAAGGCGCAGATTGCCGAACTGATGGCCCACCATCCCCGCGCCCTCTGGTTTGACGGTATCTGGGACCACGAAGACGAAACGCCGGCATTCCCCTGGCGCATGGAAGAGCTCTACAACTACATCCATTCCATCGACCCGGACTGCCTGGTTGGCAACAACCATCACCGGACGGTGCTGGAAGGCGAAGACTTCCAGATGTTTGAGCAGGACCTTCCCGGCGAGAATTCGGCCGGCCTCAGCGAACAGTCGGTGATATCGGCCACACTGCCGCTGGAAACCTGCGCCACCATGAACTGGGCCTGGGGGTACAAGGTGGCCGACCAGAACTACAAAAGCGTGAAACAGATTGTGCACCTGCTGGTCAGGGCGGCGTCCAAAGGGGCCAACCTGCTGCTGAACATCGGGCCTCAGGCCAACGGAGAGCTGCCCGCTGCGGCCCTGGACCGCCTGAAAGGCCTGGGCGAATGGATGCGGGAAAACGGCCACACCGTGAACGGCTGCGGTGCAACGGGCCTTCCGGAAGAGCCCTGGGGCGTGACCACGCGCGATGCCCACCATCTGTATCTGCATATCCTGGACCCGGAGAAAGCGCCTGCCACCTACAGCTTCCAGGGACGCACCATCCCCCTGCCCAAGGCCAAGGCCGATGCCATTGACACCATTGTCACCATCCGGCTATGACCCTGGAGGTCTGCTGCGGGAACCTGGAAAGCGTGCACGCTGCCGTGAAAGGCGGAGCCAGGCGCATTGAACTGTGCTCGCAGCTGGAACTGGACGGGCTCACCCCGGTGTGGGAAGAGCTGCAAACCGCCCGGAGCCTCTACCCCGGCCTTATCATCCACGTACTCATCCGCCCCCGCGCGGGGGATTTCTGCTACAGCGCCGCCGAAGTGCAGCAGATGGCGGCCGATATTGCCACCGCCCTGGCCCTGGGGGCCGATGGCATTGTTGTGGGGGCGCTCACCCCTGAGGGCGAGGTGGACCTTCCCGCCATGGAGCGCCTGATGGCCCCCAACGTTACCTTCCACCGGGCCTTTGACGTATGCAGGGAGCCCCTGCGTGCCCTGGAAGACATCATCGGCCTGGGATGCCGGCGCATTCTCACCTCCGGCCAGGCCGCTACGGCCCTGGAAGGTGCCACGCTGATTCAGGCCCTCCGGGAGCGCTCCGCCGGGCGCCTTCTCCTGCTCCCCGGCGGCGGAGTGACGCCCGAGAACGCCGCAAGCATCCTCGCACGCACGGGTTGCACGGAAATCCACGCAAGCGCCTCCGTCAAAAAAGCCGATGGCACCCGGGTGACATCGGCTCAAAAAGTAGCAGCGATTCTTCGCGCTATCGCAGGATAAAACGCTGGGAAAGGCGCGGCGAGCTGCCGGCATAGAAGTCTACGCGGATGTCTTCATCCCCCACAAACAGCTTGTAGGAGCCAGCGGAATTGGCGTAGCTGTAGCGCTTGATGCCGGGCCGATACTCCTCAAAGAGCTCCTTGGCAACACCCTCGTAGGTATGCAGGGAGCCGTACCCGTCAGCCCCGGACGCCAGAACTTCGTAGCGGCCCTGGGACGCTTTGGCCCAGACGCTGCTCATGGTCATCTGGGTAATGCGGCCGCCGTCGCCTTCCCAGTCCAGCAGTTCCGTCTTGTGCGTGTGCCCGCAAAGGACCACGGCGTTTCGCCGGGCCATGAGCGCGCGTACGCGGCGGCGCTCCTCGGCGCGGGAATCCTGCCGGTTGCCAAAAAGAATCCACCACCAGTAACTGGCGCTGTCGTAGGGGAAAACAGGGCTGTGCACCACCACAAAGGTGTGCCGGGCCCCTTCAGAGGCCTCAAACAGCTGTTCTATCTGCTCCAGAGAGGTTTTCCCGAAGTTAATGACAAGGTAGGCATCCGGTCCCATGGTGAAAAGGAAATTGCTGTCCGTTACGGGGATGCCCAGTTCTTTGGACAGGCGAGCGGGCATATAGTCGTTGTAGGCCTGGGTAATCACGGCGTCGTCATTGCCGCGGAGGTCATGGTTGCCCGCCACGGTGACAAAGGGCAGGTCCGGGGCCAGGTCAGCCTTGAAAAGGTTCATGGCGTCGTCCAGGAAGCGGGTGTGGATTTCCGCGGTGGCGGTGTCGCCCTGTACCAGGTCTCCCATCTGGAGCACAAAGCGGGTACTGTCGTCCACCAGGCAGGCGGCGCGCCGCACCAGCGACGGGCAGCGCTCGGCCCACATTTTCCCGTTGCGCACGAATTCTTTCCGGTGATTGGCTTCCCGCACGGGATTGGGGTCGGTGTAGCCGGCGTGATACAGCTCAGGGTCGGCGGCATCGTAATGGGTGTCCCCCAGAATCACCACCGAATACTTGTCCCCTTCGGCGCTTTTGGCCAGCGCCTCGGCCGTGCGGCCCAGCAGCGATACGCCCAGCGCCGCCCCGGCCGAATATTTGAAGAACTCTCTTCTGTCCATATACGAATGCGATTTTTCTACCACAAAGATAATAAAAAAACGTCAACCGTTAGGCTGACGCTTTCTGTGAGCGGAAAACGAGACTCGAACTCGCGACCCCGACCTTGGCAAGGTCGTGCTCTACCAACTGAGCTATTTCCGCAATATTGTAATGAACTTCCCGTGGAACGGGATTGCAAAGGTACATCTTTTTTCTGAACCTGCAAACTTTTTCTCAATTTTTTTGTAAATTTGTGCTGGAACAAATCTATTAAAACTTATATCATGAAAAAATTTGCTTCTATTCTTCTGTGCTGCACGCTCATCGCGGGTTGCGGCATTTCCAACACCGGAAAAGGTTCCCTTATCGGCTCGGGTGCAGGTGCTGTGCTGGGCGCAGGCATCGGCTATCTGATTGGCGGGAACGGACAAGGTGCCGCCATTGGCGCCGCCATCGGAACGGCTGTGGGTGCCGGCAGCGGCGCGCTCATCGGCAACAAGATGGACAAGAAGGCCGAAGAACTGGCTGCGGCTCTTGAAAACGCTCAGGTAGAGACCGTTACAGACGTCAACGGCCTGGAAGCCATCAAGGTGACCCTGGACAACGGCATCCTCTTCGACTTTAACAAGAGCTCGCTCAAGGCTGATGCAAAGGCCCAGCTGGACAAGTTTGCCGCCGAGATGAGCGACATGCCCCAGACCAACATCAATGTGTACGGCCACACCGACAACGTGGGCAGCGCCGATGCCAACAAGAAAGTCTCTACCCAGCGCGCCGAGGCCGTGAGCAAGTACCTGATGAACAAGGGCATCGGCAAGGAGCGCCTCCTGGCCGAAGGTCTTTCCTACGACTACCCCGTGGCCGATAACGCCACCGCCGAGGGACGTGCCCAGAACCGCCGCGTGGAGATTTACATCTCTGCCAACGAGGCCATGATCAAGGCCGCCGAAAACGGTACGCTGCAGTAAAATTGCTGCAGCAATAGAAACTTTTACTTCTGCTGCAGTCCGGGGGCCGATTTGCGAAGTTTCAGGATGCGCCGCACGCTTTCGTCGATGCGGGATTCGGGAATTTCGCCGCGGCGGACGGCCGATACAACGGCGTCGAACACCTTGGGGTATTCACGCACGCACAGAAGGATGTCCACGCCGGCTTTGATGGCCATGATGGAAGCGTCTTCCACCGGATACTGGCGCAGGATGGCCCCCATTTCCATGGCGTCCGTAATAATGACACCGTGATAGCCCAGTTCTCCGCGGAGTTTGTCCTGCAGAATCATGGGCGAGAGGGTGGACGGAATATTGGAGCCGGTAACATTGGGCAGGGAAATGTGTGCGGTCATGATGAGCTGCGTTCCGGCAGAGATCCCGGCCTTGAAGGGAATCATTTCGCAGGACGCCATTTCCTCCCAGGTTTTACGGCTCATGGCATAGCCGAAGTGAGAATCGGCATAGGTGTCTCCGTGACCGGGGAAATGCTTGAGACAGCCGATGATGCCGGTTTTCTGCAAGCCGTGCAGATACGCCTTCACCATGTCGGCCGCCATTTCCGGTTCATTGGAGAAGGCGCGGGAGCCGATGACAATGTTGCTGGGGTTGGTGTTGACATCGGCCACAGGGGCAAAGTCAATGTCAAAATCCAGCTGACGGAGGTACGTGCCGATGGTGGTGGCGGCTTCCTGGACGTCCTTGGTGCGGCCGGAGGCGGCCACCTGCCCCATGGGCGGGAATTTGGGGACGCGGAAGTTCTTATTGTTGGCAATACGGGCCACCTGGCCGCCTTCTTCGTCTACGCACATCAGGGGTGCGCGCGGCGTGATGCCGCGAAGGTCGGCCATGAACTTTCTGAGCTGGGGCTCGTCCACAATATTGTGCTTGAACAGGATAATACCGCCGGGAGGATAAGACTTGGCGGCGGCACGCATCTGATCACTCACCTCCACCAGGCTACGGCTCTGCAGCTCTGTGGGCGAACTGTAGAAAAAGTCCATGTCCAGGGCCTCCGGACGGACAATGAACATCTGCCCCACCTTCTCCTGAAGGGTCATCCCCTGCAGCTCCTTCTCAATGTCATTGTCGGAGGAGCCGCAGGCGGTGAAAAGCAGGATCGTCAGGGCTGCAAGGCCCCACAAATACTTCCTCATACCCATAGTTTAGAGTTCCCAAGCCAGGGCCGATGCCCCCAGAATGGCAGCGTCGGACTCCTTGAGCGAGGAGAATACCAGTTTTACTTTATTGCGCCAGAGCGGAATCACGTTCTCGTTCATGGCCTTCATGATGGGTTCCTCCAGGAACTCGCGGGCGCGGGCCAGACCGCCGAAGAGGACGATGGCTTCCGGAGCGGAGAACTCAATGAAATCGGCAAACTTCTCTCCCAGAATGCGGCCGGTGAACTCGAACACCCGGAGGGCCAGGGCGTCACCTTCTTTGGCGGCGTCGTACACGTTCTTGGACTTGATGACGTCCAGAGAACGCAGGGATGAGGGTTCGTCGCTCATTTCCAGCCATTCGCGGGCGGTACGGGCAACGCCGGTGGCGCTGGCGTAGGTTTCCAGGCAGCCGGTTTTGCCGCAATTGCACTGGCGGCCGTTGTGGCGCACAGCGCAGGTGTGGCCCAGCTCGCCGGCAAAACCGTCGTGGCCGTAAACCACCTCACCGTTAATGACAATGCCGGAGCCCACGCCGGTGCCCAGGGTAATCATGATGAAGTTCTTCATACCGCGGGCGGCGCCGTAGGTCATTTCGCCCATGGCGGCGGCGTTGGCGTCGTTGGTGAGGGACACGGGAATGCCGTTCATCTGCTCCTGCAGCATCTTGGCGAAGGGCAAGTTGCCGCCGGCGGCCCATTTCAGGTTCACGGCGTTCTCCACCATGCCGGTATAGAAGTTACCGTTGGGGATGCCCACGCCAATGCCGCGGATGCGTCCTTCGGCCTTGGATTCCGCTACAATGCGGTTCAGGGCCTCGGCCAGGGCCGATACAAAACTGTCGGCCGTTACGTCGTTCTCGGTGCTGATAACGGTTTGGGCAATGATGTTGCCACGGGCGTCTACCACACCGCTTTTGGCGGTTTGTCCGCCTACGTCAATACCAATTACAAGATCCTGTGCCATAGTGTCTTATGCTTTTTTAACCTTGGAGCCGGCAACGGCGAAGTAGAGGATGAAAGCCACGCAGGCGGCCAGGAGCCAGTAGCTGGGCAGATAGCCGGCAGCATCGGCAATGGCATTCTGGATGAGCGGGACAATACCGCCGCCCACCACCATGGCCATGAAGATACCAGAAGCCTTTTCAGTGGCGGAGCCCAGGCCTTCCACTGCCAGATCGAAGATGGTGCCCCACATCACAGAAGTGCAAAGACCGCAAAGGACCAGCAGCAGGGCAGCGATGGGAACAACGGCCATTTCAAAGCCGTGACCATTGAACACGGGCATCTTCACGGAGAAGGAGTTGCCCAGGAAAATGGCAAGGACAATGAGGGCCAGGGCTACGGCCGATACGCAGGACAGCTGGGTACGGGCGGTCACCTTACCGGAGATGAAAGAGGAGATGAGACGGCCGCAGAGCATGAGGAACCAGTAGGTACCGGCCACGAATCCGGCGATGGCCGCAGCAGTCTTGGGATCCATGCCTGCACCGCTCTCAGGGTCGGACAGATAGAAGTTCAGGGTTCCGGGGATACCTACCTCAACACCCACATACACGAAGATGGCAATGACGCCGTAGATAAAGTGCTTGTACTTGAGCGGGCTTTCGGCCTTGGCCGTAGATTTGGTGGCTTCGGGGTCCTGGATGGGGATGAAGAGCAGAATCACAAAAGCCAGTGCAAATACGCCCATGGCCATGAACAGGAGGGTGTTCACATCGGAAATCTGGGACTTGCCCTTTACCAGTTCACCAATCATGGAGCCCACCAGCATAGGGGTAAGGGTTCCCATGAGGGAGTTGAACGTACCGCCAATCTGGATGTACTGGTTGGAGCGCTTGCCGCCCAGAATTTTGAGCATGGGGTTCACCACGGTGTTGAGCATGCACACGGCAAAACCGCAGATGAAGGCGCCCAGCAGATACACAAAGAAGTTCGCAGGCAGGTTGCCGATAGTGGCACCCACACCCACAACACCGGAGAGGTACTGCACAAAGACACCCAGAAGACCCACCAGCAGGGCGGCCAGTGCGGTGAACTTGTAACCCTTCTTCTTGAGGAGGTTGCCGGCAGGGATGCCCATGACGGCATAGGCCAGGAAGTTCATCATGTTACCCATCATGCCCCAAGTGTTGGAGCCGTCGATACCGGGCTGCATTTTCCAGATGTTACCAATAGGGGCTGCCAGGTTGGTAACGAAGGAAATCATTCCGAACAGGAATATCATTGTGATTACGGCAATGATATTGGAATCACCTTTCTTTGACATTGTGTTTGTGTTTTAGTATGTTAATATCAATATTTGCGGTACAGTTCACCAAAGATAATGGATTTTTTTCAAAAATTCAACTGCGGGGCCCTATTACTTGAGGAAGACAAAGAACACCGCCAATACCAGGCACACAAACGCCGCCAGGTGATTCCACTGCAGCGCCTGCCCCTTGAAAAGGAACAGGATGATGACGGTAAACACGGTAAGGGAGATAACCTCCTGAATCACTTTCAGCTGCATCAGGTTAAACGGCCCGCCGTTGCCCACAAAGCCAATGCGGTTGGCCGGCACAGTGAGGCAGTACTCGAAAAAGGCAATCCCCCAGGAGAACAGAATCACCAGAATGAGCGGCCATCCCGTAGAGATTTTCATCTCGCTTAGCTTCAAATGCCCATACCAGGCAAACGTCATAAAGATGTTGGACAGTACCAGCATCAGGATGGTCCAGATTCCGTTCATTGCACTTGTCTTCTTTTGAACCACAAAGCTACGAATTTTTTACGGAAGTAACTAATGCCCCCGGCCGCGCACCGAACCGGGCCCGTGGTGCTCGGTGGAGGCTGTGCGTGAGGGTCCAGAAGGTGGACCTTCACGAGCAATAATGGGGCTAAAATGCTCTTGAGGGTCCAGCGTTTGGACCTTCGTGCACACTGACACGAGAAGCAAGGGCAACGTCATTGTCATTCTGAGCCAAAAATGACAACAAGATTGCCCCGAAGAACAATCTTATTGACAAAACTGGCAGAATATGCACAACAGACTGCCCTCAATCCCCAGCAGGAGTCCTGTCTTAAGCAGATATCGGGCGTTCCCGCGCTTTTGTTGGGCCCAAAGGACCATCTTAAGCAGAAATCCCTGGATTATCTGCTTTTGATAGCCCCAGAAGCTCGGTGATGGTCCTACAGAAGTGTGCGCTGGCGGGGTGGAGCGAGCGGGGCCGCGCCCTTTCTGCCGACAGACCGAAGGATGCACAGCCTCCACCGGGAGCAAAATCGGCAAGAACTGTAGGAACTTACGGAAAATTGCTATCTTTGCAGAAAGAACACACGCTATGGAATCCAGAGAACTTGAAATTTGGTGGTCTTCGCTGCCCATCAGCGAGAAAGAAAGAATCTGCCGCAAGGGCCTTGGCAAGGACAGCCCGGACGGCAAGGCCGATGAAGACATGGTGCGTTATCCCCGCTGCACCGGCTGGTGGAACGGCCTGGAGCATAAGCGCAAGGAATTCATTTACGCCCACTGTGTGGTCAAGCACGGGGACGAGCTCCGCGAATGGAAGGAAGGGAACCCCTACGGTGATTAAAAAAGCGCCCGGCCTGCAACAGGTCGGGCGTTTTGCTGTGCCTCGGGCGGCTTATTCGGCTGCAGGAGCTTCTGCTGCGGGGGCCTCGGGCTCTGCGACGGGAGCTTCGGCCTTCTTGGCGCGGCTGCGGCGGGTGGTCTTCTTGGCCTGAGTCTTGCCGGAAGCGAGGGCGGCCTCGTTGAAGTCCACAAACTCTACCAGCACCATTTCGGCGGCGTCACCGCTGCGGAAACCGGTGTGCAGGATGCGGAGGTATCCACCGGGACGGTCGGCCACCTTGGGAGCGATGTTGCGGAACAGCTCGGCGGTAGCTTCCTTATCCTTGAGGTAGCTGAACACTACGCGACGGGAATGGGTGGTATCCTCTTTGGACTTGGTGATGAGGGGCTCTACATAAGGCTTCAGGGCCTTGGCCTTGGCCTCGGTGGTGGTAATCCTCTTCTTCAGGATAAGGGAGGATGCCATGCCTGCGAGCATAGCCTTGCGGTGACCGCTCTTACGACCAAGATGATTGACTGCTCTATTGTGTCTCATTGTTAAACGATCTTTTTCTTAGGTTCAATATTGTACTTGGTGACATCCATGCCGAAGGAAAGCTTCATCTTCTCTACCAGAATGTCGATTTCGTTCAGGGACTTGCGGCCGAAATTGCGGAACTTCATGAGTTCGGCGCGGCTGTAGGACACAAGGTCGGCGAAGGTATCGATGTCGGCGGCTTTCAGGCAATTGAAGGCTCTTACGGAAAGGCCCATGTCGGAAAGCTTGGTAAGGAGGAGATGACGCATCCTCAGGGACTCCTCGTCAAGCTCCTTGCTGTCCGTCTCTACGGAAGACTCGATAGCAATCTTCTTGTCGTCGGTGAAGAGCTTGAAATGGTAGATGAGGATGTTGGCTGCGTCCTGCAGGGCGGCCTCCGGGGAGATGGAACCATCGGTCTCAATCTCAAGGTTCAGCTTCTCATAGTCGGTCTTCTGCTCCACGCGGAAGTTCTCCACGGTCCAGTTGACCTTCTTGATGGGCGTGTAAATAGCGTCAACGGCAATGGCGCCGATGGGCATATTCTCATCGCGGAGTTCCTCGGCGGGAACAAAACCGCGACCCTTGGTGATGGTGAGGGTGATGTTAATCTTGACGGAAGGCTCCAGCGAGCAGATGTGCAGCTCGGGATTCAACACCTTGAAAGAAGACAATCCTTTGGAGATGTCCTCAGCGGTAAACTCCTGCTTGCCGCTGATTGTGATGTTCGCCACTTCGGAATCTACGGTGTCCACCATGCGACGCAGACGCACCTTTTTGAGGTTCAGGATAATTTCCTGCATGCCCTCGATAACGCCAGGAATGGTCTGGAACTCTTCCTGAACGCCGGCGATCTGAATCTGGGAAATGGCGAAACCTTCCAGGGAGGCGAGAAGGACGCGGCGCAGAGAATTGCCGATGGTCTGTCCGTAACCGGGCTCAAGGGGTCTGAACTCGAAACGGCCAACGGTCTCGGTGCCTTCGAGCATGATCACCTTGTCCGGTTTCTGAAAAGCTAAGATTGCCATAAACTTAGGGGTGTTAAATTCTATTACTTGGAGTAGAGGTCAACGATAAGCTGCTCGTTGATGTTCTCGGGGATTTCCTCGCGGGCGGGAACGTTCAGGAACTTACCGCTAAGGGTAGCAGCGTCGAACTCAAGCCAGCTGTACTTGGTGGCGGCGGCCACGCTGCTGGTGATCACCTCAAGGCTCTTGGAGCGCTCACGCACTGCAATGACCTGGCCGGGCTTCACCTGGCAGGAAGGGATGTTGCAGATGGCGCCATCCAGGGTGATGTGACGGTGCAGAACCAGCTGACGGGCAGCGGCACGGGTGGGGGCGATACCCAGACGGTACACGAGGTTGTCCAGGCGGGATTCCAGCAGGAGAACGAGGTTCTCACCGGTCTGGCCCTTCATGCGGGCAGCCTTGGCGTAGGTGTTACGGAACTGACGCTCCAGCACACCGTACATGTACTTGACTTTCTGTTTCTCCTTGAGCTGGGTGCCGTATTCCTTCTGCTTTTTACGCTTGGCAGCAAGGCCGTGCTGTCCCGGAGGGGTGTTTCTCTTTTCGAAAACCTTGTCGGGGCCATAGATGGGCTCGCCGAATTTACGGGCGATGCGAGTGGTAGGACCAGTATATCTTGCCATAGTTGTTCTTTAGTTAAAAATTAAACCTTACGGCGGCCCTTAGGACGGCAACCATTGTGCGGCATAGGGGTGACGTCGATGATCTCGGTGACCACGATACCGGCATTGTTAATGGTACGGATGGCGCTCTCACGACCGGCACCCGGGCCCTTCACATAGCACTTTACTTTTCTCAGACCGGCGTCAAAGGCGGTCTTGGAGGCATCTTCTGCGGCCATCTGGGCGGCGTACGGAGTGTTCTTCTTGGAACCACGGAAACCGCACTTGCCGGCAGAGGACCAGCTGATTACCTGACCCTGGGAGTTGCACAGGGAAACGATAACGTTGTTGAAGGTCGAGGAGATATGAGCCTGCCCATAAGCGTCAACCTTGACAACTCTTTTTTTGGTAGTTGTAGTTTTCTTTGCCATAACTTCTCAGACTTTACTTGGTTGCTTTCTTCTTGTTGGCAACGGTCTTCTTCTTACCCTTGCGGGTACGGGCGTTGTTCTTGGTGCTCTGGCCACGGACAGGGAGGCCTGCACGGTGGCGGATACCACGGTAGCAGCCGATATCCATGAGGCGCTTGATATCCATCTGGACAGAAGAACGGAGTTCACCCTCAATCTTGTACTCTTCGTTGATCTCGGTACGGATCTTGGCAATCTGTTCGTCGTTCCAGTCACCCACTTTAATGGTTCTATCGATACCGCACTTGTCAAGAATCTTCCTGGCGGAGCTGCGGCCGATACCGAAGATATAGGTCAGACCTATTTCTCCTTGTTTGTTGTTAGGTAAATCAACACCGGCTATACGTGCCATAATTATACTTTACTTAATTTGTTACTGATTGATTATCCTTGGCGCATCTTGAACTTGGGGTTCTTCTTGCAGATGACGTACAGGCGGCCTTTGCGTCTGACGATCTTGCAATCCTCGCTGCGCTTCTTGATGGATGTCTTGACTTTCATATCTATGAGTTTTTATTTGTATCTGAAAGATATTCTGCCTTTGGTTAAATCGTACGGTGAAATTTCAACTCTCACTTTGTCGCCGAGAAGAATATGGATGAAGTTCATGCGCATCTTGCCCGAGATGTTGCAGAGCAGGACGTGACCGTTCTCAAGCTCGACCTTGAACATCGCGTTCGGAAGGGTCTCGATGACCTTCCCATCTTGTTCTATTGCTACTTGTTTTGACATTAAAAATTACACTTTAAAATTTAATCTTGCCATCTTTCTCGATAAAATCGAAGGTTGAGAGCTGCTCGGCCCGGCCTTTCCGGACAACAATCGTAAGCTCGTAGTGGGCCGAATTCTTGTGGTCGGCGGTATGCACGGACCATCCGTTTCTGTCCAGATAGACCGCCCGGCCGCCGGCGTTGATCATCGGCTCGATACACAGGACCATTCCGTCCACCAGGTGGGTGCCGCGGCCCGGACGCCCGTAGTTGGGCACGCCCGGATTCTCGTGCATCTCCCGGCCGATTCCGTGTCCCTCGAGTTCGCGGACCACGGAGAAACCGAATGATTCAGCGTACGATTGCACCGCGTATCCGATATCTCCGATCCGCGCACCCGCCACAGCCGCCGCTATGCCCCGATAGAGCGATTCCTTCGTCACGTCCAGGAGCTTGCGGGTCTCGGGCGACACCTCCCCCACGGGGAAGGTGTAGCACGAGTCACCGTTGTAGCCCTTGTAGAGCGTGCCGATATCGGCGCTCACGATGTCGCCCTCCTTGAGGACATAGTCGGACGGGAATCCGTGGACCACGACATCGTTGACAGAGGCACAGATGGCTGCGGGGAAACCCTCGAAACCGAGGAAGCTGGGGATCGCTCCGTTGTCGCGGATGAAAGTCTCGGCTACCTTATTCAACTGTTTCGTTGTCACACCAGGGGCAACCGCTTTACCGACTTCGGCCAACGTCTTCGAGACGATGATGGCATTCTCGCGCAACAGCTCGATCTCTTCTTCAGTCTTGGGCTTGATCACAACCGTTCAATTTAATTCAAAGAACTACATACCTGAGCGCCCGCTGAGCCGGCCGGTCTTCATGAGGCCGTCGTAGTGGCGCATCAGCAAATAACTTTCCACCTGCTGGAGCGTATCGAGAACCACACCCACAAGGATCAACAGGGAAGTACCGCCGTAGAAGCTTGCGAAGGCGTTGGTGACGCCGAAAATCATCGCGATGGCAGGGAGGATGGCGATGATGCCGAGGAAGATGGAGCCCGGGAGGGTCACCTTGGACATGATGCTGTCGAGGTACTCCACGGTCTTCTTGCCCGGCTTCACACCAGGAATGAATCCTCCATCCCGCTTCATGCTCTCGGCCATCATCGTCGGGTTGACGGTCACGGCGGTGTAGAAGTACGTGAAGATCACGATCAGGATGAAGAAGATGAAGTTGTACCAGAAACCCTGGTAGTTGCCCAGCGTCGCTGCAAGTCCGCGGGTAGCATCCCAGCGGGAGAAGATGAGCGGGAAGAGCATCAGGGCCTGGGCGAAGATGATCGGCATGACGCCGGCGGCGTTGATCTTCAACGGGATGTACTGGCGGACACCGCCGTACTGCCGGTTGCCGATCACGCGCTTGGCGTACTGCACGGGGACGCGGCGCACGGCCTGGACCAGCGCGATCGCAGCCACGACCACGAAGAACCAGAGCACGAGCTCCACGATGAGCAGGATGGCGCCGCCGCTGCCGGCGGTCATCTTGCCCTGGATCTCAGCCATGAAGGCGTACGGCAGACGGGCCACAATACCGATCATGATGATCAGGGAGATACCGTTGCCGATACCGCGGTCGGTGATGCGCTCGCCGAGCCACATCACGAACATCGAACCAGCCATCAGGATGATGGTGGAGACGATGTTGAACATGAAGTTGCTCCAGCCGAGCTGGTTCACGGCCACGAAGGCAGCCGCAGGAATCTGGCTGTGCAGGGCGGCCATGTAGGCCGGACCCTGGATGCAGATGATCACGAGGGTCAGCCAACGGGTCATCTGGTTCATCTTCTTGCGCCCGCTCTCGCCCTCCATCTGGAGTTTGCGGAAATACGGGACGAAGACGCCGAGCAGCTGGATAACGATGGATGCCGAGATGTACGGCATCACGCCCAGCGCAAAGATCGAAGCGTTACCGAAGGCGCCACCGGAGAACATGTTCAGGAGGCCGACGAGGCCTTCCTGGGTCCTGCTCTGCAGACCGGCCAGCAGGGTCGCGTCGATGCCCGGGAGCACCACGAAGCAGCCGAACCGGTATACAAGGATCAGCAGGAACGTGTAGACGAGACGCTTACGGAGTTCCTCGATCTTGAAGATGTTCTTGATTGTTTCGATCAGTTTCTTCATCGTACTATTCGATTACGACCGCCTTGCCACCGGCGGCTTCGATTTTGGCGACAGCGGTCTTGGAGAAGGCGTTCGCAGTCACGTTGACCGTGGCCTTGATCTCACCGTTACCAAGCACCTTGACGAGGTCGTTCTTGCCGGCGAGGCCGGCGGCGACGATCTCGGCGAGGCCGAGCTCCTGCAGGCCGGTAGCGGCTGCCAGGGCCTCGATGTCAGCGACATTGACGGCCTTGTACTCGACGCGGGTCGGGTTCTTGAAACCGAACTTCGGCAGACGGCGCTGGATAGGCATCTGGCCGCCTTCGAAACCGATCTTGTGCTCATAGCCGGCGCGGGCCTGGGCGCCCTTGGTACCACGGGTGGCGGTGCCGCCCTTGCCGGAGCCCTGTCCGCGGCCTAATCTCTTGCTGGTATGGGTAGAACCTGTAGCAGGTGTCAAATTATTGAGTTTCATCTCTTGGGTCCTCCTCTTAGTCAATAACTTCAACTTTGCAGAGATGGGCGATCTTGGCGACCTGGCCCTCGGTGACGGGGGTCTTCTCCACCTCTACGGTCTTGTGCATGCGGCGGACGCCGAGGCAACGAAGGTTGTCCTTCTGGCGGCGGGTCTCACCGTTGCTGCTGATGATCTGGGTAATTCTGTACTTTGCCATAGTCGTGTCTCCTTCTCGTTAACCGTTGAACACCTTGGACATGGGCACGCCGCGGAGACCGGCCACGGTATAGGCATCGCGCATCTGGGTCAGCGCGGCGACGGTCGCCTTGACGAGGTTGTGGGGGTTGGAAGAACCCTTGGACTTCGCGAGGACGTTCTGCACGCCGGCAGACTCGAACACGGCACGCATGGCGCCGCCGGCCTTGACACCGGTACCGGGCGCTGCGGGCTTCATGAACACGCGGGAACCACCGAACTTCGCCTCCTGCTCGTGCGGGATGGTCGTGTTGATGACGGGAATCTTCACCAGATTCTTCTTAGCGTCCTCCACGCCCTTCGCAATCGCGGCGGTGACTTCGTTCGCCTTGCCAAGACCATAGCCTACGACACCGTTCTCGTCACCGACGACGACGATGGCAGCAAAGCGGAAGTGACGGCCACCCTTGGTCACCTTGGTGACGCGCTGGATGGCGACCAGTCTGTCCTTGAGCTCAAGGTCAGAAGTCTTTACTCTCTTAACATTAGTATTTGCCATAGTCTTAACTCTTAGAATACGAGGCCGCCTTCACGGGCAGCGTCTGCCAAACTTTTAACTCTACCGTGGAAAAGGTAGCCGCCGCGGTCGAAGCAGATCGTGGTGATACCTTTAGCGAGACAGCGCTCTGCAATGGCCTTGCCGACCAGGGCAGCAGCTTCGATACCGGACTTGCCCTTGCACTGCGCGGCAAGCGCCTTGTCGTTGGAAGCGGCAGCGCAAAGGGTCTTGCCCTGCTCGTCATCGACCACCTGCACGTAAATCTGCTTGTTGCTGCGGAAGACCACCATGCGGGGTTTCTCGTCAGTGCCGTTGACGTGCTTGCGTATGCGGTAATGAATCCTTCTTCTTCTTTCAATTCTAGTGAGTGCCATAATTCAATCCTCCTATTATTTAGCTGCGGCGGTCTTACCGGCCTTACGGCGAAGCGTCTCGCCAACGAACTTGATACCCTTGCCCTTGTACGGTTCAGGCTTGCGGAAAGAACGGATCTTGGCTGCCACCTGGCCGAGAAGCTGCTTGTCGCAGCTCTTGAGCACAAGCTTCGGGTTCTCGCCCTTGCGGACATCGGGAACCTCGGCGGTGACTTCCTTCGGAAGCAACAGCTGGATTTCGTGGGAATAACCAAGGGAGAAGGTCAGCAGCTGGCCGCTCACGGCCACGCGATAACCGACGCCCACCAGCTCCTGCTGGGTGGTGAACTGCTCGGAGACACCGACGACCATGTTGTGCACCAGCGCGCGGTAGAGACCGTGCATGGAGCGGTGACGGGGCTGGTCGGTCGGACGCTCGAACTTGATCTGATTGTCCTCAACGGTCACCTTGATGTCCGGATCAACTTTCTGGCACATCTCACCGTGAGGTCCTTTAACCTTCAGCACGTTGCCGTCGAGGAGCTCCACGCTCACGCCGGTCGGAAGGCTTACAGGCAATTTACCAATTCGTGACATTATTTATAATTCTTTTGTGGATTAATAAACGTAGCAAATAACCTCACCGCCGACGCCGAGCTCCTTGGCTTCCTTGTCGGTGATGACACCCTTCGGCGTGGAGAGGATGGCGATGCCGAGTCCGTTCAGGACGCGCGGCATGTCCTCGACACCGGTGTACCGGCGGAGACCCGGAGTGGAGACGCGCTCGATCTTCTTGATAGCGGCGGCCTTGGTCTGCGGATGGTACTTCAGGGCGATTTTGATGGTATTGTAAGGGGTGCCCTCCACTACCTTGTAGCTGAGGATGTAACCCTTCTCGCACAGGATCTGGGTGATGGCGACCTTCATCTTGGAGGAAGGAACTTCCACGACCTTCTTGCCGGCCATATAGGCGTTGCGGACCCTGGTGAGATAATCTGCGATCGGATCAGTCATATCGTTATTCTTCTTTTAATATTACCAACTTGCCTTCTTGACACCCGGGATGAGGCCGTTGCTGGCCATCTCGCGGAACTGGATACGGCTGAGGCCGAATGCACGCATATAGCCCTTCGGGCGACCCGTCAGGGAGCAGCGGTTGTGAAGGCGGACGGAAGAGGAGTTCTTCGGGAGCTTGTCGAGGGCGGCCCAATCGCCGGCCTCTTTGAGCGCCTTCCGCTTCTCAGCATACTTAGCAACCATTTTCGCGCGTTTTACCTCGCGGGCTTTCATTGATTCTTTTGCCATAGTATCTTATTTGTTATGTTTCTTGAAAGGCAGACCGAATGCGGCGAGCAGCGCGTGGCACTCCTCGTCCGTGCGGGCGGTGGTCACGAAGGTGATCTCCAGGCCGTGGATCCGGGGGTTCTTGTCGATGTCGATCTCCGGGAAGATGATCTGCTCCTTGAGACCGAGGGTGTAGTTGCCCTGGCCGTCCATGTTCTCGGCGACGCCGTTGAAGTCGCGGATACGCGGCAGGGCGACGCGGATGAGCTTCTCGAGGAACTCATACATCTTGACATTGCGGAGGGTCACCTTGGTGCCGATCGGCATGCCGCGACGGAGCTTGAAGTTGGAAACGTCCTTCTTGGACAGGGTGATGACAGCCTTCTGGCCGGTGATGATGGAGAGCTCCTCGGCGGCCTCCTCGACGATCTTCTTGTCCTGGGTGGCGTCGCCGACACCCTCGTTGATCGTGATCTTGAGCAGGCGGGGAACCTGCATCGGGGTAGTATAGGAGAACTGCTTGGTCAGCTTCTCCACGATTTCCTCGTTGTAGACCTTCTTAAGGGCAGGAACATAACCTGCAGGCAGTTTCTGAGCCTCTACGGGTGCATTTTTCTTTGCCATAATTACTTGATCTCCTCCCCAGATTTTTTAGCGAAACGGACCTTCTTGTCACCGTCCATCCGGTAACCCACGCGGGTCGGGGTGTTGGTCTTGGGGTCAAGAAGATTGAGATTGGAAATGTGAATGGGAGCCTCCTGCTTGATGATACCGCCCTGAGGCTGCTTGGAATTCGGCTTGGTGTGCTTGCTGACCATGTTGATGCCTTCGACCACGGCGCGGTCGGCCTGCGGATCGACGGAGAGCACCTTACCGGTCTTGCCCTTGTCGTTACCGGCATTGACGTACACGGTGTCGCCTTTCTTGATATGGAGTTTTTTCATGATGCTGATGAATTAAAGGACCTCCGGTGCCAGTGAAACGATTTTCATATAGTTCTCGCGGAGCTCGCGGGCCACAGGGCCGAAGATACGGGTACCGCGGAGTTCGCCTGCATTGTTCAGAAGGACGCAAGCGTTGTCGTCGAAACGGATGTAGGAACCGTCAGCGCGGCGGATCTCCTTCTTCGTGCGGACCACGACAGCCCTTGAGACGGTGCCCTTCTTGGCGTCGGCGCCAGGGATAGCACTCTTGATTGCGACGACGATGGTGTCGCCGACAGTCGCATAACGATGGTGGGTTCCGCCAAGTACGCGGATGCAGAGGACTTCCTTCGCACCGCTGTTGTCGGCCACCTGTAAACGTGTTTCCTGCTGTATCATACTATGCTATTTTGCTTTTTCAACGATTTCAACTAATCTCCAGTTCTTGGTCTTGCTCAGCGGACGGGTCTCCATGATGCGGACGGTATCACCCTCACCGCACTCATTCTTGTCGTCCTGGGCAACGAACTTGGTGGTCTTCTTGACGAATTTACCGTACAAGGGATGTTTCTCTTTTCTTTCAACGGCAACGACGATGGTCTTGTCCATCTTGCTGCTGACCACCACTCCGATTCTTTCCTTACGAAGATTTCTTTCCATAAGATTGCTCTGATTTAGTTCTGTTTTTCTTTCTCAGCAAGGATAGTGATCATGAGAGCGATATCCCTTCTGGTCTTACTGATTTTGGAAGTGTCCTCCAACGGAGAAATCGCGTGATTGATTTTCATGGTGTCGAGATTGTCCTTCTCGATCTGGATGCGGTCGCGCAGGTCTGCTACAGACATTTCGCGGGCTTCAGCTGCTTTCATTACTCTTTCTCCATTAATTATTCGACATAGTCTCTGCGCACGACGAACTTCGTCGCGATCGGGAGCTTGTTGGCGCCGAGGCGCATGGCCTCTTTCGCGGTCTCGAGGGACACGCCTTCAGCCTCGAAGATGATGCGGCCCGGGGTGATCGGAGCAACGAATGCGTACGGATCGCCCTTACCTTTACCCATACGGGTATCGAGCGGCTTCTTGGTGATCGGCTTCACAGGGAAGACGCGGATCCAGATCTGGCCCTCACGGTTCATCCTACGGGAAATCGCCTGACGTGCAGCTTCAATCTGCTGGGCGGTAAGCCAACAATTTTCAAGGGTCTTGATACCGAAGGAACCGAAAGCGAGCTGGTTGCCACGCTGGGCGTTGCCCTTCATGCGGTTCTTCTGTTCCCTTCTAAACTTTGTTCTCTTAGGTTGTAACATCTCAGTATTACTTTTAAAATAAAAATCAGTTAAATCCCTCAGAATCAGCCTCATACGCGGCAAGAAGCCGATTTTTGGGACTGCAAATTTAGTAAAAATTCCGGAAATAACATCATGTTTTGCAAAATATTTTAAACTTTTTCGACACGGAATCCAACCACCCAACTCCGGATTCCTCAATCACTTACACGACCCGTTGAAAACTTTTTTCCGCTATTTTCGACCGGAGCTCAAACCCCGTAACTCGACGCCCGCCCCCGATCGCATCCGCTCGCCCCCGATCTCCCTGACCTCCCGGACCCGGCGTACATATCGTCCCACGCTTTGGACCCATATGCACGATTCAGGCGTTTTTTGCGCATATCGTCCCAAAGTTTGGACCCATATGCACACCTGCCCGCATGTCCCGTCGCTCCCGTCGGCTCGCAGGCAGACCCCCGGAAAACTACGCGCTTCGCGCTATCCCTCCCACCGTCCCAGCGGGCCGGCGGGCCCCTCCCGTTCACGAGGCCACGGGCGGCCACGGTTTTCCGGGGGTCATGCCTGTCTCACCATGATGACGGGACCGACAGGACCTGCGGACAGGTTGCCGGGAGACGGTGCCTCCGGCGAAGGCCCGGCCGGAGCAGGATCCGTGGCGCCGGATCCGGTTCCCGCGCAGCGGGAAGCGAGGACGGAAGCCGAGACGGAGGCACTGTCTTCCGGCAAACCTGCCTGCGAACCAACGAGACCGACAGT
>JAGBJY010000021.1 GCA_017934185.1 Bacteroidales bacterium | reverse complement strand
TAATGCTTCTGATGTCCCCAAAACAGGGACATCAGAAGCAAAATCTGCATTAAATGCAACTAATGTCCCACTTTCTGGGACATTAAGCACACCTATCGGCCTTAATAAGAAAAAGAGAGCAACTCACTTTTGAGTCGCCCTCGATTGGCGGTGAGGGAGTTAGACTGCGCGGGTTATTGCCAGCCGGCGATGTCCCAGGGGGAAAAGGTGTAGTCCAGGGGCCGATGGTACGCGGCTTCATAACAGGCCACCTTGGCCTCATAATCGGCCTTGCACATGGCGAAGCTGTTTTCGCGCACCGACAGGGCCGGATTGGGGAAAATGGGGTCCAGCACATGCAGGATAAGCTTTACATCCTTGGGCTCCGGGCCGATGACCTGCATCTGGACAAAGGTGGGCACCACGGGCACGCCGTACTGGGCGGCAAAAAGGAAGGCGCCGCGCTTGCCGGGACGGGGCTTTCGGTAGTTGAACCACATTTCCTGCTCCGGGTAAATGAGGATGAACTTACCGGCGTCCAGGTTTTTCTGCAGGAGGCGGCGGAAGTCTCCGTTCATGTAAGAGGGCTCCGGAATGAGCGGAATCACGTCGATATTCCTGAGTATAAAGCCGTTAATGCCCGGCATTACAAAGTTGGTCCCCTGGCTGATGGCCAGCAGCCGCCCTCGTCCGGCCTTGCGCGCCAGGGTGCGGTGAATGCCGTTGTCAAAAGGGTTGAAGTGGTTGCTGGTCACAAAGGCGGGCCCCTTCACAGATTCCAGTTTCTCCAGCCCCTCGATTTCGTTCACCCCGTCGCTCCATTTCCGTATCCAGACATCCACGATGCCCCGGGCGGCTAAGTTCTTAAGTTTAAAGCCGATGGAGTCCATGCGGGAAACGTAGCCCAGGATATCGGCCTTGAGGGCCTCTGCATCCCACTGGGGGTCGAAGGGCTCGGTTTTGTCGTTGAACCGGCCTTCGGCGGCCGCCTTGCGGATGTTTTCAATGGCGGCCTCGCGTCCCGGCGTGACTAGGAGCATAAGCGGAGCTCTTGTTTGGCCTCGATGATGCTGCGGAAGGACTGCTGGCTATGGGTGAGCCGGATGGCCATGCGGATGAGTTTTTTCACCCCGCCCTTGTAGGCTCTCACGGCAGCGCTGTCGCGGAGGAACATTTCCCTGCGGGTACGGATTTGGGCCTCATAGCCGGATTTGGCGGCATAGTGCCAGAACAGATTGTCGTAGGGGACAGATTCGTTGAGCCAGGGCTTGGAGGCCAGGTTGAAATGGATAATCTGGGGGTCGTCCAGGCAGGTGAGGCAGTCGGAGGGCATGGCATTCCAGCTGGGGTCCAGGTACTGGATGCCGTTCCAGCACAGCGCGTTCAGGTAATCCTGGTCGGGAGCGACGGTCTCCAGGCCATATTTCTGCACCCAATCCAGGAAACGGCCGCAGAGGTTCTCTTCCCTCAGGCGTTTGCAGTTCAGTACCAGCACGCCGGAATTCACATAGTTCTTGTGGTCCACGCCCACGTACGCATCTATATACTGCATGAAGGGGGCGATTTTCTGGATGGAATAGTCGGCTACGGCGGCCACCAGCTTGCTGCCCAGGTGCTCGCGGTACAGACGGGAGATGTCGCCGGGCACAATGAGGTCGGCATCCAGGTAGATGGCCTTGTCGTATTCGGGAAACAGGTCCGGGATGAACAGGCGGAAGTAGATGGTGAGCGAAGCAAAGGCGCCAAAGCAGTGCTCCTGCAGTTTCTTAACTCCCGGGAGCGCCTGCAGGCGCTCTGTCAGGGGATAGAAACTGATGCGGAAGTCATTGTCGGCAAAGGCCAGCAGTTTGGCTTTGTTGGCGTCGCTGATGTCGTCGTTGAGGATATGGATGGCGTAGGTATAGCGTTTGGACGCGTTCTCCTTGATGGATGCCAGGGCTGTGGCAAGGAAGGGAGCGTAAGCATCATTGACCGAAAAGAAAATGGGAACGATGGTTTTCATAGACTTTGTCGTTTTTGTTTGATGCAAAATTACCGGGCTTTCTGAGCCTCAGGAAAAAAATGTTACAGGGACGAGTGAAATGTGACGAAAATCCGTATTTAGGGACGAAAGTGCCGTTTTTGTGACGAATGAAGAATAATTTGTATCTTTGTCACAGCAAAAATGTGACGAATGAAGACCATTGCCCGCACCTTTTACCGCATGCCCGTGAACATTCTTTTCTTCACGGTGGTCCCTGTTTTCTACTTTTTGTTTGTCCTGGCCTATCGGCCCTTTGCTATAGAGGAATTCCTGGCGGCCGCCCACGGGCGCTATACCCTGAACCTCATTATTACCTCCCTCATTGTGCTGGGGGTCATGACCCTGTCCCGCATGCTGCTTTTTGTCTTGCGGCGCACCATAGACCTTAACTGGTCGCTGTATGTCTTATGGTGCGTGGGGGAAGTGGTGCTTTCCGGGCTGTTCATGTCCATTCCCCTGGGAATAGGCTGGGCGGGGGAGCGCGCCTATTTTGCCACCATGAATCTGTGCGTGCTTTATACGGCCGGTATCCTGGTGTTCCCCCTTACCATCATCTCCCTGGCCGTGCAGCTGTATGTACTGGACAAGCGCACGTCCGGCTTGCCTGTCGTTGACGAGAAAAAGCTCATCCGCTTCCACGATCAGGAGCAGCGCCTGAAACTGGTGGTTTCCTCCGATGCCGTACTGTATATCCAGTCGGAAGAGAACTACGTGCACATTTTCCATCTGGATAACGGACGGCTCAAAAAATACACGCTCCGCTCTTCCCTGAAGGCCATGGAGGAGCTGGTGCAGCGGCATGGCCTGGTGCGGTGCCACCGTTCCTACTTCATCAATCCGGAAAGGGTGGAACTCCTGCGAAAAGACGAAAATGGGTATTTTCAGGCCTGTTTAGACCGGGAGGGCACAGAGCCGGTGCCGGTGTCAAAGCGTTATTATGAGGCGCTTACAGCCCGGCTTTAGGATTAAGGCGGACAATTCTTCCTAAATTACAAAGCGAAAGTAAAATATTTTATTTGATTAAAACTTCCAATAAAATTTGTTTTGAAAATAAAAGATTGTAACTTTGCGCCGGACATTGAAGGCAACTTCATGTCTATTTGTTAAGTTCGTTTTATATACCTGAAACGCGCCCTTGGGGAGGGGCGCGTTTCTTTTTTGGGCACGATTGTTGTGCTGTTTCCCATAAGATTTTAACCGGAACGCCATGAAGCGCATTTTAACCTCCTGGCTGCTGGCCGCTGTGGCAGCGGCAGCCTCTTTTGCACAGACTATGACCGACAACCACCAACTTACCCAACTCTGGAAACAATACGAAGCCGCTCAGAAGGCCGACCGTCCGCAGAAGGAGGCCGAAATTCTGGCCAAAATCAAGAAAGAAGCCGCCGACAAGCGCTTGCCGGTGGACTTTTACGATGCCGCCACGGCCTATGTGCGTACGGTGCAAAGAAGGGACTGGAAGCAGCAGGAGAAGTTGCGGGAAGACCTTGAGGCCGAGGTGAAAGCCTTTGCCGAACCCATTGTCACCTTCCGCTGGATGAAAGACTGGCGCTACGAGAGTTCGGCCAGGCTGTGGGCCTATGTAAAAGCGCAGCAGAGCGGCCTGCAAGGCTGTCATCGGCCTTTCCATACCGGCATGTCGCAGTACTTGAACGGGGCGCTGGTGGGTTTTGTCCGCAGTGACTGGGAGTATGTGCTGTGGCAGCTCAAAGACCAGCCGGAGGCGCTGCAGGCCCTGCAAGAGGAAATTGCAGGCCGATACCCCGCCGAGGCCGCCCTGGCTTTCCACAGCCTGAACGACCGCTATTGGCCGCAGGAAAAACGCGAAGAGCAGCGCAAGGCCTACGAGGACCTGGCCGCCCGCTACACCGGAAAGGCCGTTTCGCTCTTCCCCAAGGCCGAACTCCTGGCCATCCGCCTGGAGGAGCTGGATAGCGGGAAGGGCACATCGGCCCAGTATCTGGCGCTTTGCAGGGATGCGCAGGCGCTGGAAAAGGAGCGAAAGGCTTACAAAGGCGACGAGGCTACGCTGGCAGCGGCCTGTAAGTACCCGGCCTTCCTGGTGGAGCAGCTGCAGGCGAGTGACCTGGACGTTTCCGTGGACAAAGGCCGGATTGTGGTGGCCCTCCGAAACCTTTCCAAGGCCGATGTGCGCCTTCTGGAGTCTAAGCGCGTGCTGCACCGCTGGACGCTGGAGAACCCGGTGAAGAGCTTCTACGTGCAGGACACGGTGACGGTGAGCCTGCCCTCCCTCCCGGACGGCACTTACACCATAGAAGCCGTGAACGGCAAATGGTCCGACCAGACGGAGTACGTGCAGTACACCCTTTCCATTGCCACCCGCTCCGATGGCAACGGCCGCCAGGTCTATGTGGCCGATTATGAGACCGGCGTTCCCCTGAGGACGGTGACCCTCCGCCTTTTGAAAGGAGACAAGGAAATGGCCCGTTCTTCGTTGAGCCTCAACGGCTTCACTCCGCTGCCCTCGGCCTTTACCAAGATTCTGGATGCCGATTCGCGCGCGTATTATTCGGTGGAGGCCTCCAGCGGAAACCGCAAATCTCAGCCCGCGCATGCGCAGGATCTCTTCCAGGGAACCCGCTACGATGAGCGCCTCCGCTGCAATATCTACAGGGACCGGGGCGCCTATAACCCCGGCGACACCCTTCAGTTCAAGGCCGTGGTCTTTAACGGTGACCCGGCTAAATCCCTGACGGTGGTTCCAGCCAAAACCGTGGAGGTTGTCCTGCATGACTCTGAAGACAATATTCTGGAAACCAAGAGTTTAACCACCAATGAATGGGGCTCGGTTTCCGGCAGTTTTGTCCTTCCCAAAGGCCTTCGCGGCGGCCGCTTCGAGCTGGAAGTGAAAGGCCTGGGCTACGACTGGTTCCGGGTAGACGAATTTGTGCTGCCCACTTTTGACCTTAGCTTTGACTCCCTGGACCGCCTGTTCATGACTGGCGATGAGATTCCCGTCAGCGGTACGCTCAAGAGTTATTCCGGCCACAGCCTGCAGGAGGTGAGCATCCGGGCCAAGGTGCAGCGCTACAGCGCCCTTGTCCTGGAGCAGGAGGTAAAAGTGCTGGATGCCAATAAGTTCAGCTTCAGCTTCCCCACCCAGGAGCCCGGCCACTACAATGTGAGCCTCACCGTCACCGACCCCAGCGGCGAAACCCTGAGCTTCAGCCGCGGCTATTACGTGGGAGACCGCCTCTCCGTGGACGCCAGCGTGAAAAATGTGGCCGACGCCGAGCTTATCCTCCCGGACAGCGGCCCCGCTTACAAGCGCTCCTATACGCCTAAGTATCTGATAGAGAGCACTGTGCTTCAACTTGCCTTGCAGGCTCGGGACAATAGCGGCAACGCCGTTCCGCTGCCCGTGGCTTACAAGGTGCTCAAGGCCGACGGAACGGCCATCGGCTCGGGAGAAACGCCCTCCGGCGAGCTTCTGACGGTGGAATTACCGGAAAGCGGCCTCTATAGCGTGGAGGCGGAAGTGTCGGCCCGGAAGGCCGATGGTACCGCCGTTCAGGCCCGGCAGCGTTTCTATGTGTATGCCCTGGCTCCCGCAGAGCAGCGGACGGGATCCGACATCAGCCGTTTCTTTGTGAGCGGCCCTTCCGAGGTGGGGGATGCCATTACCGCCCGCCTGGGAACGGCCGAAGGTGACGCTTACGCGGTGGTAACCCTCTACGGAAAAGACCTCCAGGTGCTCAAGATGCAGCAAATCCGCATCCAGAACGGCCGCGTGGAGAACCTTCGCCTGGCTTATGAGGCCGCCTGGCCCGACGTAGTGCGCCTGCAAGTCTTTTATTTCCTGAACGGGAAGGCCATCTCTTACGACCGGGAGTATCGCCGCGCCAAAGACCGCTACTCGCTGCCGCTGCGCTTTACGCGTTTCCAGGACAAGGGCTATCCCGGCGCGCGCTACAGCTTCTCGCTGGAGACCGCTCCGGAGGCGGAGGTGCTGGTATCGGCCTGGGACAAGAGCCTGGATGCCGTGGCTTATAACGACTGGCCGCTGGTGAACCTGCGCGAAGCGTCGGTGGACAATCTGTACGTCTCCAGCGTTTGCGGCCGGGTGGGAAGTTCGAATCCCCGGGTGGTCGCTTATGGCAGCAGTCTCAGGACCAAGTCGGCCGCCATGCCCATGCAGATGAATGCCGTCAGGATGGACGACGTCATGCTGGAAACGGCCGAGGCCGATGAGGCCATCCCCTTCCAGCTGGTAGAGCAGAAACCTTCGTTCGGAGGCCTTGCACAGGTGGATATCCGCGAAAACTTTGCATCGGCCCTTACCTTCCAGCCGCATCTGCGGCCCGAGGCCGATGGCAGCGTGCACTTTGAAGTGAAAACCTCCGACAAGCTTTCTACCTTCTATGTACGCGCGTACGCGCATGACAAGCAGATGCGCAACGCCCTCACGGAAGGGGAGATGCTGGTAACCCTGCCGGTAAAGGTGTCGCTGCTGGAGCCCAAGTTCCTCTATGAAGGGGACGTCTACGATGCCGTGGTAACGGTGTCCAGCGTGGCCGATGCCCCCGTTGAGGGCGTGATTGTGCTGCAGGCGGGTTCCCTGATGCAGGAAGTTCCGGTGACCGTTGCGCCGGGAGAGACCCTCTCCAGGAGTTTCCGGATAGAGGCCCCGACCGGGAATCTCACCCTCACGGCCGGTTTCCGCGCCGCGGAATTCTCAGACGCTGTGCGGGTTACGCTTCCCGTGCGCCCGGCCGCCCAGACCCTCACGGAGGCCCATTCGGCCGTTCTGCATGCCGGAGAGGACCGCGAGGCCCTTCTCCGGGAGCTCCGCAGCCGTTTTGTGAATGTGCCCGGCACCGACGCCCTTCTGAAGGAAATCACCGTGCTGGACATGGTGAAGGACGCCATCCCGTCGCACGTGGAGCCTAAGGGTAACGATGTCCTGAGCCTCAGCGAGGCCTGGTACATCGGCCTTATGGCCTCCCGGCTGGAGATCCCCGATCAGGTCGGGGATGACCCTGGCCCGTTCGACGGTGACGTCATCCCCGGCTCCGACCGGGTATCTCCCCTTCTGGAGAAGATTCTGGCCTGCCGCAATGCCGACGGCGGCTTCGGCTGGTTCGAGGGCATGAACTCTTCGCCCATCATCACGGCGGTGATGCTGGAACGCTTTGCCAAGCTCCGTGACAGGGGCTTTGCGGTGCCGGAGCTTTCGGAAACGGTTAAGTATCTGGATAAGAATCAGTTCGACGAAGTCCGGCCCTACTGGTGCGGCTGGCTCTCGGATGCCCAGTACATGCATGTGCGGGCCTGTTATCCGGAGGTGCCTTTTGCGGTGAATCCTGTCACGCAGGCCCAGCAGAAGCGCTGGAAACAGTTCCGCAAGGACGCCAAGAGCTACCTCACCCCTTCGGCTAAGGACGGCCGCGGCCTGCAGGGACGCATCCTGGAGAAGGCCCGCCGGCTCCTCACGCTCCGGCATCTGGGCGCTTCGCCAGAAGGAAAGGCGCTGGCGAAGGCCTGGGGCATCGGCCTCAGTTCCAAGTTGGAGAAATCTGCCCTGGCCGACGTGCGCTCGCTGCTGGAATATGCCGTGGAGCATCGCGACGGCGGCTGGTACTATCCCAATGCCGTCATGCCCTGGCGCGGGCTTCTGGAAAGCGAGGCGTATGCACATGCCATTCTGTGCGACCTGCTTAAGGAGACCCCCGATCAGGTCGGGGGTGACGGTGTCATACCCGGCCCCGACCGGGTATCTGACGGCATCCGCCTCTGGCTCATGCTGCAGAAGGAAACGCAGCACTGGGACACCGATCCGGCCTTCATCGATGCCATCACCGCCATCCTGGACGGTTCTGAGGCTGTTTTGTCCACCCGCGTGCTGGCACTGTCGGCCAGCTTCGAGGCCCCGTTCAGTGCCGTCAAGGCGGCCGGAAACGGCTTTACCATCGGCCGCAAGTTCCTCCGTGAAGACGGTTCGGCCCTGGCCGATGGCGACACCCTGAGGGTAGGGGAGCGCATCACGCTGCAGTACGATATCTGGAACGCGGAAAACCGGAGTTTTGTCAAGCTCACCGCCGGCCGCGAAGCCGCCCTGAGCCCCGTCCAGCAGCTTTCCGGCCACGTGGGCTACGGCTTCATCCGCCCGCTGCGCAGCGGCGTGGTGTTCGGCTTCGTGCCCCAGGGCTACCGCCATGTGAAGGCCGATGCCACCGAGTACTTCTTTGACAGCTATCC
>JAGBJY010000020.1 GCA_017934185.1 Bacteroidales bacterium | reverse complement strand
TTCCTGAATGTACGGTCCTTTTTTAAGTGAACGACTCATAATCTGTTAGTTTATTCCGTTATTTCTTACGTCTTTCAATGATGAACTTGTTGGACACAGCCTTCGGGTTGCGGGTCTTGTAGCCCTTTGCAGGCAGACCCTTACGGGAACGCGGATGTCCACCGGAGGCGCGGCCTTCACCACCACCCATCGGGTGATCGTGCGGGTTCATAACAACACCACGGTTGTGCGGGCGCTTACCCTGATGACGGGTACGGCCGGCTTTACCGTCGGATTCCAGATTATGGTCCGGGTTGGAAACAGTACCTACAGTAGCGCGGCAGGCTACGGGAACCATGCGGGTCTCACCGGAAGGGAGGCGCAGGATAGCATAGTTGCCTTCACGGGCAGCGAGCTGGGCATAAGTGCCGGCGCTGCGTGCCATGGCGGCACCCTGACCGGGACGGAGCTCGATGGCGTGAACCAGCGTACCTACAGGAATGTTGGCCAGGGGCAGGCAGTTGCCCAGATCCGGGCTGGCCTGAGGGCCGTTCTCAATCACCTGGCCCACTTTGAGACCGTTGGCGGCGATGATGTAGCTCTTGCGGCCGTCCTCGTACTGAATGAGGGCGATGCGGGCGCTGCGGTTAGGGTCGTACTCGATGGTGAGCACGGTGGCCTTCACGTCGTCGTAGTTACGGACAAAGTCCACCAGACGGTACATTCTCTTGTGACCGCCGCCACGATAACGCACAGTCATCTGACCGGTGTTATTGCGGCCGCCGGTGGAATGGAGGGGAGCAAGGAGCTTCTTGTAAGGCTTCTTCGCGGTAATTTCTTCGAAGGAGCTGATAGCTTTGTTGCGCTGGCCGGGAGTAACCGGCTTGTACTTTTTGATTGCCATAGTTTATTCTCCTTCTTAGATGTTAGCGTAGAAATCAATCTTGTCTTCACCTGCAAGCGTGACATAAGCCTTCTTGAAGTGATTGGTACGACCTTTCAGCAGACCGGCCTTGGTGTAACGCTGCTTGCGTTTGCCATGGTAGTTGAGGGTGTTCACATCCTCTACGGTCACGCCGTACATCTGCTCCACGGCAGCCTTGATCTGCAATTTATTGGCCTTGCGGTCCACGATGAAACCGTAACGGTTCAGCTTCTCGCCCTGAGCCGTCATTTTTTCGGTTACGATTGGCTTAATTAAAATACCCATTGTTCTTTTCTCCTTTACTTAACTCTTGCTGCGAGGATGTCCTGCACGCCGTCCACAAGCACCAGGGAATGGGCATTCATAATGGCGTAGGTATTGATCTCGTCAACGGTGATCACCTTCACGTCGGGAAGGTTACGGGATGACAGGAAAATATTATTGGCATTCTCCGGAAGCACGAACAGCACCTTGCGGTCGCCGGCCTTGATGGCGGAGAGGATGTTCTTGAACTCTTTGGTCTTGGGGGCGTCCATGGTGAAGGGCTCCACCACCACAATCTTGCCTTCGGCAGCCTTGTAAGAAAGGGCGCTCACGCGGGCGAGCTGCTTGACTTTCTTATTGAGCTTGAAGCTGTAGTCGCGCGGTTTGGGGCCGAACACATTACCACCGCCTACGAAGATACCAGCCTTGAGGGAACCGTGACGTGCACCGCCACCGCCCTTCTGACGGCCGAGTTTTTTGGTGGAATAGGCAACCTCGCTGCGGTCCTTGGTCTTGGCAGTGCCCTGGCGCTGGGCGGCGAGATAATTCAGGACATCCAGATAGATGACATGGTCGTTGGGCGTTACGCCGAACACCTTCTCATCCAGAGAGACCTTCTTACCGGAGAGAGTTCCGTCAATCTTATATACAGAAAGTTCCATAGCTTAAGCCTCCAGAATTAAATAAGAACCTTTGGCTCCGGGTACGGAACCCTTGATAACGAGGAGATTGTTTTCAGGAATCACCTTCAGAACTTCCAGGTTGAAAACCTTCACGCGCTCAGAACCCATGTGGCCAGCCATGCGCATTCCCGGGAAAACGCGGGAAGGCCAGGAGGATGCACCCATGGAACCGGGGTGACGCAGACGGTTGTGCTGGCCGTGGGTAACTCCGCCGACACCGGCGAAACCATGACGCTTCACAACACCCTGGAAACCTTTTCCTTTAGAAGTACCGACAACATCAACGAACTTGACATCTTCCGTGAAGACATCGGCCACGGTGATGGTGTCTCCGAGCTTGAGCTCACCCTGGAAGTCGTTCTCGAATTCTACGAGCTTCTTCTTGGGGGTGGTGCCAGCTTTTTCGAAGTGGCCCTTCAGAGCCTTGCTGGTGCGTTTCTCTTTCTTTTCGTCATAGGCAAGCTGCACGGCGGAGTAACCGTCCAGTTCTACGGTGCGAACCTGCGTGACAACACACGGACCAGCCTCAACGACAGTGCATGGAATATTCTTTCCCTCGGCACTGAAGACGGAAATCATTCCGACTTTTTTTCCAATTAAACCAGGCATTGGTGTTTGTAATTAATTGTTACTTAATAAATTAGTCCGCAAAGTAGGCCACTTGGGCGCATTTGCGGACCGCAAAGATACGGATAAATATTTGAAAATCCAAAAGTTATCAACAGACTTTTTAACCGATTTCTTCGGCCACCTCCGGGGAAAAGTGCTCCAGGAGCCACAGCACATAGCGGATGTCCACGCAGACGCAGAGGTTGTATCCGTCCACAGGCTGGTAGGAGGAGCTGAGGGACTCCTTGTTGCCGTCAAAGGCCAGGCCGATGAGCTCGCCGCGGGCATTCACCACCGGAGAGCCGGAGTTGCCGCCCGTGATGTCAAGGTCCGTAAGAAAGTTCACCGGAAACTCCGGCGGGGGAAGTGCGGCGGCAAAGGAGGCGGGATAGGCGAAGTCGTAGCGCGCCGCGTCGTATTTCTGCCGAAGGCCCAGCGCCGTACTCTGCCAGTGGGCATATACCCCGTCCCAGGGCTCATAGGAGCACACCCGGCCGAAGCTGAGCCGGAGGGTGGAGTTGGCATCGGGGTACTGCAGCACCCCCTGTCCGTCCAAATAGCGGTAGCGGGCATGCACATAGTCCCTGCGCAGCGAAGGCAGATCGGCCACATGCTTCTCGTCGCCGTTCACCTCTCCCATGCTCAGTTCACGGATGTAGCGGTACAGCGGGTCCGTGTCGATGGCCGCTCCGTCGTAAGTGGCCAGGATGGCCTCGTCGGGCTCCTTGCCGGCATCCGAGAGGCAGGAATTCTCCCACAGCCACCCGGCCATGGCGGCATAATCCGTCCCGAAGCGCGACATCAACTCCCGGTGGATGGGTTTCATGTATTTGGCGTCCATGTGCGTAAGGAACTGCTCAAGGGAAAGGGTGAGCAGCTCCTGCTCCACCCGGGGATCCGTTTCCTGAAGCCCCTGCTGCAGGATTTTCTGCTGGCGTTCCCGGTCGCTGCCGGCGCTGCCCAGCCGCATCAACGTCGGGGCGCAGAAAAGCCCCCTCACCAGGCACTCGCGGTAATACACCTTCTGCAGTTCCTGGGCCGATATGGCCGCATACTCCGCCTCCAGCGTAGAGAGCAGTTCGCGGTCCGGCATCTGCGCCTCCTGTGCCTGCCGCTCTTCCAGGGTAAGGAAACGCTTCATGCAGGCCGCCTCCCCTTCCTTGTACTCCGCCATGTTGCTTAGGTTGAAAAAGGCGTTGGAGTATTTCATGCGGATGGCCGGATCCCGATCCATCCATTTGCGCACAATGTCCATCTGGCGCTTGTGCAGCTGGTTTTCCACCGGCCGTTCCACCAGGATGCGCTGCTGCATTTCAGCCGCGCTGGCATAGCGCTCCGTATGGCCGGGATAGCCCAGCACCATGGCAAAATCGCCCTCCTTATACCCCTTCCGGCTCACCGTCAGGTGCCGGCGCGGGTGCAGGGGCTCTCCGCCGGAATAGACGCGGTAGACGGCAAAATCGGCCTTGTGCTGCGGCCATTCCCAATTGTCCTCGTCGCCGCCGAAAGCCGCCACCTGCACCGGCGGAGCGGCCACCAGGCGCACGTCCGCGTATTTATCGTAAAGGCTCAGGTAATACTTGAGCCCGGACCACATGGCCGTAAGGCCGGCTTCCATCTGATACGCATCGGCATATTTGCGCTCCAGGATGGACGAAATCCGCCGGGAGCCCGTAGGTTTTCCCTCGGCCGCAAGCTGCGCTTTCAGCGCCTCCACTTCCTCCGTCACGTCCAGCACCTTCCTCAGCACAAAGAACTCTTTCCCCGGGATGGGAATCTCCCGGTCCCGGCTCCGCGCCCAGAACCCGTCCTCCAGATAATTGGCCGACGGGGTGGACAGCGCAGCCACATCGGCATAGGCGCAGTGGTGGTTGGTAATGACCAGGCCGTCCTCCGAGAGGAAGCTGCCGCTGCAGTAGAAGCCCAGCGACACCACGGCATCGGCAAGGCCGCCCGCCTCTTCGTTGTAAATTTCGCGGGCGCCCAGCTTGAGGCCGCGCTCCTGCATCCGTTTCTCCAACGCTCCGTGAAGGGCCTGGATGAGCCACATGCCTTCGTCGGCCCGCGCTCCCGGAAGGAGGCACAGGCCGGCAAGAAGGCTCAGTATCAGTCGTTTCATCCTTTAGTCACGGACGCAGCGCAGCGCACCGGCTATGCGGTAACTCACATTGGTACCGTTGCAGGTGTAATTGTCCTCGCTGGCGTTGTTGGTCATGGGCATAAAGCCGAAGAACTGGATGTTCTTGAGGCCGGACTCAGGGTCACCGGAGGTATTGTAGGTAGGATTTCCGCTCTGCGAAGAGCCGCACATCATGCCGCTGGCAATGTGATCCTTGTAGGCCGCCATAAAGCCCATGAACGTGCCGGAAGTGCTGGCGTTGTTCTGGATGGAAATGGCACCGAAAGCCTCCATGTTGAAGCCGTCTTCGTTCAGCAGCTTGATGGAACCGTTGGCCCCGTTGTAGTAAGGCGCTTCGGTATTGGTGGTGGCGCCGGCACCTTTCCCAACAAGGTCCAGGATATCGGCCTTGGTGGGCACGTGCCAGCCCTTGGGGCAAATGCCCTGGGTGCCTTCCAGCGCCTGTGCCTGTTCCAGGGTGGTGATGTCCCCCACCTTCAGGCCCAGGGCCACCTCGGCCTGGTACAGATAACCTTTGGCGTTGATGACGGTAACGTCCTTGGAGAATTCCAGGGCGGTTTGTCCGGCATTCACCACCAGCGGGTAGTACACGCCGGCCGTCACATTGGTAAGGGCGTCGCCCACGGTGATGCCTTCCGGAACATAGCGCAGGTTCTGGGTCATCCACCATTTGCCGTCCTTCATCTTGGCCACGGTGTACTTGGCTTCGTGATAAGTGATGTAGCCCTTGTCCAGCTGTTCGATGAGGGTGTTGTCGCCGCCGCCAATCTCGCCGCCGTTCTCCCAGTCCTCAATGTCGCCGGCAAAAGCCACCACCAGGTCCTTGGGATTCACAATCATATTGATGGTGTACTGTTTACCGGCCGCCAGGGCGGTCTCGGCCAGGACCTGGGCCAGCGAATTGCCGCCGGCCGTCTCTACGGAAGCCACCAGAGCCACCGTCTGGGGCGGCAGCACCACCGCATAGGTCTCAGCATCCAGCTTGTAAGCGGTGAGGGTGCCTTCGTCCGCGCTTTCATCGGCCTGGGCCTCAAAATTGGCGTCCAGCTTGGCCGTGAGCTTGGCGCCGCCCAGGGTAATGGCGGAAAGCTCGCCCTCGGCGTTGTTTTTCACCTTGAGCACAATGCGGGTGAGCTTGTGCTTGAACGGCAGCACCACGGCCGATGCGGAGGGAAGGACCCCCTCCTTGATGCCGGCCACAAAATCCGACTTGGAAGTGCCGGCGCTCTGGTCGGCCTCCACCGTGAAGGAGGTGGGCACGGCCGCGGCGTAAGGATAATAGGCCGATACTTTGGCCCCTTCGGCCCCCTCGGCATACCAGAACAGCTCTCCGGCGAACTCGGTGCCGTTGTAAGTGAAGGCCGCGTTGGTGGCGTAGTTGCCGGCGCTGCGGTCGATGCTGACACCCAGCACGTCACCCGCCTCAAAAGCGGTTTCCGAGACCTTCGTCATCACCGGAACAATGCGCACCGGAAGCTTTGCCGATTCTCCTTCGGGGGTTACAAGGGGCTCGCAACCCGGTTTCTGGCAAGCGGACAGCGCCAGGAGGGCGGCCGCAATCAGGATTTCTTTTTTCATAACGGTGTATCTTTAAAAACTATATCCAACTGTCAGCTGTGTGGTCTGCCGGTAAGTGCCCGGCAGCAGCTTCACTTCAAAAGCTTTCAGGAAGGTGCAGCCCGCCTCAAAATACAGCGGAACCTTGCCGGGAAGCGTATAACGCACATTCAGGCCCGCTTCCACGCGGGGGGCGTCGGTAATTTCCTGCTCGGGGTCCCACCACTCGGTGAGGCGGAAGGGCGTGGAACTTACTCCTATCTGCTCGTCGTCCGTATCTACCATATGGTTGTGGGAGCCCAGCAGGTTGCCGCCGCTCAGGGATGCCTTCAGGAGAAAATTCCCCAGCGGGATTTCCGCGTCCAGGTTCAGGCGCATGAGCGTGCTTTCATCCAGGTCGTAGAAAGGGAACATGAGCGTACTCAGCTCCCGGCTGCGGATAAAGCTCAGGGCGGCCCCCAGCTTCCAGCCTCTCCTGTGCTCAAACTGCCAGGAAGGGCCTGCCGTAAAATTCCGGGACTGGTACACCAGGTTTTCCCCGTAAAGGTGCGGTGTGGTGACTCCGCCCACGGTTTCCCGCTCCATCACGGCCTCGTACAGCTGCTTGCGCTCCCAGCGGTAATCGGCCCGGAGGGTATGGCGGCCCGCCCCGCTTTTGAGCGTGCAGAGGAGCTTGGCTTCCAACTTGGCCCCCGGGAAACGGAACCAGGTGTAACCCTTCTCCCCGGCCTGGCCGCTGGTCAGGGAATAACTCACATCCCCGTATACCGGGCCGACGGAAACCTGCAGCGCCACGCCGTTGGAGAACTCCTTCACGGGGAATCGGTCCACCCCGGCCTCGCTCAGATGCACCCCGCTGCCGTTCCAGGCCTGGTAGGTGCCGTAGCGCATGCCCTTGTCCAGGAAGGCGTAATAGGTGTCGGCCGTGGCGGATCCAATTTGCTCGGCCTGCACAAACTCCGAGGTCTTTTCAAAGAGGTAGGAGGCCCCCAGGCGGAAGCCGTCACCTTCATAGAGGATGGAGGGGGTCAGCTGTGCTTCCTGCCGGTAGGTGGTATGGCGAAGGTCCTTGCGTTTGGCATAGTTCACCCCGCGGAAACGGGCTGTGGCAGAAGGGGTCCAGCGGCTGGAGTTGCGCCAGGCAAGGCCGCCGCCGATATCGTACGTCTGCCTGGTCTTGGGACCGGGCGTGAATTCCAGCACGTCCAGCGGGTAATAACCGGGCTCTGTGAACATGGACCCCATCATGTTATTGCCATAGACCATTTCAAAGCCGAAGTTCCCCACCAGCACAAGGCCTTTTTTCACCACTTCGGCCTCGGCCCGGGCACCGGCACTCCAGAGCCGGCTGCCCTCGGAGAGAAGACGGAAATCACCGGAGGTAAAACGGCCGTACAAGCGGGCATCGGCCTGGTCTTCCACCTGAGCGCCGGCAAGGTTCACCCCTTCGCGCCAGGCATCCTGGCCGAAGGCAGGGGCGCAAAACGCAGCGCCCAGCAGCAGGAGGAGCATCCCCCTACTTGTGAAGAGACTGCGTTTGCCTTTCATAAAAATCTTCGGTTGAATTGTTGGTATCCTGAAGGACCTCGAAGCCTTCATCGGCGCTGGCATCGGCGTTCACTTTGCGCATGAGGCTGCGGCCCTTGAAGCTCTCGCTGAGCACCACGTAGCCGGCATCGATGCTGTCAATCAGGCGTTTATGATTGTCTGAGGAGCCGCCGTTGAACACTTCCACCCCGTCAATGACCCAGTCCGGCGGGATGGCAATCACCCGGTCCACGGAACTGCCGGGCACCTGCACCAGGCTGGAGGGCAGGGCCACGAAGTCGTGGATATCCGTACCTTCGGCCCGGAAAATGACAAAGGTGGGCGAGCTCACAGAGAGGGTATAGGCATTGGCCTGGCCGGTTTTCACCACCACTTCCAGGTAATGGTCCGGGGCAATCTGGTCGCCGGGGACGGGATGGTAAGTGGTATTGGGGAAATACACGTTGTTGTAGCACACAAAGTAGCCGGGCCTGTTCAGGTTCACGGACAGGGGGTACTGGAGGGTGTGGTCGATGGCGCCCCTGAGGCACACCACGGCATCTTCGCCGGGGCCCAGCGGGAAGGACGTGCCGCTGCCGCCAAAGCTCCAGACGGCCTGGATGATGGGGAGGAATTCCGGCAGGGAGCCATCGGCCCCAATCCAGGGGTTGGAAGCGTTGCTGTTGTAGGGCGACAGGGTGCCCAGGCACAGGCCGTCCAGGTATACGGGCAAGTTGTCGTTGTTGTGCAGGATTACGTATTGGTCGCTCTGGTAGGTGCCTTCTTCGGGGTCCCGCGGGCAGCCGCCGCAATACAGTTCCTTGATTACCAGCGTGCCGGTCTTGGAAAGCAGCAGCGGTACGCGCACGTCCACACTGCCGCCGGACACCAGCACCCGGTTCTGGCTGCCGTTAAAGACCATCTTGCCCTCGCGGTCGCTTACCCGCACGCGGTAAATGCCGTTGGGAAGGTGCGTCCGGGCCGTTCCGGCAGCGTCGGTGGTGAGGGAATAGGCAATGCCACCGGAAATGCTCTCCACCGTTACGGAAGCCCCGGAGCGCACAGCGTAGCCTTCGGGGTACTCTGCCGTCACCGAGAAGCTGTTCAGGCCCTCGGCGTAGGGCGCCCCCAGGCGCATGCACCCTGTCAGGAGCAGGAGCCCGGCAAGGATGGCTATAATTTTATTCTGCATGTGAGTCCGTAATAGAAGTTAGGGGTGAAGATGGCGCTAACGCCTGTGGCCCAGCTGCTTACGTAGCTGCGGGCGTTGGTGAAATTGTTGGCGAAGAAAGACAGCGACACGTGCCGTCCTATTTCTTTGGTCACGCTCAGGTTGGCGCTGAAATAAGGGTTGTAGCCGTCGGGGGCAAAGGTGTAGATGTTGCCGGAGCGGAGGATGAGGCGGGACAGCTCAGGGTCTTCGGCGCTGTCAGCCGTCCAGGGATGCACGGTGCCGTCCAGGTCCAGATAGGCGTCGGGGTACACCTCGGTGTAGGCGTTGCTCCCGTAAATATCGGCCCCGCTGCCGCCTGCCACAAAAGCCCTGCGGGAAGTGTACCGGGAATTCCTCAGGAGGGTGGCCTCTACGCGGAGGGTGATGATGAGGCGGGCCTGCGGGATGTGGGTGATGGCGGTGAGGTTGGCGTCCAGGTTGTCGGTTTTGCGGCCGTCGTACACCGCCGCGCCGCCGTTATAGATGCCGGCATACTGGTAGGAGCGGTTGGGGAGCGAAGTGTGCGACCATCCGTTTTGGTAATAGTAAACGGGGATGTCGGAGCTGAACTGGGCATGGTTCCAGGCCGCATCCAGGCGGAGCGTGGTGCCGATGGGCCGGATCTCCGGGAAATCCACGGTGAGTTCCACGCCGTAGCGGTGCACATCGGCCCCGTTTTCCTGCCGGCGGGAAGCGGCAAAGCTGCGGTCTTCAACCACTTGCCGGGCGGCCACATAATAGCCTTCCGGGTCCTGGAAATACACCTCGCCGCTCTTGTGGTCCAGCACCAGCTGAGGCTTGTCCGGCATGCTGTAGCCGTCCGGGAGCGTGTAAACCCGGTAGGAGAAGGGTTCGTACACCGTTCCCAGCTGATAAGGGTCTTTGGTGAGGTTGTAAAAGCCCACCAGGGAGAATTTGAAGCCCCGGTAGCTCACATCCACGCCCAGCTCCGAGTTGTGGTTCTTCTGCCAGCGCAGCGCCGGGTTGTACACCATGCTGTAAGGCTGGGTGTAATAAATATAAGAGGTGGAACTTCCGTGCGTAAAGCCAAAGCTCTGGATGTCGCGGTATTCCTGCCGGGGATAAAGGATGTAGAAGGACGGAAGTTTTCCGGTAATGCCCCAGCCGCCGCGCACGGAAACGGCCTTGCTCAGCTGCCATTTGGCATTCAGGCGCGGAGACAGGATGCGCAGGTTCTCATAGCTGGCCCCTGGCACGAAAGTCTGTTCCAGACGCAGCCCGGCCATCAGCTGAAGGCTTGTCCGGCCGATGGGAAGGGTGGCGTTGTTCTCCACATAGCCCGCCAGCGTGTGCATGTACGGATAGGCCGTGTAGGGACGGGGACGGTAGCCGGTGGGGGCCAGCGCAGGGTCCTCGTACCACTCTCCCAGGCCGATATTGCCATCGGCCTTGTACTGGAGGCCGGCCTTGAGGAGGTTCTTCACGCCGCCCCAGTGCTGCAGCCAGTGGTATTTGGCCTGGAGAGAATAGTCCAGCTCGCGGGAGTCGTTGATTTGGTCGGAGTAGAAGGTGAGCGGAAGGGCATCGGCCAGGTAGTAACCTTCCGTCTCTGCGTGCACCGAAGGCTGTACGGATCCGAAGGTGTTGTAGCCGTGGAAGTGGGAGCGCTGGTCGTGGTAATAGAGGGAGCCTTCCAGGGAAAGGTTGGTGACCCAGGACTTGTTGGCCAGCCAGGTGAGCTTGAAATGCGGGGTAAAGAGGTTGTCCCGCGCCTGGGTGTATTCATTGGAGAAGGCGTCGGGATCCGAGCTGGAGTTCATGCCGCCGATGTTGCCGTTCATACCGGCCTCCAGGCGAAGCACTTTGTTGAAGGTGTGCGTATAATCTATGGTGAAGCCGCGGCGGGTGTAGGAAGTGTAGGGCGAGGTGAGTTTGCTGGTGGCACGGGCCCATTCGGCCCCCAGGTTCAGCACGCCCCGGCCCACTTCAAAGCCCTTGGAGACGGAGGTTTCGTACGTGCGGGGATTCACCGAAAGCACAATGCTCAGTGGTGTGCGGCCCTTTTTGGTGTTCACCTTCACAATGCCGGAGCCCAGGTCCCCGTATTCGGCCGACGGCACGCCGGTAATCACCTCCACGGATTCAATATTGTCTACCGAGAGGCTGCGGGTGCCGATGCCGCTAAGGCCGCCGAAGGAAGCGTTGTCGCCCATACGCACGCCGTTGATTTCCACGGCCGTACCAAACGCCGCATTGCCGGCATCCAGTCCGCCGGAGCGCAGCGACAGGGCGCTGTCCGTGGTAAGGTCCGGGTTCAGGGTTTTGCCGCCCGGCAGCAGGGCCGATATGCCGCCCATGCTACTCATCTGCAAATGGTCCAGGGCCCTCCGGCCAATGCTTTGGGTGGTATTGAGGTTTTCTTTGGAAGTTTCGGCCGTCACTACCACCTCACGCAGGGCCAGGCTTTCCTCCTCCAGCAGCAACTCCAGCTGCGTAAGGTCCCTGTCCAGCCGGATGGGCTGCACCCGGCTCTGATACCCCAGCAGGCTCACTTCCAGGGTGTAGTGCCCCTGCTGGACATCCTTCATCAGGAAGCGCCCCTCGTCGTCGGTCACAGCCCAAAGGTAGTCCTTGTCCAGCCGCACCAGCGCCCCGGCCACCGGCTCCTTGGTCCGGGCATCCCGCACCCGTCCCCCCAGCCGCACCGTCGGCGCCGCCGCAGCCTGCCACAGCATCTGCAGTAGCAGCACATATACTACAAGCATCCGTTTCATCCCTGCAAAGATAGTGATTTTCAATAGAATTCGAAATCACCACTATTAGGGATGGTGCTGCCCGCAGATTCTTCGCTGCGCTCAGAATGACAGGGGACGGCGCTCAGAATGACGGGGGACAACGACAAAAGCGTGCATGAGGGTCCAGCGTTTGGACCTTCGTGCACACTGACACGGAAGCAGGGGCAGCGTCATTGTCATTCTAGGCCCTAAACGTCAACAAGATTGCCCAGGAGAACAATCCTATTGACAATTCTGGCTGAAAACGCATAACAGGCTGCCCGCAGTCCCCAGCAGTAGGCCTGCCTTAAGCAGATATCGGGCGTATCCCCGCTTTTGTTGGGCCCAAAGGACCATCTTAAGCAGAAATCCCAGGATTATCTGCTTTTGATGGGCGCAGAGGCTCTGGTGGGGCTACAGAAGTGTGCGCAGGCGCCGTGGAGCGGACGGAAAAAAGTTTTCGGATGCGCGTGGGGCGTAACGCGACCGGTGCCGCACCCTTGCCGACGACTGGCCGAAGGGATGTGCTGCCTGGAGATTCTTCCTGCGCTCAGAATGACAGGTGGCAAGATGCCCGGTCGGGGCCGGGCATGACAGAGCCGTACCGGGCATGACATGCGCACGCAGAAAACCGACGAGAATTATAATTCGCAAAAGGTGCGAATTAATTATGATTCTTATTCGCAAATGCTACCTTTGTTGCGAATCTAACACAGACCTGACCATGTGGATATACGAAAGATACGATTGGTATGAAGCTAATCTTTTCTTTTATTCATTAGGCGCATTTCCATATTATCAACATAAGCATTAATATTTGAATCGTCACTCAGGGTTCTGATAATACCTACGTGATATTGAGGTTCAACAGCGCAGTCATCAGTAATGACATGAAGAAGAGTATACACAGTATCGATTGTGACATAATATAATGTAAAGTCAATCCAACTGACACGGTAATTATTATTAATCAGTGATTGTATTTCTTGGACCATCTCATCAAAAGAGAGCGTATCATTTTTCTTAAACTGTGTATATTCCTGATAAGAATCGAATTGTTTTAACATCTGTGATGCTACTATTTCGTAACACTTGACAAAACGGATAGAATCCACTGAAAGATCCTGGTGAAAGACATGCGCACCAATTTGTATTATTTGCATTATCGCATTGTAACAGTTTACTTTAAGATTATTTTCCATGAGATTTTAGAAGCTGTTTTGAATTGAGTAAAAAATAATGCTATAGAATGGCGTAATTTATTGAAAATCAGTAGGTTAATTGAAATATTTTTCGTAACTTTATGGTAGTCAATCATTTAAGTTATGAGTCAATATTCAACTAACCTCAC
>JAGBJY010000019.1 GCA_017934185.1 Bacteroidales bacterium | reverse complement strand
TACAGCGAGTTCCCGTCGGACTATCCCCCCATGTATGCGGAGGAAGTAGTTCGGGAGCTGTCCCTGTCTAAGGTGCCGGGTGGCGGCGGTCATGCGTGGTTCCCGGAGTTTTCCGTGTTCGGCGCTTCCCACTTTGACGATATTGCCGCCGGCAAGTACATCTTTGCTTCCAACGATGCCGGAGAAGTCTATCAGTTCAGCGGCGGTTCCTGGATCCTGCTGTCCGACAAGCGCATCAAGGAACTGAGCGAGATGAAGAAAGGCGCTGCCGCTACCGGTGGCACCTGGACTTCCCGGGACGGCCAGCGTACCGTGACCTTCAACGGCGAAGGCGGTTACATCGCCCTGCCGGAAGGTGATGAAATCTTCCAGCCGCACGCCTGGAAGGCCTATCCGGACAAAATACAGTGGCTCAATGCCGCCACAACCGAGGACGGTAAATACCAACTGATTCTTTGCACCTACAAGTTCTAATACTGGCTTGGACTATACTGACAGCGCCCTCTTCCGGGGGCGCTGCCTGGTATGATGTCTGGCGTTCCTTCGACGTGGATCCCCAGATAGCCGAAGCTGTGGTCTGGCCGGAGATGGAGCGTTATTCCCGCCTTCAGGATCTGATGGAAACGACAGCCAATTACGGCACCTACATCACCACCGGCGGCGGGCCGGACTTCTCCATCGGCATATTTCAGATGAAGCCGTCCTTTGTGGAGGCTATGGAAAAAGCCTGGATGCGCAGCGGCCTGGCCCGGAAGTATGACCTGTGGTTCGACACCGACGATACAGTTACGGCCCGCCGCATCCGCATCTCCCGGCTGCAGAAGGAGGAGTGGCAGGTGATTTATGTGGGTGTGTTTTTAAGACTGCTTTACTCTTCCTACGGCTCTGAGAACAAGAAGGGAGAACACACGCAGGACGGCCTGGAAACGCTGCCGGTTTATGATCAGGTGCGCATGGCCGCCACCGCCTACAACCGCGGGGTGGTATGGGCCGCCCCCGGTTACGGGGACCTGTCGGCCCTGGAGGAGCACGCCTCCGAAAAGCACTTCCACTACGCCCTGATTCCCACTAAGCATACCCGTCGTTACTGCTACGCCTCCCTGGCTCTCAAACACTATAAAAAAATTGTGCAATGAAGCTCCGTTACTTTTTGTTGACCGTTATTGCGTTATGCGGCATTCTTTCAGCGCAGGCCCAGACGTTGGTTATTTACGATGCCCGGGACCTGTTCCCCAAGGACGCTTGGAACCCGCCGTGTAAAGCTGTTTTCACGGAGAATTATTATTACAGTGAGGAGTGGCTGAGCCTTAAGGACCGTATAGACACCTACCTGCTATATCAGACGGCAAAGGAGAATCCGGATTGGATCCCTCTGGCCGATGATGAGTTTCGCCAGAAGATAGAACAGGGTAAGAATATGACCCCGGAAGGCCTTCGCAAGGCCATCTGCCGCCATGCCGTTGGCGGGCGCATGTTCGTCGGGGCCGAGCTTGAGTACCGGAACCGCCTTGTGAGTGTGCGGGAAAAGCCATTCACAGAGGCCGAGGCGTTTGACGGCGTTACGCCTTATGCCAATGCCTGGGGCGTCATGAATGCCAAGGGACAGATGATTATTCCGTTTGAGTATCAGAACTTTGGCTCCAGTTGGAATTCCAATACGGGAGATTATCTTCGCTTTATCATCGGCTACAAACAGGTTTCCGGCACGGCCTCTGACGGGAAGTTTGATGTGGTGCTGTTCCTTCCCAGCGGCAAAAGGGCTACGGACACCAAACTGGACTACGCCCAGATTGAAATGGGTGAGGGACCGGACGAACATCGGCTCATCGTGCGCATCCCTGGCGAAGGCTTCACCATCATGGACGAATACTGTAACCTTCTCACTGCCAAACGTTATGATGAGCTGAAGGCCGCCAAGTTTTATGGCTGGCCCCCGGACCCGCTCTATTGGGCCCGCAAAGGAAAGACATATTATCTGATTGATATCCTCACCGGCCGCGAGCAGGGCTCCTTCACCTTCTCCCGTCGTGACAAGGAGAACATCTTCTTCGATGTTAAAGTAAGCTATTTCAAATAAAACAAACTATTTAAGGGCAGCTGGTAGCCGGGGAATGGCCGTTTTTAGGTAATGAGCGGCCTTTTGGGCAGCCTGTAACCGTAAATGGGGCGTTTTTAGGTAATCAGCCGCCCCAGTGGACCTGGTCCGGGATATGCGCTAATACTATTTTATATTTCGGCAAATTATTTTGATTATTGCCGATTTATAAATATCTTTGTGCTATGAAGTACAAAGAACAGATGAATGGTGTCCAAACGCTGCTGGAAAGTAAGCGGGAACTGGCTGTGGCAGATTTCGTGTCTGCTATGCCGGGCGTTCCAATGACATCCGTGTATGCCAAAATTCGCTCATTGGAGCAGAGTGGTGAAATCAGTTCAATCGGGAAGGGGTTGTATACAACGGTACCCAAACCCAGGTATGAGGTGATAATCTCACCGTGGATGCAGGAGGTTAATCAATTCCTGACAGAGCATTTTGAGGGGATGGATTTCTGTTTAAAAGAAAATGGATGTACTCTTTTGCTCCTTGTCCCAAAAACAAATATTCCTGGTGTAACATCGGCCCTGCAGCAGTCTTTCAAAAAAGTATTGACGCTGGAAGAAGTT
>JAGBJY010000018.1 GCA_017934185.1 Bacteroidales bacterium | reverse complement strand
TAATGCTTCTGATGTCCCCAAAACAGGGACATCAGAAGCAAAATCTGCATTAAATGCAACTAATGTCCCACTTTCTGGGACATTAAGCACACCTATCGGCCTTAATAAGAAAAAGAGAGCAACTCACTTTTGAGTCGCCCTTAACTTTTTCCCAGCCGCTCCACAACGCCAGCGCGCGCCCCGCACTGGTAAAGGAGGGATTTGAGTGCCACCACTTTTACCGCTTAGTATTTTTTGTGAATTATAATTGGGAATTCGCTTTTATTTCTTTACATTTGTAACGGAATTAAAGCGAATTCCTTTTTATTTATAACCATAAACACTAAACAATTGTTTCTGTAATGAAAACAGCTGACATCATGGCACGCCTTCAGGCCAAGTACCCGCTTGAGAAAGAGTATTTGCAGGCCGTGCAGGAAGTTCTGGAATCCATCGAAGAGGTTTACAACCAGCACCCGGAGTTTGAGAAAGCCAAGATTGTGGAGCGTCTGGTAGAGCCGGACCGCATCTTCACTTTCCGCGTAACCTGGATTGACGACAAGGGTGAGGTCCAGACCAACACCGGTTACCGTATCCAGTTCAACAGTGCCATCGGCCCTTATAAGGGAGGTCTCCGTTTCCACAAGGCCGTAACGCCTTCCATGCTCAAGTTCCTGGGCTTCGAGCAAACCTTCAAGAATGCCCTTACCACCCTGCCGATGGGCGGTGCCAAGGGCGGCAGTGACTTTGACCCCGTGGGCAAGTCCAACGACGAAATCATGCGTTTCTGCCAGGCTTTCATGCTGGAGCTGTGGAACTGCATCGGCCCCGACCAGGATATTCCTGCCGGTGACGTAGGTGTGGGCGGCCGCGAGATTGGCTTCCTCTATGGCATGTACAAGAAGCTGGCCCGCCAGTACAACACCGGTGTCCTGACCGGAAAGGGCGGCACCTGGGGCGGCAGCATCCTTCGTCCGGAAGCTACCGGTTTTGGCGCCCTGTACTTCACCCAGCACCTTCTGGAGAAGGCCGGCAAGAGCATTGTGGGCAAGAAAGTGGCCCTCAGCGGCTTCGGCAATGTGGCTTGGGGCGCTGCCACCAAGGCCCGCGAGCTGGGCGCCAAGGTAGTGGCCATCAGCGGCCCGGACGGCGTGTGTGAGATCCCGGACGGCATTACCCCCGAAATGATTGACTACATGCTGGTGATGCGCGCTTCCAACCGCAACAAGGTGCAGGATATGGCCGACAAATTCCCCGGCCAGGCCAAGTTTACTGCCGGAAAGAAGAGTTGGAGCGTTCCCGTAGACATTGCCCTTCCTTGCGCCTTCCAGAACGAACTGTCCGAGGAAGATGCCAAGGAGCTCAAGGCAGGTGGCTGCTGGTGCTGCTGCGAGGTTTCCAACATGGGCTGCCAGCCCGGCGCCATCCACTTCTTCCAGCAGAGCGGCATCCTCTTCGCTCCCGGCAAGGCCGTGAACGCCGGTGGCGTGGCCACCAGCGGCCTGGAAATGACCCAGAACGCAGAGCACATTTCCTGGGATGCCCAGGAGGTGGACGACAAGCTTCATTTCATCATGAAGTCTATCCACGAGCAGTGCGTCAAGTACGGCACCCAGCCCGACGGCAGCGTGGACTATGTGAAGGGCGCCAACATCGCCGGCTTCATGAAGGTGGCTACCGCCATGCTGGAGCAGGGAATTATCTAATTCTCACTGAAATAATGGTCCCGATGCCATTCGCATCGGGTTTTTTTGTATCTTTGTGGGCTAAACCTATTATTACAACCGTAATGAAGAAATTCGTAATTGCGCTGTGCGCCGCTCTTTTGGTGCTGGTTTCCTGCGAAAAGCAGCGTTCCAAGGCCGAAAGACTGCTGGAAAACTATGCGCTGGTGACCATTCCCGCTCCGGACCTTTCGGGAATCACCGACAACGGAAAGGAGGTTCTGAATCTTTACCGTTTTGCTGCCGATGAGGCCGATGCCATTTACTGGGAGCAGAACTTCGGCCCCAAGGCTTTCTTCAGTGCCCTGGCCGACCCCGCCGAGAAAGAGTATGCCGCCATCAACTATGGCCCCTGGGACCGCATTGACGGCCAGCCTTTCATCGATGGCTACGGTGCAAAGCCCACCGGCGCCCGTTTCTATCCGGAAGACATGACGGATGAGGAGTTCCAGGCCCTGGCCGACCCCGCCAAAAACAGCCCCTACACGCTCATCCAGCGCGGAAAGGATGGCAAACTGGAGGTGGTCTGGTACCACGACGCCTACGCGGCCCATGTGCAAAAAATCGCCGACCTGTTGAGGGCGGCTGCCGATATCACCATCAAGTCCAGCGTCCGGGAATACCTTCTCAAGAAAGCCGAAGGCATCCTTACGGACAACTACTATGAGAGTGACAAGGCCTGGCTCGAAATGACCGACAGCAAGATGGACCTCGTCATCGGCCCGAATGAGGCCATTGACGACGACCTTTACGGCAGGAAGGCTTCTTATGGCGCCTATGTGCTCCTGAAGAACCTGGCCCGTACTGAGCAGCTCTCCTCCATTTGCAAACGGCTGCCGGAGTATCAGGCGGCCCTGCCCGGAGACGGCCTGTACCACAGCTTTGTACCCGGTGTGGAGTCCAACATCTTCTCCTGCAATGTCATTTACTACGGCGGTTATACCAATGCCGGTTATAAGGTGATTGCCATCAACTTTCCCTACGACGAGAAAGTACAGGAAGAGATGGGCACCCGTACCATCCTCTTTGACAATATTATCCGCGAGAAATTCAACCGCACCGTTTTCCCGGCCGGCATGGTGCTCTTTGAAGGTGAAGACCAGGCGCACCTGGATGCCAATGCTTTCTACTGGAACATTGTGTTCCGCGAGATTGCCAAAGGCCTGGGCGTAAAGGAAACCGTGAACGGCAAGGGAACTGTGGCCGATGCCCTGGGCAACGAGGCCCTCACCCTTGAAAAGGCCAAGTCCAACGTGCTGGGTGCCTATCTTTGCGCTCAGGAAGTGGAGGCCAATCGCGTAGACGCCCTCATCATGAAGAAGGATGTGCTGGCTACCTTTGTGGTCAATGTGCTCCGCTCCTGCCGTTTTGGTGTGGGCGACGCCACCGGCCGTGCCAATGTGGCCATCTACAATTACCTCATGGAACAGGGAGCCATCACCCGTAAGGCTTCCGGCAAATACGGCATCGACTATGACCGTACGTATATGGCCCTGACGCTGCTGGGAGGCCGTATCCTGGAAATCCAGGCCACCGGCGACCGGGATGCTGCCCGCTCCTTCATTGAAAAATATGCGGTGGTCAGCCCCTCTATCCAGGCCGATATGGTGGAACTGGAACTGGAGAAAATCCCCGTGGACATCCGCTTTACCTACGAAAGATAAAAAACAAAGATAATGGCTAAGAAATTCAACCTTAAGTATTGGGTGTTCCTGCCGCTTGTGCTCGCCATCACCGTCTTCCTTTGGGCTGTGCCCGTGTCGTTCTACGGCATTGAGGCACTGACCGTTGTCCAGCAGCGTGTTATCGCGCTCTTCGTGTTTGCCGCCCTGATGTGGATTTTCGAGATTATCCCCAACTGGAGTACCTCCCTGCTGGTGATTGTGATTGCCCTCCTGACGGTGTCCAACAAGGGTATCGGCCTTTTCTGTGACCCTCAGTATGGTACGCTGGTGCCTTATGCCCGCATCATGTCCAGTATGGCCGACCCTGTGGTGATGCTCTTCCTGGGCGGCTTCGTGCTGGCCATTATGGCCGAGAAATACGGCCTGGACGTCACCCTGGCCCGGGCCCTGCTGAAACTCTTCGGCACCAAGCCGGAAATTGTGCTGCTGGGCTTCCTCCTCATGATTTCCATCTTCTCCATGTTCATGAGTAACACCGCCACTGCCGCCATGATGCTGGCCCTCCTCACCCCGGTGCTTTCCAAGCTTCCGGCCGATGACAAGGGCAAGATTGGCCTCGCCCTCTCCATCCCTGTGGCCGCCAACCTCGGTGGTATCGGCACGCCCATCGGCACGCCGCCCAATGCTACGGCCAAGGGCGCCCTGGAGCAGGCCGGGATTGATGTGAGCTTTGGCGAATGGTGCGTACACATGATCCCCTATGTGCTCATCATGATTCTCATTGCCTGGATCCTCCTGCGCATCATGTTCCCGTTCAAGACCAAGAAACTGGTCCTGGAAATCCCCGAGAGCAAGCAGAAGAAAGACTGGAAGCTGTATGTGGTGTGGATTACCTTCGTGGGCACTATCCTGCTGTGGGCAACCGAGCAGCTTACCCATATCAACTCCAACATCGTAGCCCTCATTCCGCTGGGTGTGTTCACCGCAACCGGTCTGTTCGGCAAGGAAGAAATCAAGGAAATCAACTGGAACGTGCTGTGGCTGGTAGCCGGTGGTTTCTGCCTGGGTTATTGCCTGCAGGACACCGGTCTTGCCAAGGTGCTCATCCAGGCCATTCCGTTCGGCAGCATGAGCGTGGTGCTGGTGCTGATGATTGCGGGTCTGGTTTGCTACCTCCTGAGTAACTTCATCTCCAACTCCGCCACGGCTGCCCTCCTTATCCCTATCCTCATCGTGGTTGCCAACGGTATGGCAGACCCCGCAGCTGCCAACAATGCCGAATTCCTGGCCTTGGGTGGCACTTCCGCCATGATTATCTTCATCGCCGTGTGCGCCTCCATCGCCATGCTCTTCCCCATTTCCACACCTCCGAATGCCATTGCATCCGCTACTGGTATGGTGGAGACCAAGGACATGACCAAGGTGGGCCTCATCATTGGTGCCATCGGCTTTGCACTGGGATATTTCTGGCTCACCAAACTGTTCCCGTTTGCATAGTATGAAAAAAGTAGTTCTAATTATATTGGCAGCGCTGCTTACCGGCAGCGCCGCTTTTGCGCAGGAAGAGAAACCCTCGCATTTCAAACTGTACGGCTTTATCCGTAACTATATGGTGGCTGACAGCCGCGCCGTCAGCGCCGGCACCGAAGACTTGTACTTCTACATGCCCAAGGATGTTTCCGTGGTGGACGGCTTTGACCAGAATGCCGGTTTTAACTGGCGCTTTGTCTCCCTCACCACCCGCCTGGGCCTGGATGTTTCCGGCTATGAGTGGGGTAGAATGGGCGTTTCCGGTAAAGTTGAGGCCGATTTTTACGCCCTCAACGGTTCTGTTCCCATCCTTCGCCTGCGCCAGGCTTTCATGAAGCTTACTTTTGATGAGAGTCCGGTGAGCCTCACCATCGGCCAGGCCTGGCATCCCATGGCAGCCGACATGCCGCACATGAACAACCTGGAAACCGGTGCGCCTTTCAATCCCTTCAACCGCAGTCCCCAGTTTACGGCCGATTTCGCCCTGGGTGGCGGCTTCAGCCTTACTGCCAGCCTGCTGTATCTGAACCATTATCTGCCCACCGGTCCTGCCGGAAAGAGCAAGGATTACTACAAGTATGGCCTGCCGGAGTTCTATCTGGGCGCCAGCTATCAGAACAAGAACTTCCTGGCCCGCCTGGGTGTGGATATGGTGAATATGCGTCCCTATCGCACCATTGCAGACTGGCGTGTGCAGGGCGCCGACGCTCCCACCATTCAGGTTAACAGTTTCCTGTCCACGGTTTCGCCGTTTGTTTTCCTGCAGTTCACCAGCGGAAAGTTCCAGCTGCGTGCCAAGAGCATCCTGGCCCAGGCAGGGGAGCACCTGAACCTCCTCTCCGGTTACGGCGTGGCCTCGTTTAACAATGACGGTACCATTGAATACACTCCCATGCAGGATTGGGCTTCCTTTGTGAGCTTCTCCTACGGCAAGAAGTTCCAGGTGATGGGGATGCTCGGTTACATGAAGCAGCTGGGTACCACCAAGGACCTCACGGACAACCAGCTCTGGATGAACTCCGCCGCCGACACCAGAATCCAGCAGGCCTTCCGTGCTACGCCCACCGTGGCCTGGAACCTCGGAAAGTTCACCGTTTCACTGGAGTACAACCTCACCGCCGCCGAGTTCGGCCGTGGGGAGCGTAACGCCCGTGGCATGTACACCGGCACTCCGGAGTGGATTCTGAACCACCGCTTCATCTGTATGACCAAGTTCAATTTCTAGGAGCGCTGCAAAAGGTCGGACCGTTAAAGTCTGACCTTTTGCATTTTATCGGCCTTTTTCCTATATTTGTAAATTAACATTTTAAACAAAACCAATATGGGTGCATTTCATGCTTATGATATCCGCGGAATCTGGGGAAAAGACTGGAACCTGGAGGACGCTTATAAAGTGGGATATTTCATTCCGGAACTGTTAAAGACCGATAAAGTGCTGGTGGGCCGCGACTGCCGCCTTTCCGGACAGGAAATCCACGACGCCCTCATTAAGGGCATCACCGATGCGGGTGCCGATGTGGACGATATCGGCTACAGCTCCACGCCGCTGGTGTACTTCGGTACGGCCAATTACGGCTACAAGGCTTCTGTCCAGATTACGGCCAGCCACAACCCGCGTGAGTACAACGGCATGAAGGTGAGCCGCGAAAACGCCCTTCCCGTGGGCCTGGACACCGGGCTTGGCCAAATCAAGCAGTGGATTGACGAAGGCCGTCCCACGCCCCCCGCCGCCAAGAAGGGCAGCGTGAAGGAGATTGACATCAAGCCGGACTATATTGCCTTCCTGAAAAAGTTCAAGGGCGACTATTCCAACCTCAAGATTGCCTTCGACCTTTCCAACGGCATGGCCACCCTCTTTGCCAAGGAAATCTATAAGGGCGAAGACGCCCAGTTCCTCTTCGACACCATGGACGGCAGCTTCCCCAATCACGAGCCCAACCCGCTGGTGATGAAGAATGTAGAGCCCCTCATGAAGCTTGTGGCCGAAATGAAGGCCGATGTGGGCGTTATCTACGACGGCGACGCAGACCGCGTGATGTTCGTGGACGACAAGGCCCGTTTTGTGGCCCCGGACCTGGTGATTGCCATGATGGCCCGCTACTTCTGCGACGAGCGCGGAGAGAAGAATCCCCGCGTACTGCAGGAAATCCGCTCCTCCAAGGCGGTGGGCGAGTATCTGGTGAAAAACTACAACGCCGATGTCCACACCTGGCGCGTAGGCCGCGCTTTTGCGGCTCCCAAGCTCCGCGAGATTGACGGTCTCTGGGGCGGGGAACTCGCCGGTCACTATTACTTCAAGGATTTCTTCTACAGCGACAGCGGCATGCTCTCCAGTATCATCGTGCTTCGCATCGTAAGCGCCCTCAAGAAGCAGGGAATCAAGCTTTCCGAAGAAATCGACCGCCTTACCGGCTATGAGAATTCCGGTGAAATCAATTACAAGGTAGAGGACAAGAAGGGCGCCATGGATGCCGTGAAGGCCTACTTTGAAACCAAGGAAACGCCCACCAAGGTCATGGACTTCGACGGCTATCGCCTGGAATTCCCTCAGTGGTGGTTCAACATCCGTCCTTCCAATACGGAGCCTTACCTCCGCTTCATTTGCGAGGCCACTTCGCAGGAACTGCTGAAAGAAAAGATCGCCGAGGCCGATAAGATTATTGTGGGCCAGTTCGGCGGCGTTAGATAAAGGATGAAGAAAGTATTGTTTTTAATCTGGGCTCTCGGCATCGGCCTCCCGCTTTCCGCACAGGAAGAAACCAGGGAGGCCGATTCCCTGCGCCATGCCTTTGGCCGGGAAGAGGTGAAGCCGGTGACGCATCTTAGCACGCCGCACGCCGACACTCTGGACACGGGCAATCCCGCCGTGAAGGTGGTTTTGTATACCAACGGTACCTACCGGTATGTACGTGATCTGTCACAGGTGCAGGCCGACAGCGTTTTCACCGAGTGCTGGGATACCCGGGCGGTGAATCCCTACCGCAGTACTCCGGATCCCATTCCCGCACAATTCTCCATTTGGGTGGTGGATACCCTGGATTCCTACGTCTGCCCCAACCAGACCCATGTGCGCTCCCAGTTCGGCTACCGCCATGGCCGGCGCCACCAGGGGGTGGACCTGCCTTATCCCACCGGAACGCCGGTGCCGGCTGCTTTTGACGGCAAGGTGCGCATCTCGGACTATGTGGGCGGCTATGGCAATCTGGTGGTTATCCGTCATGCCAATGGACTGGAGACCTTCTATGGCCATCTTTCCAAGCGGAATGTCCAGTCCGGCGACTGGGTGAGCGCCGGCGACATCATCGGCCTGGGCGGTTCCACCGGCCGTTCCACGGGCCCGCATCTGCATTTTGAAACCCGCTACAAGGGAGCGGCCTTCGATCCCACCTGGCTCATTGACTTTGAGACAGGCGCCCTCCGGCACCGGCTGCTGAAGATCCGCAGCTGGTACTTCAATCCCAACCAGCGCTATGTGCAGAATGTGGATGACGAGGACGAGATTTTCCGCACCGATGAAGAGGACCGCATAGCCGCCGAGGAAGCCGCCAGGAAAGAAGCGGCTGCCCGCGCCGCCGCCGAAGCCGCAGCCATCCGTTACCATACCATCCGCAGCGGCGACACGCTCTCCGGCATTGCCAAGAAGTATCACACTACCGTGCGGCGCCTGTGCCAACTGAACGGCATCAGCGAAAAAACGGTGCTCCGGGTTGGAAAACGCCTCCGGGTGCGCTAACGCAGTTTTGAATTATAGTGGGGATGGACCTTTCCCCTGGAGATGTTCTGCAGCTTGCTGGAGAGCATCTTTTTTCTGATGGGGGCGGCGTGGTCCGTGAACAGGTCTCCGTCCAGGTGGGAGAGTTCATGCTGGATCATGCGGCAGGCAAAGTTGTCAAATTCCTCGGTGACCTGCTGTAAATCCTCGTTGTAGTAGCGCACGGTCATCTTTTTGGGACGGACAATGTCGCAGTAGATGCCGGGAATGCTCAGGCACCCCTCAGAGTAGGTGACGTTCTCTTCACTCTCGGCCAGAATCTCGGGATTGATGAGGGTGCGGCGGAAGCCCTTCAGGTAATCGTAAACATCTGACACCACGTCTCCGTCCACAATGACCACCCTGAGGCTTACGCCGATTTGAGGTGCAGCCAGGCCGCAGCCATCGGCCACTTTGAGGGTATCTTTGAGGTCCTGCACCAGGGCGACGAGGCCTTCTTTGTCTGTGAGGTCGGCCGGGGCCGCCGTTTTGCGCAACACTTCTGCGCCGTAGAGGTAGATGGGTTTAATCATGATTTCTTGCGTTGCGGTCCAGGTAACTCTGGAGGATGATGGCCGCACTGATACGGTCCACTTCCATTTTGTCCCGGCGTCTGCTGGCTTTCATGCCTCCATCTATCATGGCGCGATGGGCAAGAACAGAGGTGAAACGTTCGTCCTCCAGGGTAATCCCGATTTCGGGGAATGCCTTTTTCAGTTGTTTCAGAAAAACATCCACATCGGCCTGGGCCTCGGCGGGTTTCCCGTTCAAATTCACGGGATAGCCCACTACAAAATGAACGATTCTCTCTTTTTCGGCGTAATTTTTGAGATAATCTATTAACTTTGTAGAATCGACTGTGTCAAGGGCGGAAGCAAAGATTCCCAGCGGGTCGCTGGCTGCGAGACCGGTGCGTTTGCGTCCGTAATCTATGCCGATGATTCTGTCCATACAGTCTGCAAATATACGAATATTTATGGACAAACAGGATAAAAAACCCCGCATCTTCCGCCTTTCGCTGGTGGAAGCCGTAACCCATGAGCGCCTGTGGAGCCTGCGCTTCTCCAAAACAGCCTTCATTGTGGCGGCGGTATCGGCGGCGGTTGTGGTTGTTCTGGGCATTTACAGCCTGATTGCCTTTACGCCCATCCGTACCTTCATTCCCGGTTATCCGGATGCCAAAACCCGTCGGCAGGCCGTGCAGAACGCCCTCCGCATAGACTCGCTGGAAACCCGAATCCTCCAATGGGAACTGTACACGGAGAACCTCAGGCGTGTGGTGGCAGGGGAGGAGCCCCTCCGCATGGACAGCCTCATCCTGGGCAGCCGCACCAGCCGTGAAAGGGCCGATGCCGCATTCCTTGCCGTACGGGATTCCCTCCTGAGGGCCGATGTCCTGGCGGAGGAACAGTTTGAGGTGGGCTCAACCCCCCGGCGGAACCTTCCCATCGAGGCTCTTTCCTTCTTCACTCCCGTGAGCGGGGTGGTCTCCCGCGGGTACGACGAAGCCCTGCATCCCTGGATGGACATATCGGCTCCTGCCGGCACGCCGGTGATGTCTGTGCTGGACGGTACGGTGGTTTCCACGGGCTGGGACCAGGAAAGCGGCTACACTATGGTGCTGCAGCACAGCGGTGACCTGCTTTCCATATATCAGAATTTGGAGAAACTGCTGCGAAAAACCGGGGACAGCGTAAAATCCGGGGCCCCCGTCGGGGTGCTGGCCACTTCCTCCTCCCTTACCAAGGGAGACCATTTGCACTTTGAGCTTTGGTATGAGGGAAAGTCGGTGAATCCGTCGCTGTATATCAAGTTTTAGGTTCAGAATGACAAAACAGATTGCTATATTGGGATCCACCGGATCCATTGGAACGCAGACGCTGGACGTGGTACGGCAGCATCCGGACCGCTTCCGTGTTTTCATGATATCGGCGGGCAGCAATGCTGCGCTGCTGGTGCAGCAGGCCCTCGCATATCGGGTTCCGCACGTGGTTATCTGCAATCCGGACAAATACCGGGAGGTGCGGGAGGCCCTTCCGGATTCTTTCCAGGTGCATCTGGGCATCGAAGCCGCCTGTGAACTGGTGCAGGCTCCCGAGGTAGATACCGTAGTGGCCGCCATGGTGGGCTTCAGCGGGCTCAAACCTACGCTCTCTGCCCTCAAAGCCGGAAAGACCCTGGCCCTGGCCAACAAGGAAACCCTGGTGGCCGCCGGGGCCCTGGTAATGGGGGAGGCCGCCCGTTCCGGAGCCCGGATTTATCCCGTGGACTCTGAGCATTCGGCCATTTTCCAATGCCTGCAGGGTGCTGGAGGCAATCCGGTGGAAAAGATTCACCTCACTGCCTCCGGCGGTCCGTTCCGGACCTGGCCCCGCGAAGAAATTGCCAAGGCCACCAAGGCCCAGGCCCTGAAGCATCCCAATTGGGACATGGGGGCCAAAATCACCATCGACTCCGCCACCATGATGAACAAGGGCTTCGAGGTCATTGAAGCCAAATGGCTCTTCGATGTGCCCGCTGCCCGCATCCATGTGGTGGTGCATCCGGAATCGGTGATTCATTCCATGGTGGAATTTGCCGATGGCGCCATCCTGGCCCAGCTGGGCTGCCCGGATATGCGGGTGCCCATCCAACTGGCCCTGGCCTATCCTGAACGTTTGTCCCTGGAGGGGAAACGCCTGGATTTCGGTTCCCTCAAAGATTTGAGCTTCTTTGAGCCGGATGTGCAGAAATTCCCTTGTCTTCAGCTGGCCTTCGACGCCCTGGAGCGCGGCGGAAACATCTCTTGCGCCATGAATGCCGCCAATGAGGCCATGGTGGCCGCTTATCTGAAAGACAGAGTGTGGTTCTACGACATTCCGGACGTCATTGCCAAGGTGATGGCCCGTACCCCTTATCTGGCGCATCCCACCTTGGACGACATCTTTGAAACCCACCGCTCGGCCTACCTGATGGCCAGTCAAATGATTGAGAGCCTATGAGTGTCCTGCTAAAAATCCTGCAGGTAATCCTGGCCCTTTCCGTGCTCATCCTTTTCCATGAGCTGGGACATTTCCTGTGGGCTAAGCTCTTTAAAATCAGGGTAGAAAAGTTCTTTCTTTTCTTCGATGTGAACGGCGTCAAGCTCTTCTCCACCCGCATGGCGTGGTTCCGGAAACTGGTCCCCTCGGCCAGGAACTGGGAGACCGAGTACGGGATTGGCTGGCTGCCCCTGGGCGGTTATTGCAAGATTGCCGGCATGATTGATGAGTCCATGGATACGGAGGCGCTCCGGCAGCCGCCCCAGCCCTGGGAGTTCCGCACCAAACCGGCATGGCAGCGCCTCGTGGTCATGAGCGGCGGCGTGCTGAACAATTTCCTCCTTGCCATCGGCCTTTTTATTGCCATCCTGGCCATCTGGGGAGAGGTGTACCTTCCTAACAACAGCCCGGTGTACGTGAATGAACTGGGCCGCGAAATGGGCTTCCGCACCGGCGATATCATCCTCAAATACGACGATTACGTCCCCACCGATTTCCTGAATCTTCAGGCCGATCTGGCCCGACGGCAGGTGAAAAAAGCCACCGTCCTCCGCGGCACCGACACCCTGGATATCTACATTGACCAGTCCCTGATGAACCGGGTGCTCAATACGCCCGGCATGCTGGATGTGGCCCTTCCTTTTGTGGTAGACAGCGTGATGGCCACTTCGCCCAATGCCGGAGCGGGGCTCGTTCGCGGCGACAGGATTGTGGGCGTGGCAGGGGAGCGCACCCTTTATCTGCAGGATGCCCGTGAGGTTTTTGCCCGGCACAGGGGAGAACAAATTGCCCTGGAAGTGCTCCGGGAAGCCGATACCCTTCAGATTCCGGTGCAGATAGATTCGGCCGGCATGCTGGGGGTATTTACCCAGAACCCGGACATGGAGTATCGCCGGTACTCGCTGCTTCAGGCCATTCCGGCCGGCTGCCGCATGACCTGGAGCCAGGTGAAAGGCTATGTGCAGGACCTGCGTCTGGTGGCCACGCCTTCCACCGGGGCCTACAAGTCGGTGGGCAGTTTCGTTGCCATCGGCCAGGTGTTCCCTTCTTCCTGGAACTGGCACCAGTTCCTGTATATCCTGGCGCTATTAAGCATTATGCTGGGGGTGATGAACCTGCTGCCGGTACCGGCCCTGGACGGTGGCCATATTGTGTTCTGTCTGTACGAGATTTTTACGGGCCGCCGGCCCTCGGACCGCTTTCTGGCGGTAGCGCAGGTTATCGGGATGTTCCTCCTGGTGCTCCTGATGTTTCTGGCCTTTGGCAACGATATCGCAAGATTAATCCATTAAGTGTATGAAATACAGTAAGTTACTCCTATCTCTCCTGCTCTTTACCACTGTGCTCAACGGCTGTAAGAACGGCAACAAGCGCACCCTGCTGCCCAATGTAAGCGGCAAGGCCGGGGAAGTGTTGGTGGTCATTGAAAGGGAGCAGTGGGAAGGCAACCTGGGCGTTTCCATCCGGGAAACCCTGGCGGGGGATACCCCGTATCTGGCACAACGAGAACCGCTTTTCTCCGTGTCCAACGTGCCCGCCGGAAGCTTTACCAACATGTTCAAAATGCACCGCAACCTGCTGCTGGTGAATATCAATCCGCAGAACCAAAGCAACGGGGTAGTGTACAAGAACAATGTATGGGCCCGTCCGCAGGCGCTGGTCCAGCTCAATGCGGCCGATGAGGACCAGGCCCTTTCCCTCTTCCAGGAAGCCGGCCCCGTCATTGCCGAATTCTTTGAACAGAGTGAGCGGGACCGCGTTATTGCCAATGCCAAGCTCTATGAGGAAAGGGCTCTGCAGCCCCCTGTAGAGAAGGTCACCGGCGGCATCCTGCATTTCCCCACCGGCTACCATTGTAAAAAATTCACCGACGACTTTGTCTGGATTGCCGATGAGAAGCAGTACGTCCAGCAGTATGTGATGATTTATCGCTATCCCGTTCCCCAGCAGGGCGATGTTTTCTCGGTGGAAAACATCATCTCAGAGCGCAATGCCGTCATGAAGGCCAATGTGCCCGGCATGTTCGACGGCTCCTTCATGACCACTTCCACGGCCATGGAGCCCACGGTGCGCTCCCTCAAGTACCATGGAAGGGCCTTTGTGGAAACCCGCGGCTTCTGGGAGGTCCAGGGCGATTTCATGGGCGGACCCTTCGTTTCCCATTCCTTCTACAGCCCCGACGGCAAGGATATCATTGTCCTGGAAGCCTTTGTCTTTGCCCCCCGCTACGACAAACGCCAGTACCTTCGCCAGGTGGAGTCGCTGCTGTACTCTTTTGAGTGGAAGGAATAGTTTGGAAATGAGAATATTATTTTGTACCTTTGCGCGCTTTTCAAAAAAGCCGCAAAGGTTTTTTGGTGCAATGGGGTGCGCATTAGACGCACTGAGTAACACATTTTAAACAAAACAAAACAATGAAGCATTTTACGCTTAAAGGCGAAATCCGCCAGAAAGGCAACAAGGCCGTTCTCAAAGCCTTCCGTGCCCAGGGTCTGGTTCCCTGCAATCTTTATGGCCAGGGAATTGACAACATCCTTTTCACCGTCAATGAGAAAGAGCTCAAGGGGCTTACCCATACCCCCGCTTCTTACATCGTAGACCTGGTGCTGGGTGACAAGACTTACACCGCCGTGGCCCACGAGTATCAGTGGCATCCCGTAGAGGACAACTGCCTCCACGTAGATTTCCTGGCCGTGAACGAGACCAAGCCCATCGTTATCAGCGTTCCTCTTAACATCACCGGTCACCCTAAGGGTGTGCAGGCTGGTGGTAAGTTCACCCAGAGCGCCCGCAGCCTCAAGGTCTGCGCCCTCATGAAGGACCTCCCGGATCAGCTGGACATCGATGTAACTCCCCTGGAGCTGGACAAGCGCATGGTAGCCGGCGACCTCAAGTTTGAGGGTCTCCAGATTGTCTCCGACAAGAACACCATCATCTGCTCTGTCAAGACCACCCGTGCCATGCAGCAGGCTGCGGCCGAGGCTGCCAAGAACGCCTAGTTCTTTCCGGTATGGAGTACCTTGTTGTAGGGCTGGGAAACATAGGCGCAGAGTACGCCGGGACCCGGCACAACATGGGTTTTATGATATTGGATGCCTGGGCTCAGGCATCCAATGTCCTTTTTAAGACCGACCGCTACGGTGACGTGGCCGAGGTTTCCTTCAAGGGCCGGTGGTTCGTGCTCCTGAAGCCCTCTACCTATATGAACCTCAGCGGTAATGCTGTGCGCTACTGGATGCAGAAACTGCATCTTCCCCTGGAGAATCTCATTGTTATTTCCGACGACCTGAACCTTCCATTCGGAACGCTTCGCCTGCGTCCCGGCGGCAGTTCCGGCGGCCACAACGGTCTGGAGGATATCACCGCCAAAATGGAGAGCGACCAGTTCGCCCGCATCCGGGTGGGAATCGGCAATGACTTTTCCCGCGGCGGACAGGTAGATTTTGTGCTGGGAGACCTTTCTGAGGAAGAGAAAGACCAAGTGCCGGAACTCGCTGCCCGTATTGTGCAGGGAATCAAGGATATCTCTACCATCGGCATTGCCAGGGCCATGAACACGCTAAATACCAAAAAAGTACCCCGAAAACCGGCGGAAACGCCTGAAAATTAAATTTTTCTGCAATATTTTTTTGGATTTTGGAATTTTTTGTCTACCTTTCGAAAAAGTTTTGCAATACATTATTAACGTATCAATAAAACAAAACCATTATGAAAGAGCTTGTTGAAAAAATCAATGCCGAATTCGCAGAGTTCGCCAAGAACGCAGAAGCCCAGGTAGTTAAGGGAAACAAGGCCGCCGGTGCCCGCGCCCGTAAGGCCGCCCTGGCCCTCATGAAGGACCTGAAAGAATTCCGCAAAGTTTCCGTTGAAGAAGCCAAATAAGGAAGAACTTCACAAAAATCCCACAAAACGTTGCAGATTTTTTAATTTTTCTGCAACGTTTTCTTTTTTCTTGCATCTTTATTATAGGTTTAGGTTTTAGTACACGTCAAGAAACCGGTTTCGAGGCTCGTTCCAAGGACCGGTTTTTTGCATGAGATCCTTTCGCTTCGCTCAGGATGACAACTGCGCTCTTGGGGCTACCGGCGGGGATGATGTTCCAGAATTGTCTGATGCCAGGTACTGGAGTCTATGTGGGTGTAAATTTCTGTGGTAAGGATGCTCTCATGCCCCAGCATTTCCTGCACAATCCTCAAATCGGCCCCGTTCTCTATGAGATGTGTGGCAAAAGAATGCCGGAACGTATGCGGCGAAATCTCTTTCCGGATGCCCGCAATCATCGCCTGGTTTTTCACCAGATTGAAAATGGCAATGCGGCTGAGCGGCTTTCCAAAGCGGTTCAGGAAAAGAAGGTCTTCGTGTTGGCGGGAGGCCGCCGGAAAGCGGTCTTCCAGATAGGCCTGAATGGCATCGGCCGCCATCTCTCCCAGGGGGACCAGCCGCTGCTTATTGCCCTTTCCTATCACATCCACAAAGCCTTCGGCAAAATGAATGTGTGAAATGAGCAGACCTGCGGCTTCACTTACCCGCAGCCCGCAGCCATAGAGCACTTCCAAAATGGCTCTGTCCCGTTTCCCGTTGGGTTTTTTCAGGTCCACCGACTCCAGGATGGCCGTGACTTCCTCTACGCTCAGCACCGCCGGCAGGTATTTCCCCAGTTTGGGGGCGTCCACCTTGTCGCAGGGATTGTCCTTCACCTCGCCCTCCTGCACACACCAGTCAAAATAACTGCGGAGAGAGCTCAAAAGCCGGGCCGAGCTGCGCTTGGACAGGCCCCGGTCCCTCACTTGGCCCAGATAGGTTTCAATATCGGCCGACCGCACCGCGGCGGGGGCCAGGTCGCACCAAGTAAGGAAACCCTCCACGTCGTGACAATAGGATGCCACCGTATTGGGTGACATCCTTCGCTCTATGCGGAGATAATTCCGGTAGTCTTGAATCAAAGCGTAGCGTATTTGCTGCCGTAGAGGAGCATCTGGCCCAGGTAGTCGTCGGTGTAAACGGCCTGGTAGTCAATGACGGTGGTGCCGTCTTCAGCGTACACGGGCTGGATTTCCGGGTTGATGAAACCGCCGTAAGGCTTCAGGTTCAAGGCTTCGTAGCGCTGCTTCACTTCCTTGTGCAGCTGAGGGTCAATGTGCACGGCATAGGTCTCAATGAGGGCTTTTCCGGCCTCATAGTCGCCTTCGCTCTTGATGCGCTGGATTTCGGCCAGAAGCTGGGCAAACAGGCCGCGCAGCTTCTCATAGTCACGCACCACAAAGTAGGTTTTTCCGTCCTTCACTTTCTTGACAATCACCTTGTCCTTGGCACCCTGCTGATAGCACCACTCGGCAATGAGTTTGCGGTTCTGCATGTGGGCTTCGGTGTTGGGCCGTCCCAGTTCCACGCGGGTGAACTGGACCATGAGGCCGTTGCGGATGTAATTGGCATATTCGGCCTTGTAGGCCTCCGGGTCCGGCATAATGCCCAGTTCCACCATTTTGGGGTCGGCCGTGTAATATAGGCCGAAGAGGTCGGCACGGGCCTCTTCCAGGGCCGAGGCATATTCGCCCATGGCGGTGCTGCTCACGCCCGGCAGCAGCTGGCCGGAACCATGGCCCAGGCACTCGTGCAGGTCGGTATGGATTTCATCGGCCAGGGTGCCCCATTTCTTGGCCAGCTCAATCTCTTTCTTGTCGTAGGCAAACTCTGCCAGGGTGCTGGTGGGAAGTTCCTGCGCGGCATAGTCGTAGGTGTGGGTGATGTTGGCAATGGTTACGCTCTTGGAGCCATGCTCCTTCCTGATCCAGTCTGCGTTGGGCAGATTGATGCCGATGGGCGTGGAAGGATAGCTGTCTCCGGCAAGGCACACGGCATTGATGACCTTGGCCGAAACGCCCTTCACGGTGGTTTTCTTGAAGCGCGGGTCTACGGGGGAGTTGTCCTCGAACCACTGTGCGTTGGCGCTGAGGATTTCCGTGCGCTTGGAGGCTTCAAAGTCCTTGATATTCACGTAACCCTCCCAGGACGCCTTGCGGCCCAGCGGGTCATTGTAGTCCTCGATGAAACCGTTGATGAAGTCCACCGTCCCCAGGGTGTCTTTCACCCATTCGATATTGAACGCATCCCATTTTTTGAGGTCTCCGGTGGAGTAATAGTCGATGAGAAGGCCCAGTGCACGCTTCTGGATGTCATTTTCGGCCACTTCACGGGCTTTTGCCAGTTCCTCACAAATCTTTTCCAGGGCGGGGGAATACAGCCCGCCAATCTTCCAGGGCAGCTCGCGCACTTTGCCGTCCTTGCCTTTCACCACCTTGGTGTTCAGTCCCCAGGAAACGGGTTCCGGATCAGTGGGGTCCACAAGGCCGGCGTAGTATTTCTCCACTTCTTCCCGGGTGACGCCCTCGTAGAAGTTCACGGCCGACTGGGCCACCAGGTCTCCGTCCGTTCGGGTAGAGCGGCGCTGGGGCCAGACTTCCGGATTGTAGATAACATCCAGCAGGCCTTCATCTTCCACGCCGGCCGCCTCCAGGAGCCCCGCGAAATACTCTTTGGAGCAGGCCGGGAAAAACTTGTCTTCGGCGTAATGATGGTGGATGCCGTTGGAGAAAAACAGACGCTTCGCGTACACCAGAAAATCCTGATAGTCTGCTTTTTCCGTATCAATGCCATCGGCCTGGAGAATGGCTTCCACCGCATGGCGCACCCTCAGGTTATCCTTGCAGTTCTGGTCCCAGAGGATGTCCCGCCCGAACTTGGCGGCTTCGGCCAGATGGTAGGCGTATTCTTTCTGCTGCAGGCTCAGATTTTCCCAGCCGGGAATCTGGTAGCGCATGACTTTGAGGTCGGCAAAGGCATCGATGGTATACTTGAATTCAGGAGTCTTCGCTTCCTCGGAGGAAGAAGCGCAACCCGCCAGCAGCGCTGCGGTGGAGGTGAGGGTCATCATTTTCAGAAAACGGTTCATAATTTTTGCTTTTTAAGGGGTTGTAGCCCGTCTTGCAAATTTATGAAAAATTATCGTTAATTTTGTATTTTGTAAAAACTGAATTTATGCGTAAGTGCGCTCTGTACATATTCTGCCTGCTGCTGCCCCTTGTGTGGGCCTGCAGCAAGGATGATAATTTTGCCCCTTTCCGGCCTTCCGACGGAAAGGATGTCCGCGAAATGGAAAGGCGTTTGCCCTCTACGGAAACAAGGCGTGTACTAATTTATGTGTCAGCCGGTTACAATTCCCTTTCCGGCTATCTGGACCAGAATCTGGAAACCCTCCTGGGCAGTAAGCTCCCCGTCGGGCACTATTATTCGGCCGACGTGCTGCTGGTGCTGGCCCGTAAACCCGTCTCTTCCGGCAACTATACCTCGCCGTCGGCCCCTGTGCTTTTCCGCATTTATGCCGGCTCGGACGGTGCGCCGGTGCGGGACACGCTGAAAACCTGGGGAGGGGAGGATCCCATCTGTTCGCCGGAAATTTTTGCCGATGCCATGAACTACGTCCGGGACCGTTTTCCCGCCAAGGGCTACGGCATGATTTTCTCCTCGCACGCCCTGGGCTGGCTTCCGCCCAATTACAAAGCCTCGGACGGCGGCCTTGCCTGGACGTCCCCCCGTCGCTCGCTGGGGCAGGACCGGAAGGGCAACGACGGCTATGAACTGGCCCTGGACGAATTTGCCGCGGCCCTTCCCTTCAGGATGGACTACCTTCTCATAGACGCCTGTCTCATGGGCTGCGTAGAGGTGGCCTGGCAGCTCAGGGGCAAGGCCGATGTTGTGGGCTTCTCGCCCACGGAAATCCTGGCCAAGGGCTTTGACTACAGTACCTTAACTACGCATCTTTTTGCCAAGGAGCCGGACCCCGTGGGCGTTTGCAAAGATTACTTTAACCAGTACGGCCCCCAGGGCGATGCCACGGTTACCGTCGTAGACACCCGGAAGATGGATGCCCTGGCCTCGGTTTGCAAGCGGCTGTTCCAGAAGTATCATGCGCAGCTTGTATCCCTGAACCCGGACAGCGTCCAGCGTTATTTCCGCCCTGTGGCCACCCCCAATTGCACCGTCCTGTATGACCTTCTGGACATTCTGGTAAAAGCCGGCATCACCGCTTCCGAGCAGGAGGAACTGCAGGCCGCCCTGGACCAGGCCATCCTGTACAAAGATACGTCCGAACGCTTTTTATCCATCCCCATCAACACCTATTCGGGCCTGTCGCTCTATCTCCCGTCGGCCGGCAATGCTACGCTGGACGCTTATTACAAGAGCCATATTGCCTGGAATGAGGCAAGCGGATTAATACAATAACAACGCTATATGAAAGAATTCGTCAAAACCATGCTGGCGGTCATCTGCGCCTTCATTGTGCTCAGACTCCTTGCCTTCCTGTTCATCCTGGTGGCCTTTGGCAGTGCCATGGCCGGCGGTAACACTACGGTGCGCGTCACCAAAAACAGCGTACTGGATCTGGACCTTTCCACCTTCCAGATGGCCGAGCAGACCCAGGACCCTTCCGCGCAGAGTTTTACCAGCTTCTCCCGCTTCAATGTGCTGCCGCAGGTGGGCCTGCACGATGCCGTAAAGGCCATTGAAGCCGCCGCAGCGGATCCTGCCATCAAATTCATCCTCCTCCGCCCCGACGGCCTGAATGCCGGGATGGCGCAGCTGGAAGAGCTCCGTACGGCCCTCAAGGGCTTCCGCCAGAGTGGGAAAGCCGTGGTGGCCTATACGGAGAATCCCGGCAACGGCTCCTATTACCTGGCTTCGGTGGCCGATAAAGTCTTCATCGGCGCGCAGCATGGCGGCAGCCCTCAGCTCATCGGCCTTTCCAGCCAGATGATTTTCCTGAAAGACCTGCTGGACAAAGTAGGCGTGCATGTGCAGCTGATCCGCCATGGAAAGTACAAGAGTGCCGGCGAAATGTTTATCCGTTCAACGGCCTCGGCCGAGAACCGTGAGCAGAATCAGACGCTGGTCAATACCGCCTGGGATGCCATGGCCAGCTATATGGCCGAAGCCCGCGACCTTCCCGTAGACCGCCTGAACTTTCTGGTGGACGGCCTGGCTTTCAACCTGCCCGAAGATTTCCTCCGTTACGGCCTGGCCGATGAGATGCTGGACCACGAGACCCTCCTTGCCCGCCTGACCACCTTGGCCGAGATTGATGATGCGAAGAAACTCCATCTGGTGCCCTTTGCCGACTATGTGACGGCCCGCGTGGTGCCCTCCCTTGGCGGTACCCAGGTGGCGGTGCTCTATGCCGACGGTGACATTGTGGATGGAAAAGGCTACGAGGGCGTGGCCGGAGACCGTTTTGTCCGTGAAATCGATGCCCTGCGCAAGGATGCTTCCGTGAAAGCCGTGGTGCTTCGCGTGAACTCTCCCGGCGGCAGCGTAAGCGCTTCCGTCAAAATCCGCGCGGCCCTGGATGAACTCCAGAAAGTGAAGCCCCTGGTGGCCTCCTACGGCAATTATGCGGCTTCCGGCGGTTACTGGATTTCCAACGGCTGCCAGAAAATCTATGCCGATGCCACTACCGTTACGGGCTCTATCGGCGTATTTTCCATGATTCCGGAATTCTCCCAGGTGACCAAGAAACTGGGCGTGGGCGTAGAGACGGTGGGCTCCAACAAGCACAGCGACATGTATGCCCTCACGCGTCCTTTCGACGCCCAGGAACTGGCCTATCTCCAGGCTTCGGTGGAAGATATCTATGAGATGTTCGTGAACCTGGTGGCCTCCAGCCGCGGCATGGAGCCTGCGCAGGTGGACGCCATCGCCCAGGGACGTGTCTGGGCCGGCGCAGACGCCCTGAACATCGGCCTGGTGGACGAGATTGGCACCCTGGAGGATGCCATCCGCTACGCCGCCGCCCTGGCCGACTTCCATTCCTCCGACCAGTACAAGGTGGTAGGTTATCCCCAGCCGCTGTCCATCTTTGAACAGCTCCTCTCTTCCATGGGACAGAACATGGAAGAGCCCTATGTTTTGGCCGATACCCCCTTTGCCGCCCTTTCCGGGGCCGTTGAGGCCTTGAAACCCGGCCAACCCGGCGCGGCCTACGCCCGTCTGCCTTACGCCCTGGATATCCGTTAGCCCGAAAACCGGAGCGGCATGGTGCCTTTTCTGAAACAGGTGGCGGCGCACTATTATGCCACCCCTGACCTTGGGAATACGTGCTTTATCTTCCCCAACCGGCGCTCTATGGTGTTTTTCCGGAAATACCTGAGCGAACGGGTAAGGGGAAATGCGCCCATGCTGGCCCCGCCCATGTATACCATCAACGACTTCTTCTGCCATCTGTACCAGGGCGAAGTGAGTGAGCGGCTGCGCCTGTTGCTGGAATTGTATGAGCAGTACAAGGCGCTGAACCCCAAGGCGGAACCCCTGGATGAATTCATCTTCTGGGGAGAGGTGATGCTCTCCGATTTTGATGATGTGGACAAGTACCTGGCCGATGCCAGGTCCCTTTACCAAAATGTCTCGGACTTCCGTGCCCTCCAGGACAGTTTTGACTACCTCACTGAAGGGCAGAAAGCGGCCATCGAGCATTTCCTGGCCCATTTCCGGGACAAGAATGGCGGGCTCAGGACCGATGCCGTGAAGTCCCATTTCCTTCAGATTTGGAACCTCCTTTTCCCGCTCTATACCGCCTTCAATGCCAGCCTCCGGGCCAAAAACATGGCCTATGAAGGGATGGTCTACCGGGCCCTGGCCGAGAAGGTGAAATCCGGGGCCGCCTCGGTGACCGACCTTCTGGAAGGGGAAAAGTACGTTTTTGTGGGGCTGAACGCCCTGAATGAATGTGAGCGCCTGCTACTGCGCCGCATGCGGGATGCCCGCGTGGCCGAATTTGTATGGGACTATGTGAGCGAGGAAATCAAAGACCCCGCCGGCAAGGCTTCGTTCTTTATGCAGCGCAATGTGGAGGAGTTCCCCCAGGCTTTTCCCATTGAGGCCTCCGGCCAGCCAGAGGTGTTTGTAGTGAGTGTGCCTTCCGCCGTAGGGCAGGCCAAGCTGGCCCCCTGGATTTTGGAGCAGGCAGACGGCGACCCTGTGGAAACCGCCTTTGTCCTTCCCGACGAAACCCTTTTGGGACCGCTCCTTAACTCCCTTCCTCCGGAGCACGACGCCGTCAATGTGACCATGGGCTATCCCATGAGCGGGAGTGCGGTCTATACCCTTGTCAGCGCCTTGGGGCAGCTCCAACTGCGCATGCGACGGCGCCCCGACGGCTGGTACTACTACCATCGGCAGGTAAGGGAAGTGTTCTCTTCCGGCCTTTTCCGGGCGCTGCTCACGGAGGAAGAAGCCGAAAAGGTGGCCCGGGTGAAGGCCGATGCCAAATACTACGTACCGGCGGCCGATCTTGCCGGCGGGCCCTTGCTGGACCTTCTTTTCAGGCCGGTGGTGACGGAAGTGTCGGTGGCATCGGCCCGGCAAAACCATGCGCTGGAAGCCTATCTTCTGGAGGTGGTGGCTTTTGTGGGCCGTAAACTGACCCGGAAGGGTGACATGCTGCTGGAGGTGGACTTTGCCAAGCGCTGCCATACCCAGCTGAACATCCTGCTGGAAACAGACCTGGAGGTGCTGCCCGCCACGCACCTGCGGATTCTGGAGCGGATCCTGGAGGGGATTTCGGTACCCTTCCGGGGAGAACCCTTGCAGGGGTTGCAAGTGATGGGGCCGCTGGAAACCCGTGCGCTGGATTTCAGGAATCTGGTGATTCTGAGTGCCAACGAAGGCAGTTTTCCCCGCAGGAGCTTCCAGGCCTCCTTCATTCCGCCGGAGCTGCGCAAAGGCTTCGGCCTGCCCACCTATGAATTCCAGGATGCGGTGTGGGCCTACTATTTTTACCGCATGATTCAGCGCGCCCGGAAGCTCTGGCTGGTGTATGACAGCCGTACTGAGGGCCTGAAAAACGGGGAGGAAAGCCGCTATATCAAGCAGCTGGAGTATCATTACCACTGGAAATTGAAGCGCTTTACCGCGGCTGCACCCATTCAGCCTACGCAGGTGGCGGAGGATATCCCCAAAACGGCGCAGCACGTGGCCCTTATCCGGGAGCACGAGCTGTCGGCTTCCACCTTGCAGAGCTATCTGGCCTGCCCGGTGAAGTTTTATTACCAGGTGGTGGAAGGCCTCTCCACAGAAGACGAAGTGGCGGAATCCCTGGATGCAGGCATGCTGGGCAATGTTTTCCATCATACCATGCAGCGGCTTTACAGCGGCAAGACCCTCGTTAGCCGGGCCGATATAGCGGCCATGCAGGGAGACAAGGCCCGCCTGAAAAAGATAATCCGGGAAGAGGTGCTCTCCGAGATGCACAGCATCGAGGTGAGCGGTCGCAACCTGGTGCTGGAGGAGGTAATCCTGGACTATGTGCAGCGTACCCTCTCCCATGACGCCGCCCTTTTGGCATCGGCAGGCTCGGAGGGGTTCCGCATCATCGGCCTGGAAAAGAAAGAGCGGGCCGACTTTGAAGGCTTCCATTTCAAGGGCTATATCGACCGCCTGGATACTTACAGGCCCGGCCAGTTGCGCATTGTGGACTACAAGACCGGCAAGGTGGAAGATGCGGAGGTGGAGATTCATGACGGCAATGCGGCCGCCGTGGTGGAAAAGCTTTTCGGACCGGTGAACAAGGACCGCCCCAAGATTGCCCTGCAGCTTTTCCTTTATGATTATTTTGCCGCCGCATATGGGCAGGAGGTGGTGAATGCTATTTACAGTACGGCCCGCCTCTATACCGGCGATATCCCGGAAGTGGCAGAGAGTCAAGAGTTTAACAGGCTGGTGAAAGAGCGCCTGAAAGCGCTCCTGGGGGAAATTACGGATTTGTCACTTCCTTTCAAGCGCACGGAGGAGCTCCAAACCTGCGCCTGGTGCGATTTCAAGAACATTTGTGGACGTTAATATGGATAACAAGAAACTCACCCCGATGAAGTTCCTGCCGGATGCGGCGGAAATGCCCTGGGGAAGCGTAGAATATCTTTTGGCCGATTTGGGCTTTGTGGATTCCATGGCCGGGGAAGGCTGGCTGGGAGGCAATACCCTCAGTGACATCATGCAGACCTATCTGGAACGGGTGGTGGGCGAGACCTCCTTTGAGTGGTACGGAACGCAGTTCCCGGTGATGGTGAAGCGGCTGAAAGTGCGCGGCCGCACTTCGCTGCACGTGAATCCGGACGATGAAAACGCCGAGCAGCGCTACGATTCCTTTGGAAAAACGGCCATCTGGTACGTAGAATCGGCCGGTCCTTCGGCCCGTCTGTACCTGGGTTTCAAGCGTCCCGTTTCGGCCGAGGCGTTTTACCGCGCCTGCCAGGACGGTTCGGTGGAAAGCCTGCTGCACAGCGTAAAACCCAAGGCGGGAGAGTGCTACCTGGTGTCTCCGGGCCTGGTGCATGCCGCCCAGGATGTGACGCTCCTGGAGATGGCCGAGGCTTCCGAGCTTTGGTTCCGCCTGCACGACTGGGGCTCCCGGGAGCGGGAACTCCACCTGGAAGAAGCCTTTGACCTTGTGAATCTGAACGCCTGGAAAAAGGCCGATACCGCCGTGGGCGCCTCCCTGGTTACGGAGCAGTTTACCTTCCATGAACTGCCGCTTACCCAGGCCCTTCAGAGCCGTCGGGAGCCGGAAGACAGCTTCTTTGTCTACGTTTGCGAACGGGGAGGCCTTCAGCTTCAGGCTGATGGGGCCAGTTATGCCCTCAAAGCCGGCGAAGTGCTCCTGGTGCCCGCCGAAGTGAGTGAGTTTACCCTTCTTCCCACCGCCCCGGATACCCTGCTCCTTGAGCTGCGCATGGATCCGAGACCTTCGGAAGACCTGGTTTCAGCCCCGGTGGAGGAATTGTGATGGCAGAAGTGAGGATAGACAAATACCTCTGGGCCATCCGCGTTTTCAAAACCCGGACAGAGGCTGCCGAAGCCTGCAAAGGCGGCAAAGTGAAAGTGGGTGAAGGGAATGCCAAGCCCTCCCGTACCGTTCAGGAAGGGGACGTGATTCATGTGCGCAAGGGGGCTGTGAATTATGTATATAAGGTGATTCAGCCCATTGAAAACCGCGTGGGGGCCAAGCTGGTAGAGAATTTTGCCTTGAATCTGACCCCGGAAGAGGAACTGGAGAAACTGCATGCGCCGGTAGAAACTTTTTTCCTTACGCGGGACCGGGGGGCAGGACGTCCCACCAAGAAGGACCGCCGGGATTTGGAGCGGCTTTGGGATGGCTTAGAAGACTGAAAGGTCCACCTTTCCCTTGACTCCGTATACCACCGCCTGGTCGGTGAACTGCCAAAAGCGCCAGCCCTGGGTCTGGGGCTTTTCCGTATTGTAGCGGGCTATCCAGAGGGGATAGTGCTCGCGGATTTCCCCATCCAGCCAGTCTTTGGCAAAGGAGTCGGAGGTGTAGACGATGGGGGTGCGCCCGTAGTGCTCCTCCACCATGCGTAGCCAGGTGAGGACCTGCCGGTTCAGCTGTTGCCGGGTGCAGCCTTCGTGCACCGTCTCCACATCCAGCACCGGGGGAAGGTCTTTGTGCGAAAGCTGTACCGTTTCTATGTAGTTCTGGGCCTGCAGCTGGGCATTGCGGGAGCTTCTGAAAAAGTGGTAGGCGCCCCGGGAAAGTCCGGCCTTGCCGGCATCGGTCCACCACTGAAGGAAATGGGCATCTTTCATGGATTCCCCCTCGGTGGCTTTGAGGATGACGTGCTGGAGGGGGAGGATGGCCTTGGCACCCGGAAGGTTTTTGCTGGTGTGGCCGCTATGGTCAATCACCACTTTCAGGGAATCCCACTGGATGTCGCGGGGGTTGTGATGGGACAGGTCCAGCACAAAATGCCGGTATCCTTGCGGCACGGCGGCCCCGGTGACGGGATTTCCGCTTTCCAGCCAGTGGGGCAGGCCGATGGCCAGCGCAAGAATCAGCAGCAAAGCCCCCAGTATCAACCAGGGGCTCAGCACTTTCTTCTTGGGCTTTTTGCGCCTTTTAGCGGGCTTCTTTTTTTGCGGGGATGCCAACGAGGATCAGATTTTCAAGGATGTAAATGCCGAACACAAGCAGCAGGGCCAGTACCCAGTCCTGCCGGAAAGCCAGGGCGTAAACGAGGGCGGCCACGCTCAGGGATAAGAAGACTATCCGCTTGGTATCCAGTAACTTATGTCCCTTGGCTACTTTCATGCTGAACATGGGAATTTCGCTAACCAGCAGGAGCCCCAGCACGAGGGCTGTCACGGGGTAGAACCAGGCCGTTGCCGCCAGATGATGGAGCACGCTGCAGTTGCAGTTCACCAGGGCGGCGGTGAAAAGGGCGGCGGCAGGGGTGGGAAGTCCCAGGAAATCCGTGGTCTGACGCTTGTCGATATTGAATTTCGCCAGGCGGAAAGCGCTCATCAGGGCCAGGAAAAGGGGCAGATAAGCCACTATGCTGCCAACTTCCCCCTGGGACATGGCCTCCACCATCATCAGGGAGGGGAGTACGCCGAAGCTCACCATGTCTGACAGGGAATCCAGTTCCTTGCCGATGGGGCTTACGCTGTGGAGGACCCGGGCGGCCAGGCCGTCCAGAAAGTCAAACACGGCTGCCAGGATCATCAGCAGCAGCGCCATGTCCTGGGCCCCGTTCAAGGCACAAATCACGCCCAGAATGCCACAGAGCAGATTCATGGACGTGATCAGGTTGGGGACAGTGAAGATGCGCATCTTATTTGAGGCCGAGTTTCTTCAGGATTTCCTTGGGAACGGCGTTTTTGTTCACCACAATGTTCAAGGTCTTGCCCTTGACAAAATTCTCGCTCATGTACCAGATGCCTTTGTATTCGCCGGAAAGGCCCCAGGAATTCTTGATGAGGTAGTACTTGGCACCGTTCTGGTCCTTGGCAATGCCGTAGAGGTGCATGCCATGGTCGTCGGTGGAAGTCTTCTCGTCGTACATGAGCTGGCGGCTCTCCTGGGTCACTTCCAGTTCCTTGGCAGTGGGCTTGGCGGCGGGCGCTTCATCGGCCTTGCCTACCCAGCGCTCCTGGTCGGAGCCGGCGGTGGCTTTGCTCTCGGTGTCCACCAGGATGGCCAGGCCGTTGCGGGTGAAACCGGCTTCTGAGACGTCGCCGCCCCAGGCTACGGTGTAGCCCTTGTCCACGGCATTGTCAATGATGGCCATGAATTCGTCCAGCGGAACGTTCCAGGAAGGGGTCCAGCGCCAGTTGTCTTCCACCTCCATGGCGAAGGCGGTGTAGAACGGATGGTGGGTATAGGAAGTGAAGCCAATGTAGTCGTCCATATTCAGGCCCAACGATTCCGGCTTTACAATCTTTTCTTCCGGAATAACGCCCATGTAGGCGTCCAGGATGCCATCCACGCCTTTGGGCCAGACAGAAGTGAGTTTCTTGTTGGGGTTTTTCACCACGGCGCTCACATAGCCCTTGAGGACGGCATCCAGCTCTCCCTGGACGGGGAGGTCATAACCGTACTGGAGGCCGGAATAGTCTCCCTGATACATGAGGCCGTAAGTTTTGGCCACTTCCAGCACATCGCCGAAGTCGGAGCCGGCCGCAAAGTTGAGCATGCCGTTCAGGCGCACATATTTGATGGCGCGGTCATAGTAGGCCTTGCGCACCACAAACATCTCGGAGAAGTCCGGATACAGGGTGGTGTCCTTGATATTTTTGGCCTTGATGGCCTCTGACTCCAGGAAAGACAGGGCGCTGAAGCACCAGCAGGTACCGCTGCGGTACTGGTTCTTCACGGGCGTGATGGGATTTTCCTTCACCGTGGTAAACTGATAATCCGAGGGATTCACGGGAGCCGCCACGCGGGGCTGGGCTGTCAGGGTTGCCGAAACGGCTGCGGCAAGGACTGCACTGAGGATGTACTTTTTCATATAGTGTTCAAATTTGTTGTCCAAACACAAAAGTAAGCAGAAAAACCTAATTATGCAAGAGCGCTACTCCACGTAGAGAAGCAGGCCCTTGAGGTATTCGCCTTCGGGGTGGAAAATGTTTACGGAATGGTCGGCGGGCTGGTTCAGGCGGTCCAGGATGCGTACGCTGCGGCCGGTTTGGGCGGCGGCAGAGAACACGGCCAGGGCAAAGGCCTCTTTATCCACCACCTGCGAGCAGCTGAACGTGAATACAAAGCCGCCAGGAGCCACCTTGGCAATGGCGGCGGCATTCAGGCGCTGGTAAGCGCGCAGGGCGTTCTTGAGGGCGCCGCGGTGCTTGGCGAAGGCCGGAGGGTCCACAATAATGAGGTCATAGGCGCCATCGGGAGCCTGCTTCACAAAATCAATGGCATCGGCACAGTAAGAAGTGTGCTGCTCCGCCGGGAAGCCGTTCAGTGCCACATTGCGGTCTACCATGTCCATGGCCCGTTGGGAACTGTCTACGGAATCCACGTGCGTGGCGCCTCCGGCCAGGGCATAGATGGAGAAGCCTCCGGTGTAACAGAAAAGGTTCAGGACATTGCGCCCGCGGGAGAGTTGTCCCACCCGGAAGCGGTTTTCGCGCTGGTCCAGGAAAAAGCCGGTTTTCTGGCCTTCGCCCCAGTTCACCAGGAAGCGGTGCCCGTTTTCCAGCACGGACTGCTCCTCGGCAGTGAAATCGGCCCGTTTGTACAGGTAACCGTCCACCAATTCCAGGCCGGCCTTGAAGGGGGCGGTGCCGGAGCTTTTGTCGTAAACGGCTTTCAGCGCATCCCCGTACAGTTCCCGGAGGGCATCCGCAATGGCGTTTTTGGCCCGGAACATGCCCACGGAATGCGCCTGCAGCACTGCAACGCCGTCGTAGTAGTCGATGATGAGGCCGGGAAGCCCGTCGCCTTCGCCGTGCACCAGGCGGTAGCAATTGGTATCGGCCGATGCTGCCAGGCCGCAGCTGAGTCGCAACTGATAGGCCCTGGAGAGCATCCTGAGCCAGAAATCGGCCTGCGTGGGATCTTCATCGAAGCTGAGGATGCGCACGGCGATGGAGCCAATCTGATAATGACCGCAGGCCAGGAGCTGCCCCTCGGAAGAGACCACGCTCACCAGGTCGCCCTCGGCGGGATGGCCCACAACCTGGGCAATGGCCCCGGAAAACACCCAGGGATGATAACGTAAGAGCGATTCCTCGCGGTGAGGTCGAAGGATGACTTTATCCATTGTTTTCTGTAAATCTTTCAGGGTGCAACTCCTCGGGCGTGAGCGGATGCTTGGGCGACTGCCGCAGTTTCATGTACATTTCCCGGCACACCCAGGCGTCCGTGGCGGCATAGCGCTGCTGGCCTTCGGACAAGTGCTCGGCTTCCCAATTGGAAAGCTGCTGTGCTTTGGAAATCTTTACGCCCAGGATGATGGCCGTCATTTTTTTTACGCTCTTGTCGCGGATGCCATACTCCCACACGATGCTCTGCAGGTCCACAAAGCCCTTTGGGGAAAAACGCGTAATCTTCTGCAGTCCCCGCACATCGTCCTGGGTCGCAGCTCCGATTTTCAGGATGTCAGGCCGGGCCAGAATGGACGCCAGCTTGCCCGGAAGGCCGATTTTCTTGAGCCGGAAAAGGTAGGCCTTCCCGGAGCCTGAGAGCTGCAGGAGGGCGGTTCCGGTGGAATGCTGGTCCGGGGAGAACGTGGGACGGGTTTCGGTGTCGAAGCCCAGCACCTTCTGCCGCTTCAGATAGCGGATGGCCTGGTCCAGCACGGGTCCTTCTTCGTCCACCACCACAATCTGCCCGGGGAACGAAGCCAGTTCCAGCGCGCCGATTTCTTCCGGACTAATGGATATCTGAAACATAGGCTCTCTGAACATAGGACGCAGCAGCTTCCACCAGGATGGGCTCGCCGTCGTCGGCGGTTTCGGTCTCATAGTATCGGATGGCCGGCCGGGCAATCCGGTGCGTGAACAGCCGTTTTTCCCGGAGGAGCCGATAGGTGCTTTCCATCAGCGTGGAAGCCGGATCCACAAAGAAGAAGGACGGCGACAGCAACTGATCAAAAATACGGTCTTCCTCAATACCCGCCATGTGGATGATGCCCAGCTCCGACTTGAGGGGAAACTCATCCGTCACATAATTGTCGATGAGCAGGGCATCCAGGCTTTTCCCGCTGGAGCGGTACTGACGTAGCAGGTCCCTCAGTTCGGTGCGGATATCCAGGGCGGGCTCCGTACAGAGCACACTCAGAGAGGCATCAGGCACCCGCATCCGCGCAAAGGCCATCTCCCATACGCCGGCTTCTTTCTTGGCCGATGAAGTCCACACCGCCAGGTTTCTGGCGCCCGCATCCAGCGCTTTTTCCAGCATGAGCGGCACCGGCGACAGGACGATGCTCTGTCCTCCTGCAAGCTGCTGCAGGGTGTCTACATCGAACACGCCATAGCCGGAATGCAGGGAAGAGGTGTAGATAAGAATCTTTGCGCGTGACTTGAAAAGAAGGGGTTTACTGTCTGTCACCGAACGGAAACAGGTGCTGTCCCAGGCAAAAAGGGCATTGGCAACAGCGGCTTCCCGCAGACTGTCCAGCCCCTGCCTTGACACGGAAGCATCATAGGGGGCATGCACGGCATCCAGTAGCACGTCAAACGTCTCACCGGCAAAATCGGCCAGGGAATCCCGCTGGGGCTTGCCGCTGATGTTGTCCACGGCATCGGCCCCTGCAAAACGCCGGGCCAGCGCCATGGCATCGGACGGTTCGCCGATGATGGCGATGGAGCCCTCGGCCCCCCGGGTCCCCGCTTGGGCAACAAGGCCGGCAGTACCGGTGGTATCGGCCAGAATACTGTACACCAAGGGGATGGTGGGACGGGGCGGCGTGCTTACTGGTTTGCAGGCCGCCAGCATGACCGCCAGGACAATGCCGGGAATCAGGAATTTTCTCATCGCGCGTGTAATAATTGCACAAAGATACGCAATTCCCGCTATTTTTGCAATTTGCCCGGCCGCCTCAGCCGCTGCCCTACACCACCGCGGCGAACATAAAGGGGCCGGTCTTGCTAGCCGGCCGGCCCCCTGCAAGCAAATCGTGCGGCGATTGATCCGAATGCGTACGATGGGTTTGCAAGGGCAAAGTTAGGGCAGAAATGCGGCGTGAGAAAATATTTGGCGCACAGTTTTATTGCGCTGCAAATAACTGATAGTAAGCCAATTGTAAAAGCGCAGGCAATAATTCTTGCGCCGAAAATGGCCTCTCACAGGCGCCGGCTTTGGTTTCGCGTGAAATTTTTTTGTACTTTTGCCCTGTCTATGGCCGAGAATTACATGTTTCCCACCTCCGTAAAGGAAGTGCAGGCGCTGGGCTGGGATTACGTTGATGTAATCCTGTTCAGCGGTGACGCTTTCATTGACCATCCGTCTTTCGGGACGGCGGTGATAGCGCGCTGGCTGCAAAAATGGGGGTACCGGGTGGCCGTGGTTCCGCAGCCCAACTGGCGCGACGACCTTCGTGACTTTCGCAAACTGGGCGCCCCCAGGCTGTATTTCGGCCTCAATTCCGGCGCCATGGACTCCATGGTGAACCATTACACGGCCTCCAAGCGCCTGCGCCATGACGATGCCTACACCCCGGAAGGCAAAGCCGGTGCCCGTCCGGATTACGCTGTGACGGTGTACACCCAAATCCTGAAAAAACTGTTCCCGGAGGTGCCGGTGATCATCGGCGGCATAGAAGCCTCCCTGAGGCGCCTCACCCATTACGATTACTGGAAAGACTGCCTTCTGCCCTCTGTCCTGGTGTCTTCCGGGGCCGATTATCTCTGCTACGGTATGGGAGAAAGGCCGATGCTGGAACTCACCAAGGGCATCGAAAAGGGCTGGACCCGCCACCGGATGCAGCAGATTCCGCAGATTGCTTTCTATGTGAAGGGGCGCGTTCCGGATAGGGAGGCCTTTTCTTCCGCGTCGCTTTGCGACCCTGTCCGGGCAAATGCTCCAGAAAAGGCCTCCCTATCCGGAACGCTGGTGCTGCACAGCTACGAAGAGTGCCTGAAAGACAAACGTGCTTTTGCCGAGAACTTCCACTGGATTGAGACCCATGCCAACATGATGCATCCGGACACCATCCTGGAACCGGTGGGGGAGGGGTACGTGCAGATTAATCCGCCTTTTCCGCCGGCTACCACCGAGGAAATGGACTCCTTCTGGGACCTTCCTTTTACCAAACTGCCGCATCCGCGCTACAAGGGCAAGCGCATTCCGGCCTACGACATGATTAAATTCAGCGTGAATACGCACAGGGGCTGTTTTGGCGGCTGTAACTTCTGTACCATTGCGGCGCATCAGGGCAAGTTCATCCAGTCCCGCAGCGAGCAGTCTATCCTGAAGGAAGTTGAGCAGCTGAATGACTTGCCGGGTTTTGCCGGCAACATCTCGGATGTGGGCGCTCCTACAGCCAATATGTACGGCATGCACGGCAAGAACCTCAATATCTGCGACAAGTGCAAGCGCCGCAGCTGCCTGTTCCCGGCCCGTTGCCCCAACCTGGAGACCGACCATACCCGCCTCATGGCCCTGCTCCGGGAGATTGACAACACCAAGGGCATCCGCCACAGTTACATCGGCAGCGGCATCCGTTATGACCTCTTCCTTACGGAGGACGGTTTTGTGGACGACAGTTCCAAGCCCTACCTGAAAACCCTGGTCCTGAACCACACTTCCGGCCGATTGAAAGTAGCGCCGGAACACACGGAAGATCACGTGCTTCAGAAAATGGCCAAACCCAGTTTCCGCCTTTTCGAGCGCCTGCGCAAAGAATTTGACAAAGTGAACCGCGAGGCCGGAACCCACGTGGGGCTGGTGCCGTACTTCATCTCCTCCCATCCGGGCTGCACCCTCAAGGACATGCAGAACCTGGCCAACCATCCCGCCCTCAAGGGAATTTGGATGGACCAGGTGCAGGATTTCACGCCCACCCCCATGACCACTTCCTCGGTTATGTTCTACTCCGGACTGGATCCCCGCGACATGACGCCGGTCTTTACCGAGCACAATCCTGAGAAGAAACAGCAGCAAAAATCATTTTTCTTTAAAAATTCTTCGAAAAATTCTTCGAAGGGCTTGCAGAGTTCAAAACAAAGCCTTAATATTGCAGCGCGAAAACACAAGAAGAAATAGCATATGGCAGACAAGAAAAGACACGTGGTCAGTTATGAGAAGATGTCCGGACACCCGGACCTCGCCGAGGCATTTGCCGCCAAATATCCCAAGGGCTTCAGCGACTACCTGACAGACTTGGTGAAATATCCTAAACCGGACGGCACTTCCTTCTATGCCGTTACGGTGGAAACCCTGGAGGTCATCTACCTGGTTAAAATCAATGTCAAGACGGATGACCTGGAAGATGTGGCCCGCTGGCTGGAAGGCGAAGAAGACGCCGAAAACGAGGCCGTAGCCGGAGGCAGTGCCGATGCATCCGACGCTGCGGGGGAAACCCTTCCGGACGACAACATTGCACAGTATTCCAGCGGAGCCGACGACGAGTAGCCGTGGCTTCCAGAAGGAGCATAAAGTTTGTTTGGGGTCCGCTCAGGACCCTTTTGCGTAGGGTGCCGGAAACACACGCCCTGCTGGCGCTGTCCGTCCTTACCGGCATCCTCTGCGGTCTGGCCGCCGTGGGCCTGAAATGGGCCATTCACGCCATTCAGCATGGCCTGACCGGCTTATTCCCCGACAGCCGATGGCCCTTTCTGGTGCTCCCCGGCATTGGTATGCTCCTGAGCCTTCTCATTGTCCGTTATCTGGTGCGGGACAATATCGGCCATGGCGTGACCAAAGTGCTGCAGGCCGTTTCCAAGAACGAGTCCAAAATCAAGCGTCACAACATCTGGTCCTCGCTGGTAACCAGTGCCCTCACCATCGGCTTTGGCGGGTCGGTGGGTGCCGAGGCGCCCATCGTTTATACCGGCGCTGCCATCGGCTCCAATCTGGGCCGATACTCCGGCATGAGCTATAGGGGCATGACCCTCCTGCTGGGCTGCGGGGCCGCCGGTGCCGTGGCCGGCATTTTCAGCGCTCCGCTTGCCGGCGTGCTCTTCACCCTGGAAATCCTGCTTTTCAACCTGAGCATGAGCGGCATCCTGCCCCTTCTGCTCAGTTCCATATCGGCCACCCTGGTGAGTTATCTGATTCTGGGACAGGGAAACAGCCCTTTTGCCGCCACCATCCAGCCTTTCAGTCTGCATAATGTACCGGCTTATATCCTGCTGGGGGTGCTCTGTGCGCTTTTTGCCCTGTATTTCATCCGCACCACCCTTTCCATGGAAGACCGGCTGGGGCGCGTGAAAAACCCCTACCTTCGCTGGGCGGTTTCGGCGGCCAGCCTGGGCATCCTCATTTTCCTTTTTCCGCCCCTTTACGGAGAAGGCTATGACATCCTCACTCCGCTCCTTAACGGCGGAGCGCCGGATTTTGGCGGCAACACCCCCCTTGGCTTTGTTGCCCGCTGGCCGTGGGCAGTGCCTCTGTTTTTCCTGCTGGTGCTCCTGCTCAAAGTTTTCTCCATGACCTTCACCAATGCCGGCGGAGGCGTGGGCGGGACCTTCGGCCCCACCCTTTTCATGGGGGCCCTTACCGGTTTTGTACTGGCCTATTCCCTGCGGCTGCTGGGCCTGAACGTTCCCATTTCCAATTTTGTGCTGGTGGGAATGGCCGGCCTCATGGCGGGCGTCATGCAGGCCCCGCTCACAGCCATCTTTTTAATAGCCGAAATATCAGGTGGTTACGAGCTGCTCGTACCCCTCATCCTCACCTCGGCCGTGGCCTATGGCTGTACCCGCATCTTTGAGAAGTATTCCATTTATACCAAACGCATTGCGGCCAGCGGGGAACTGCTCACCCACGACTCCGACCAGGCGGTCCTTACCCTCATGCACACGTCCAGCCTGCTGGAAACCGATTTCCAGGGGGTGCGCATCGATGCCACCCTGGGAGATTTGGTGGAGGCGGTATCGGCCTCCGAGCGCAATATTTTTCCAGTGCTGGACAGCAAGGGACGTTTCCAGGGCTATATTTCCCTGGCCGATATCCGCCGCGACATGTTCCGCACGGAACTCTATGCCAAACGCCACGTTTACAATTACATGCGCTCGGCACCGGAGTACCTGCTGCCCAACGAGCCCATGGATTCGGTGATGCGGAAATTCGAGAAAACCGGCGCCTGGAACCTCCCGGTGGTAGATGAAAACCGCCATTATCTGGGCTTCCTTTCCAAGTCAAAAATTTTCAGCGCTTACCGGCAGGAACTCAAGGATTTCTCACAAGATTAAGTTATCTTTGTGGTGATGAAAGAACTTTACATTAACCACATTGCACAGGAGCTGGGCGTAAAGCCCTGGCAGGTAGAAAACTGTATCACCCTTTTCGAGGACGGCTGCACCATTCCCTTTATCAGCCGCTACCGCAAGGAGCACACCGGCGGCCTCACGGACATTGATGTGGCCCAGGTTCGCCATTTGGCCGATGTCTTCACGGACCTGGAAAAGCGCAAGGGGTCCATCCTGGGCACCATCGAGGAGCAGGGAAAGCTCACGGAAGAGCTTCGCCGCCAAATAGATAACTGTGTGAATGCCACTGAGCTGGAAGACCTTTATCTTCCTTATCGGCCCAAACGCAAGACACGCGCCAGCGTGGCCGTGGCAAGGGGGCTGGAGCCGCTGGCCAATCTGCTGTGGAGCGGAAAGACACACGCCCCCTTGAAGGAGGCGCAGCAATACGTAAAGGGGGAGGTGTCATCGGCCGAAGAAGCCCTGCAGGGCGCCCGCGACATCCTGGCCGAAAGAATCAGCGAGACGGCCTCCCACCGGGAAACCCTCCGGGGCATTTACCGTACGCGCCGCATTGCATCGGCCGTTACCAAAAAAGGGGAAACGGAGCCGGAGGCGGGGAAGTACCGCAGCTATTTCAAGTTCTCCCAGCCCATTGCCAAGATTCCCGCGCACAACCTCCTGGCCATGCTGCGCGCCCAGGAGGAAGGGTATCTTCGCGTGAGCCTTGACGCAGATGCAGAGAAATGCGGCAACAAACTCTACTACGACTGGTGCCAGGAGCACGGCTATCCCTCCCGCGAATGCGGGGAACAGCTCCGGGAAGCGGTGGACGACTCGCTGAAACGCCTCCTGGACCCTTCCATCTCCGGCGAAATTATCCGTGAAGCCAAGCAGAAGGCCGATGAGGAGTCGGTGCAGGTATTCGGCGACAATCTGCGGCAGCTGTTGTTGGCCCCTCCGGTGGGGCAGAAGCGTACCCTGGCCATCGACCCCGGTTTCCGCACCGGCTGCAAAGTGGTGTGCCTGGACGCGCAGGGCAGTCTTCTGTGCCACGACGTCATTTTCCCGCATCCTCCCTCCGCCAAAAAGATGGAAGCCATTGAAAAGCTGGCCGAACTGGTGGAGAAGTATGGCATCGAAGTCATTGCCATCGGCAACGGTACGGCCGGTCGGGAAACCGAAGATTTTGTCAAGAAAGTGGGTCTGCCGGAAAGCGTGCAGGTTTTCTCCGTGAGCGAAGACGGCGCTTCTGTCTATTCCGCCTCGGATGTGGGCCGGGAAGAGTTCCCGGAGTACGATGTTACGGTGCGCGGCGCCGTTTCCATCGGCCGGCGGCTCATGGACCCGCTGTCGGAACTGGTCAAGATAGACCCCAAGTCACTGGGTGTCGGGCAGTATCAGCACGATGTGGACCAGGGGCTTCTTAAAGAAAAACTGGACAATACCGTAGAAAGCTGTGTGAACAACGTGGGGGTGAATTTAAATACGGCCAGTCCCTATCTGCTGCAGTATGTGAGCGGTATCGGCCCGGCCCTGGCGGGTGCCATTGTGAAGTACCGCGCCGAAAACGGCAGTTTCAAGGGCCGGGAAGAGCTGCTCAAGGTGCCCCGTCTGGGCGCCAAGGCTTTCCAGCAGTGCGCCGGTTTCCTGCGCATTCCCGGCGCGCAGAATCCCCTGGACAATTCGGCCGTGCATCCGGAAGCCTACAAAGTGGTGGACCGGATGGCGCAAGACCTGAAAGTGAGTGCTTCGGAGCTGGTGGGCAATGCGGATTTGTGCCGGAGCATTGACCCTGAGAAGTATGTGGGCGGTAATTTCGGCCTTCCTACCATCAATGATATCCTGCAGGAACTGCAAAAGCCGGGGCGGGACCCCCGTGAGACGGCCCGCGCCTTTTCTTTTGACGACGATATCCGGGACATCGAAGACCTCAAACCCGGCATGGAACTGCCCGGTCTGGTGACCAATCTCACGGCCTTTGGCGCTTTTGTAGACATCGGCCTGCATGAAAACGGCCTCATTCACGCCTCCCAGATGGGGGTGCGGGGCATGGCGGTGCCTTCCAAGGTGCTCAAACTGCAGCAGCAGGTGAGGGTGGAAGTGCTCTCCGTAGATTTGGAACGTAAACGCATAGGACTCAGACTTCTCAAATGAAAAAGCTTTCAATTTTCCTTTTCACCCTGGCGCTTTGCCTGGGCTTGCAGGCCAAAGCGTATGTGGTCACTTCGCCGGACGGACATCTGACGCTTACCCTTCAAAACGGGAATACGCTTACTTACAGTGTTTCCCGGGACAATGTGCCGCTTATCGCCCCTTCGGCCCTCTCCCTGACCCTGGCCGATGGCAGCGTCTGGGGGCCGGGTACCCGCTTCAGCCGGGTGCAGCGGCGCACCGTGGATGAGTGGACCGATGCTCCTGTTTTCAAGCGCTCCCGGGTGCGGGACCATTGCAACGAGCTGTGCCTGAAGGCCAAGGCTTTCACGCTGGAATTCCGGGTGTACGACGACGCCGTTGCCTGGCGATTCTCCCCTCATCAGCCGGTGGATGTAAAGGCCGAAGAAGCCACTTTCGCCTTTGCCAAGGACTGGAATGCCTATATCCCTTACGTTTCCCAGCATACGCAAACGCTTGAATCGCAGTTTATCAACTCTTTTGAATCGCAGTACAGCCATCATCCGCTGAGCGGGTGGAACAAGGAGCGCCTGGGCTTTCTGCCCATCACCGTTGAGGCCGATGGGGTGCTGCTGTGCGTGCTGGATTCGGATGTGACGGACTATCCCGGGATGTTCCTCTATAACGGGGACGGCGGCACCACCCTCAAGGGCGTTTTTGCCCCGGTCCCCGAAAGCTATGTCCCCGACGATGAGCGTACCTTCCAGCAGCTGCCTGCCAGCCGGAAACCGCTCCTTGCCGAGCAATCGGCCCGTCTTCCCTGGAGGGCCATTGCCGTGGCTGCGCAGGATGTGCAGTTGGCCCAGAGCGACCTCAGCTGGCGTTTGGGCCAGCCCCTTGCGCCCGGTGACTGGTCTTGGCTCCGGCCCGGAAAGGTGGCCTGGGACTGGTGGAATGCCTGGAATATTTACGGAGTAGATTTTGAGGCGGGCATCAATACAGAGACCTATAAATATTATGTAGACTTTGCCGCTGCCAAGGGCATTGAATACGTGGTGCTGGACGAAGGCTGGGCCAAGAATACCATTTTCAATATTTTTGAGACGCGCCCGGAGATAGACTTGCCGGAGCTGGTGAATTATGCCGCCGGCAAAGGCGTGGGCATTATCCTCTGGACCATTGGGAAAACCCTGGACCGCGATTTGGAAGCGCTCTGTGCCCAGTATTCGGCCATGGGGGTGAAGGGTTGGAAGATTGATTTCATGGACCGGGACGACCAGGCCATCATGCAGTTTTATGAGCGGGCGGCCGCCGTCGCGGCAAAATATCACCTTCTCTGCGACTTCCACGGGGCCTCCAAACCGGTGGGTCTCCAGCGGAAATACCCCAATATCGTGAACTACGAGGGCGTGTATGGCCTGGAGAACATGAAATGGGCTCCCGCCAGCGTAGACCAGGTTACCTACGACGTCACCATCCCGTTCACCCGCCTGGTGGCAGGGATGGCCGATTATACGCAGGGCGCCATGCGCAATGCCGCCAAGGGCAATTATCGGCCCGTGAGCTCCGAGGCTATGTCTCAAGGAACACGCTGCCATCAGTTGGCAGAATATGTGGTGTTTGATGCGCCGCTGTCCATGCTCTGCGATTCCCCGTCCAACTACCTCCGGGAACCCGAATGCACGGACTGGATTGCCGCTGTCCCCACGGTATGGGATGAGACCCTTGCCCTTGACGGGAAAATAGGGGAGTACGTGGTGCTGGCCCGCCGCAAGGGTACAAAATGGTACGTGGGAGCGCTCAACGGCTGGGAAGCCCGCGACCTGACGCTGGATCTGAGCTTCCTGCCCAAGGGTACCGCCCAGGTTTTTGCCGATGGCGTGAATGCCCACCGTGCCGGCCGTGATTACCGCAAATCGGCCTTGGAACTGGATGGAACACCGGTAACCTTGCACCTGGCTCCGGGCGGAGGCTGGGTCCTTTCTATTGAATAACCTTATTACTATGAAATCGCTCAAAGTTTATCTGGCAGCCGTTTTTGCCATTCTTTTCTGGGGACTTTCCTTTATCTGGTCCAACCGTCTGGTCCAGCAGGGGATACCGGTAGAGTATTTCCTGCCCATCCGTATCTTTGTGGCTGCCGTCTTGTTGCTTATCATCAATCTGGTGTGCGGGTACGACATGCGTATCAAGCGGAAGGATTTGGTGCATTTCCTCATGCTGGCCGCCTGTGAACCTTTTATTTATTTCTTCTGCGAAACGTACGGCATTCAGTTCACGGGGTCTCCCACCATCAGTTCGCTGGTGATAGCCTCTACGCCGGTAGTGGCGCTGGGGGCCGGCGTCATTTTCTTCCACGAGCGCATTACCTGGCAGCACGTGGTGGGCATGGTCATCTGCCTGGGCGGCCTTTTCATGGTAACCCGCGCCCAACCGTCCACCAGCCGCCTCTTTGTCTTCGGCATTGTTGTGCTCATCCTGGCCGTTTTCGCCGAGGTGGCCTATGCGGCTTTTACCAAGATGCTCTCCGGCGGGTACAAACCTACGGTGATTGTGATGTATCAGTTCCTTATCGGCACAATCTTTTTCATTCCGCTGTTCCTTACCCGCGGCATGGAAAACTATGCCCCTGAGGTGTATATGGGCTGGAATTTCTGGGAGCCTGTGCTTTGTCTGGCCGTGCTTTGTTCCACTGTTGCGTTTGCCCTCTGGGCCTATGCCATCGGAGGGCTGGGCGTTGCCAAATCCAGTATTTTCCAGGCGTTGAACCCTGTGGTAACGGCCCTTGCCGGCTTTGTGCTGGGGGACGAAATCCTTTGCGGGGCCCAGTGGCTGGGCCTGGCCATTGCGGTGGGCGGGGTTATTCTGACGCAGATAGATTTGGGCGGCAAGGCTTTAGTTTCCGGAAACGAAGCTTGATGACACCCCAGAAGGCCTCCCCGAAAATACTGCCGCTCATCTTGGAACTGCCTTTCTGGCGGTTGGTGAAGATGATGGGCACTTCCTTGAGGACGTATCCCAGTTTCCAGGCGGTGTACTTCATCTCAATCTGGAAGCCGTAGCCTTTCATCTGCACGGCGTCCAGGTCCATGCCTTCCAGGACCTTGCGCGAATAGCACACAAAGCCGGCGGTGGTATCGTACACCTTCATGCCCAGGATGGTCCTTACATAGGCCGATGCCCAATAGGAAATAAGGATGCGGCTCATGGGCCAGTCCACCACGCTCACGCCGTTGCAGTAGCGGGAGCCTACGGATACCTGGGCTCCGTCTTCTGCGCAGGCTTTGTACAGGCGGAGAAGGTCGGCGGGGTTGTGGGAAAAGTCGGCGTCCATCTCAAAGACATAGTCGTAACCTTGTTCCAGGGCCCAGCGGAAACCGCTCAGGTAGGCGGTGCCCAGGCCCAGTTTTCCGCTGCGCTCCAAAAGGTGCAAACGGCCCGGGAAGCTGTTCTGGAGGGCTTTTACAATGGCTGCCGTGCCATCCGGAGAGTTGTCGTCAATGACCAGCACATGGAAGTTGCCGTCCAGGGAAAACACGGCTTGAAGGATGTCTGCGATGTTTTCCTTTTCATTATAGGTGGGTATGAGAACCAGTTTGCTGTCCATGTGCATATTATTAGAATTGCAAAGTTATAAAAAAATACAGGAATCTGCAGAGCTTTGGCCGAAAATGAAAATTTTTCAAAAAAAGTTTCAAAAAAATTTGTCAGTTCAAAAATAGTTTGTACCGTTGCAGTCCCGCTTCGAAAACGAGCGGGATTTTTACACCAAGATCGTTGAAAAGACTGAAAGGAAAGTACAAGCAAGTACCGGAAAAGTGTAACAGTTGCATACGTGGGCTGGCGTACATCTTGTGCGCTTAATTTTTTTTCGAAATATTTTCCGTTGGAAATTTGTTTTATTGGAAAATAATCATTAGATTTGCAAAAATAAACAACATGGAAAAGATATTCATTTACGCTGCGGGCGCATTTATTGGAGGATTGGCTGGTTTCCTGTACTGGAAATTCGTTGGCTGCTCTAGTGGCACCTGCCCCATTACCTCTTCTCCCTATGCCTCTACAATCTACGGCCTTGTTTTTGGACTGCTGATAGCCAGTGGCTTTACAAGCCGCAGTGCAGCCGCCAGCCCTGTCAAGGAACCAGAAACCATCATTGAAAATCAAAAAGAACACAAAATGACAAGCATTCATCTCACAAAGAGCGATTTCCTGGAGAAAGTCGCCGACTACGAAAACAATCCCACGGAGTGGAAATACCTTGGGGACAAACCTGCCATCATAGATTTCTATGCCGATTGGTGCGCCCCCTGCAAGCGTTTGTCTCCGGAACTGGAAGCACTGGCCCAAGAATACGGAGGAAAAATTTATGTTTACATAATAAACGTGGATAAAGAGCAGGAACTGTCGGCTGTTTTTGGCATCCGCTCCATCCCCACTTTGTTATTCATCCCTATGGAAGGTTCTCCCACCATCACGCAAGGAGCATTACCGAGGCACGAATTAAAAAAACTAATTGAAGAGAAGCTGCTGCATGAATAAAGAATGCCTCTGCAAAATCCGTGAGCTCTACATGGCCCTGGATAGCTTCGACAAAGAATTCACCAAGCGCTTTGGGTTGGATTTAACCCAGGCGCTTGCCTTGTGTCACCTCCAGGAGGAACCCGACAAGGGAGCAGGAGAAATAGCTGCCGCCCTTGGCCTTAAAGCGTCCCATACGTCTAAACTTATTGCCAAGATGGAGGCGAAGGGTCTCATTAAAAGAAAACTCTGTAAAGAGGATCTTCGCTGCATGAAATTTTCTCTTACGCCTTCTGGAGCAGATCTCCTGTCAACCATTATATCGTCGGATATCACATTACCCTCCCTCCTGCAGTCTAATAGTTCAGCAGGAACATATTGAGCGATTCATCCCTTCCAAGACCAAACTTTTTCCTCAGGCGGTAGCGGGCTGCTTCAACTCCCTTGGGCGAGAGATTAAGCAGGGTGGCCAGCTCTTTGTTCTCGATATTCATCCGAAGATAAGTGCAGAAGCGGATATCGTTCTCTGAGAGTTGAGGATACTCTGCTGCCAATCTGGTGATAAAGTTATTGTGGGTAAGGTCAAAGTTCCCGGAAAACTTATCCCATTCGCTCTCAGAAAACATTTGTTTGTCAATGAGGTTGCATACGGCAGAGAAGTCTTTGTCCGGATAATTCTTCCCCAGCCGTAGTTTTTGTTCTGTGAGGGTTTTCTTGATCCGCATCAGGGCTTCGTTCCAGTGGAAACGGGTCCATAGCCTTTCTGACAGTTCTTCGTTTTTGAGCCTCAGTTCGTTCTCCATTTCTTCTTCCCTTATCCGGCGAATGGCTAAATTCTTCTCATTGATAATTTGTCTTTTCCGGAATGCGATATATAGGCTGATAAGTGCAAAGACAAGCAGCAGAGACAAAGCATACATGGGCATTGAGCGGTAGAAAGGAGGCTTTATCACAAAGGTGTAGTCATGTTGTGATACGGTCTTCCCGTCGGGCGACACCGCTTGGGCGCAAACGGTATATTTTCCTTCTCTGAGATATTTTAGGGACAAATCGGGGATTTCTCCCATACTGTGCCATTGATTGTCCAGCCCCGTCACCTTGTATCTAAAAGATACGGCACAGTTCGCTTTAAGGGAGGGGAAACAGTACGTGAATGTAAGATTGTTGAATCGGTAGGGGATACGTACCTGTGTTTTCTTGTCAAGAGGAATCAGTTGCTGTTCGCCTTTCGTGAAATCCTCTATTCTAAGCCTTGCCAGTGACAGGGTTCCTAGTGAGCAGGTGTCCATTTTTTTTACAGGGGAATTGTCAAAGATAATCAATGCGTTATGCCGGGGAAGAAGGCTATGCTGGCTTCCGAGAGGAACAATTCGTTGGGGACCGTCTATGGACCTTACTTCGTTCTTGGGATAAGACAGGTTGTGTACCATTACCAGAGAGTCGGCCGTTGTTTTCATAAGCATCACCCTGTCCTCGAAGAGGAAGAAATGTGTGTCATTTTCGGCTGGAACTATCGATTGCACTTGAGAATATGCACCAAGATGTTTAAGCGGAACAATTTTGTCGTGGATATCATCGTAAGTGTAAACACCTGTTTTCCCATCACAAAAGACAACCCTATTGGCATATCGGCAAACTTGGATGGGGAGTGTGGTATTTGAGTCCAGGTCTTTGTAATACTTTAAACTGGAAGCCTTTTGCAGTGAGTCCTCCAGCTTCATGGCGTATAGTCCTCCGTGCTGCGAGGCTGCCCAAATGGTTCCGTCATGGGCTATTTTACAACTGGTAACCGGGCCTAGAAAATCTTCCACTTTATGGCTGTATTTCCATTGGCCATTTTCGCGTATATATACGCAGAGCCGCGTATATGTTCCTTGTATGATAACCTCCTTGCCATGGATGGTACCGCTGTCCATGTCGGCTCCTCCGGATACCCGGCACTGCAGTTTGGGAAGGTTGTTTTGCGTAAGCTCAAAAGTGTAGTCATTGGTTCCGCAAAACACCTGGTCTGAAAAACGAGACAGACTCAGAACGCTTGTATTGATGGAGGAAATATGCTCAATGTTTTTCAGTTGCTGGAAATCCTCTGTAAGAATGCCTTTGTACAAGCCTTGCGACGTGCCTAAATACAGGTAAGGAGGAGTATACAGTGCCGTGTTAATATCTCCCACAGAAGGGGTCAGGTTTAAGATATTCTTTGTAGGGGCCTGGATCATGATACGGGCTATTCCGTTCCCGGTTGCAGCCCACACATCGCCTTGGACGCCAAGGGAAATCTTTTCAATAATGTTGTCTGGCAGCAAGTTGTCTGTAGAAAAATGCCATAGCAGTTTTCCCTTTGGAGACAATACAAAGATGCCTTCCAGTTTGGTCCCAATATAAATGCTGCCGTTGGTGGAATCACGGACTGCGCAGAGGGGCTGTGACCTTTTGATGAGGGCATCAATCTCTGTGGGGAAGGGTTCATATCTGCCCTCCTTCATCCTGAACAGCCCGTCAGAAAAAGTAAGAACAAGATGAGAGCCGTTGCCTTCTGAAATCCAGCGGACAATGTAGCTGTTGAAAGGACTTTCACTAGAAGGTTGGAACTCTCCCGTGGTAAGGTCAACAGTAGCCACTCCTTGGTCTAAGAACCATACAAGCGCTTCACCGGTGCTGTGAATATGGAAAGACTGGATAAAATGTTGGAAGCGAAAAGTCTTTACCGAAACTCCGTCATACACATACAGGCCGTAGAAGGATTGGAAGACTACGCGGTCCCCGCTTATTTCGATGTTCCAAATTTCATCCTTTTTCAGGAGGTCTTCGTCTACGGTGGCCGACAAGGAGGTATATTCCCACCGCCCGGAGGTGTTTTTGTTGTAGAAACCAAACTCCATGTAGGAGCCTACATAGACTCTACCTTCCGCCATGAGAAGGGCGCGAATGGGATGTGCTCCGGGATGTTGAAGGAGTTCCCACCTGTAACCGTCATAAACTAATAGTCCCCGGTTATTGCCTGTGTAGACCATTCCTTCTTCTGAAGCCTGAATGGCCCAGTTTTTTCCGTCGGCCCTGTAAAGGTCTTTTGTGAAAACTTCTGTGGGCGGATAAAAGATGTTATTATCCCTGGCCTGCAGAGAAACACAGGCAAGAGTAATTGTGAGGAGGATTGCGCTTAGCTTTATTTTCATGTCTGGATGTTTACTTAACAAAAATACGAAAAATTCTCGACCTATCAGATTATATGTCAACTTTTTTACGCCCGTTTTAGCAAAAGCTAGAAAATTCGCGCGCGCCTTTTCAAGTTTTCCATTTAGTTCTTTCAATAATAATGTTTGTATGACTGCAAAGATGATAGTTTTTCTTTACAAAAGAAAGATCTAGGGCACTGCTAATTTACCCCCCCCCGAAAAGCGACCCTGTAAATACACTGCAAGAAAGAAACAGAGACTTTTAACCTCTGATATTCAATTATATGTCCGGAAATCTCAAGACCAAAGGAGCGCCAGTACTCAGAGTAGCACAGAAAACGGATTGAAGATTAGACATACTTGTCACAAATTCAATAATTAACTTGTATGTTAAGTTTTCTTTTAGTACCTTTGCCGCATGAACGTGAAGAAGAAAACAACGGTTGAACTGCTGAATGAGTCTGGCAAGGCTTCTTTGTACTCTATCAGCTTTGAGATGGACGGCACCACGGAGTTTGAAAAGTTCGTGGCGGAGTTCGAAATGAACGCTACGTACAACCGTGATTATCAGCGTATCATAGCTGCACTTCAGGCTATCTTGCGCATTGGTGCCCTTGAGCGGTTCTTTCGCCCGGATGGTGGCATGAACGACAGCGTTCAGGCACTGCCATCGAGAGTGGCAAGCTCCGGCTGTATTGCCTGAGACTTTCAGACCAGATAGTTATTCTCGGCAATGGCGGGGTAAAGAATTCACGCACGTATGAGGAGAATCCTAAGCTGTGCGGCTATGTTTTGGACCTCCAGAAGTTTGAGAAGATACTTAATGAGAGCATCGCCAAATATAGTCATGAGAAACAAGCAGGAATGGTTTAATGAAAAGATGGCGGCCGTATCTCCGGAGGTCATGTCCGAGGTGCAACTGTCAGCCGACATCATTGCCCGCATCGATGCCGTCCTCAAGCAGAAGAACATGACGCAGCGGGATCTTGCAAAAAAAATGGGTCGGTCGGAAGCGGTCATTTCAAGGTGGACATCGGGCTTTCCTAACCTCACGTTGAAATCTATTGCCGAGATATCAACAGCGCTGGGTGAACCATTGGTAAGAGTCACAGAATGAGAATTCCTCAATTCTTGCTATTCTCGCACAAAAACCGTTATTTCATCGTTCGTTAAAGCGTTCATATGCAGACATTCATCGCATAAAATATTATCGCCAAGGCTCCTTCTGTATTGAGGGGGAGGGTATGGCCATACTAAGTACACCCAAGAAAAGGCCGTTTTTGCCATAAATGTCGATAGAACGGCGTTTGAACGGAAATTTGAATGATTTTTGAACGAACTATTTTCAATTATAACAATTGTTTGTAACTTTGTTACCCTAATAAGATGAGTATGATACAGGAACTCTTCAAATACTATCTTGAGAATCAAGATGAACTTGTGAAACAGTACAACGGCAAGTATATCATCATCACTGCCGATGGAGTGAAGGGGGCTTATGATTCCCTCAAAGAGGGGTATGATACTGCATTGAACACCTTTGGCAAAGGTAACTTCATGCTCCAGCTTTGTACTGAGGGAGATGGAGCCTACTCACAACGTTTCTTCACTTCAAGAGTTGCTTTTTAATGGATCCGGTTGCGTTTACTTCCAGGAATGAACATCTTACATCTGAATTGATGACCCCTTGTGGCGTTGGAGCTTCTAAGGATTCGACAACGCCATTTTCCCCGGCAGATATTCAGCAGTTCTCCGCGTTATGGGACACGGGGGCAACCGCTTCTGTCATCTCGACCGAAGTTGTAAATAGACTCGGGCTTTCTCCCATTTCGCAGTGCAGAACATACCATGCCCAAGGGAAAAAGAAATAGTGAACAATTGCCCCGTTAAGAATTAACACCCAACTAAGTACATGATAAGGCCCCGGTAGTCCTGATGGATTGCCGGGCATACTGGTTTCTACGCGCCGCTATGCCCTTATGTGGTCTTTTTCTGCTTTGAAGTGTATTTGCAGGGTTGCTTTTTCTGGGTGGGGGGGGGGATAAGCAGTGTTCAAAGTCTTTGCTCTCCGATGAAAGTTCCTCAACTTTGCACCGCGTTGTGATAACGCTTTTGGTTGAGCTAATGCCGTTCCTGGCATACCATACACTACTGAAAATGGGATACGGCATAGCTCTAACCGCGGTTGTTAACAAGAAGCCGTTTGGAAAGACATGGGGCAAGGAGACATAATTTACTTCCATTTGTTACCATCCTCTCATTTCG
>JAGBJY010000017.1 GCA_017934185.1 Bacteroidales bacterium | reverse complement strand
GGCACCAGCCTGAATGTAGTAATTGTCACCACTCGTATTCCATTTACTCTTATCAGGAGAATACCAGGTCAGGACAGGATCACCGACACTGAAGGTCCAGGGCGCTATGGCTGTATTCTTGGCGCCGGCAGCCTCCAACTGGGTCTTGTAATCGGAGTAATTCCAGGAGAGGGTCACTTCCCCACCGGTAACAACCTCATTAATCTTGAGTTCAGCTTCACCGGCAGCAGAATTCTTGTATTTGCTGGATGTAGAAACAGGACGGGCAACAACGCTGACAGTGTACTCGCCAACGGCCAGGGCGGCCACATCGGCGGCCGGGATGGTATAGCTGGTTTCAGTAACTGTGGTTTCCGCACCATTCCAGGTAACAACATAGTCAACGGCATTGGTAACAGCGCCCCAAGTGACAACAACGTCCTCGGCGGTTCCCTGGTCCAACTTGCCGGGCTCGATACTCAGAACAGGGGTCGCAAGGGCAGTAACCGTTGCTTCCGGAGTCAGGTCCTTGGTCCAGGTGATGCTCTTCAGGGTCACTTCCTTGTCGGCAATCACATAGATGTTGTTTTCGCCATCCAGGTCTCCAAGTACTACAGTATGCTCTTTACCATCGGCCAGGACCGGATAACGGTCGCCTGCGGCCACTACCTCAACGGTTGCGTCAGTACCATCGGCAACAACTTTTACCGAGCCGTAACCACTGGTGAGGATGCCTACGCCGCTGTACTGCGGGACACCGTCACTCAGGTTTGCACCCTGGCTGAAGGTAATACCCTGAGACATCACCACCTGTGCAGGCACAGACGGGATAGCATAAATGCGGGCATTGCCGATGATGGTAGGAACAGTGATTTCCTCGGTGTCGTAGATGGTCTTTTCGGTGAAGTCCCAGGTGTACTCGTCGGGAGCCACGGTCAGTTCCGTTTCGCGGATGATTTCCGGCTGTACGGCATTCCACCAGCGGGGGTCACCAGCCTTCAGGCTCACAATCTGGGCACCAGCCTTGCCACTGAGGTAAAGCTTGCCGGCAGCAGAATTCACGCAAGGATCGTCCGTCAGGGTAACAGCGTTCTTCAGGGCTACGGCCTCGAAAACGTTTCCATTGGTGGGCTTTTCCTCCTGGTTGGCGACATCCAGAGCCGTCGAATACAGGAAACCTGCGCCGATATTGTAGTACACGTTGCCGTCGCAGTCAGGACGGAAGGAGTCGTTGGAACTGCGGCTCAGACGAATCCAGCAGTCCTTGGCTTCCTTGGTACCTTCGGCCTCGTTCACCTCATTGAGGAAAACGTTCTTCACAGCCTTTACGCTGGTGGCGCCAGTAGTTACAGAGACGCTGAAGATACCGCGGTTATTGGAAGAAGAAGGCGTGGCGGTCACATAGTTGAACGTGCAATTCTCTACGGAAACGCCGCCGGAGACCTTGGCGTTGTTGGTGAAACGCAGGAAGGAACGTGCCAGCGCATAGAACGTGGAGTTCTTGACGAATACGTCACCGGTCACACCGGCACGAACATCAATGAAGTCGCCGCCCGACTTACCGTCCGCGTTGATATCATGCATATAGCAGTCGTCCACAAGAAGTGTTGCGCAGCCTGTGGCCGCTGCAGCCTCGGCAACCACATAGATGGCTTTGCCGAAACCAAAGACTTCGCAGTTGACAAGTTCTACAGCAGTCAGATCTGCCGCATCGTTGTCAATCAGGTCGCCCACTCCGGCACCGTCAAAGGCAATATCCTCGAAGTGGATGGTCTTGGCACCGGCAGCAAGCTTGAAGTTGGCAGCGCTAACAACGGGCTTCTTACCGGCTTCGGTAGATTCACCGTACAGGTACAGGTCGTTGGCAACTGTCATGTACTGAGCGTCCGCAGCGGGATATGCAGTCTTCATTTCGTAGGCGTTGTCGCTATAGGCCACTTTGATGCGGGCTTCACTGGCGGCTGCGGTAACAGCATTGTACAGTTCTGCGGGCGTAGTGACGGTCACTACGCCGGTACCCATGTCGGGACGAGTGCAGGCAGCCACGCTGCCGCGCTCGCCGGCCAGGCCGAACACCAGGGTCACCTTGTATTCACGACCGGCCTGCAGACCTTCCACAGTCTTTGCGCAAGCGGCAATCTCTTCTGCGGTGAGGTCTATCACCAGGCGTTCATCACCGGAGAGCATCACAACAGGTTCAGCCCAGACAGAGTTCAGGTCATCTTTGTCGGAAGCATCATCCCACTTGATGGAGAGCGTATTTTCCCCACGGGCTGTAACCACGGGGTTCAGGCTGGAACGTACAGGGTAGGTGCTGAAAGATTCCCCGGCCACAGACCACTTGGAGTTCTGGAGGCGCTCACTCTGAGCCATAACCCGCCAGAAGAAGGTCTTGTCGGTGGGAAGTTCCAGGGTATAGGGAACGTCACTGGCCGATACCACATAGTCATCGGTAACATCGAAGGTTTCCGACTCGGAAAGGGCAATGGTGTACTCCTGGGCATCTTTGGTTACGGTCCACGTGAAGGTAACCTGGTTGCCGTTGGCTACGGTGGCGTCCAGTTCCCTGGGCATCATGCAGCGGGTCAAATCCAGCTCGGTAACCTCGGTGAATTCCCGCGTACAGCCCACAAGGGCCAGTACGGCAGAAAAGACCAGAAGCAGGTATTTTATAGTGTTGGATTTCATAATGTTTCTGTCTTTTATTAATAACCGTAGTCATTCTTGATAGCGCCCTGACTGTCATCCAGGGTGCCCTGGAGGATGGGCCAGAACATGTGGGAATCAGGATCGTTGACATAGAAGGCCTCGATACGGGTATCGCTCAGGCCCTGTTCCTGACCGGAGGAAGAGACTGTTTTTGTAACATACTCCTTTCCGACCGTCCAGGTGAAAGGATCCATCTCATCGGTTTCACCCGGCTTGAAGCCGTAAATGATGAGGGATTTTCCATCATCGGCAATCTTGGAATAGACATTGCCGGTCATGTAGTCATACGGTGCTTCCAGATTGCGGAGACGGTACAAATCGGCCTTAGTCTCATCAATCTTGGCGGTGAGCATGTTCCAGCGAATCAGGTCGCCCTTCCGGAGGGTCTCGCCGCAGAATTCGAAGGCGCGCTCATCCACGATAGCGTCGAACATGGCTTCCTTGGACGTGATTCCGTTAAGATAGGTCTCCACTTCGCTTTCGTTGCCGGCGAAAGCACGCTTGCGGACCTGACCCAGATACTTCTTGGCATTATCCAGCGTGCCCACTTCGTTTTCAATTTCAGCGGCCATCAGAAGGATATCGGCATAACGCATGACAATCGGTTTCACACCGTCGCTGTTGCCACCGTCGTAATAGGGATTCATCCAGTCGTAACGGTATTTTCCGAAATACCATTTGGCGATACCGGCAATCACGGGCTTGTCATTCTTGTCCCACTTCCAGTTCACGCAGGTGATGTCACGACGAAGGTCGTTCTCTGCAAACTTAAACCAGAAATTGGGGACAGGACCCACATCACCGCCACGGCCCACACCATTGGTGTAGGAGGACTCGTCACTACGCATGGCATAGGTGTAGTTCCATCTGCCACGGGTGTCGCTGAACGGAATGATGTAGAGGGTTTCTCCGTCGAAGACCGTATTCTGCTTCAGGTTGAAGCGTTTCCAGTAGTCGGTAAGGTCACTGGCAAGGGTGCAACCGCCGTTGTTGATGGCATCGGCAAGGAAGGCAAGCGCCTTGGGATAGAGGTTCTCCTTGGACAGTTCGGGATCGGAAGAGAGACGGACGCTGCCTTCTGCACCGGTATTCACATACTGGGTGGGATCGGAGCCGTCGGGACCGGGCCGGAGGGCGTAACCGGAAGCTGCCAAGGCGATACGGGCATACAGACCTTCCGCAAACACCTTGTTGATACGGTCAGTCCGGGTGCCGGCTGCCGGATAAGGCAGGGACGGGATGGCCACTTCCAAATCGGAAAGAATCTGTTTAAAGATTACGTCACGGTTGGATTTCGGGAGGTAGATGGTCTCCGGCGTTACAGAATGGAAACGGGCAGGGACATCGCCCCAGGTCTTGATGAGTTCATAGTAGATGAACGCACGCAGGGTGAGCGCCTCGGCATAGAGGTAACGCATCTGGAAATCATTGTCGATGTCGCCGTACTCGGTCAGGCCTTCAATGGCCAGGTTGGCGCGTTCAATGCCGTCGTACAGGAAAGAGAACACATTTTTGTAAACGTTGTTGCTCTGGGTATTCAGTTCCCCGTTGGTAGGAAGAACGTCATACATCCCAATCCTGTTTTTATTGCTGTTGGCATCATAACTGTTTCCCCACTCGATATCCGTATTGAAACCATAGTAGCAGACGAAACGGTTGTAATAGGAGTTATTCTCCGAGAACACCTCGCTGATACCGAAGATAGCTCTCTCAGCAAGGGAGTAGCTGGAGAAAACGGAACTGGTCTCAAACGAAGAGGTGGAAGGAGTATCCAGCACGTTGCAGGATACAACTGCAAAACTGATAAGCGTTGCAGACAGGATATATTTCAAAGTCTTTTTCATATCTCGTGTCCTCCTTATTTAACAATACATACGGCAACACGGTTAGCCTCAGGACCCTTGGAAGCGTCCTTGTCTGATCCGGTTCCGGCAGAAGTGATACGGTTGGCGCTGATGCCGGCGCTCTTGAGGAGAGACACCACAGCGGCAGCACGCTCGGCAGAGAGGCTCTGGTTCTTGGCAGCAGAGCCGGTGCCCGAATCGGCATAACCGGTGATGGTTATCTTGGCATCAGGGTTGTCCTTCAGGATTTGGGCAATCTGACCCAGCTTGAAGCTTTCTTCCGGACGGAGTTCGGCCTGGCCGATAAGGAAGTACAAATCGTCCTCGTAGATACCCTTGAGGGTGCTCACGGGAACTTCCACCTTCTTTTCGACAACCTTTTCAACCACTTTTTCTTTCACGATTTCCTTCACAACCTCGCGGACTTCCGGAGTGGAAACCACAGGAGCGGAAACCTTGGTAGCGTTCTTCTTGCCGAAAGCCAGGTTTACGCCGGCCACAAAGCCGATGGACTTGGGATAGGCGGAATAGTCAACACCGGGAGTCAGGGGCGTGGTGCGGCGGGTATCCACTTCCGGATCGTAGCCGGAATACTTGGTGAGGCAGAACAGGTTGGTGCCGGTCACATAGAAACGGACTTTGGACAGGTTCACCTTTTCCGTCAGTTTAGCAGGGAGCGTGTAACCGAGGGTGACGCTCTGCAGGCGCAGGAAGGAACCGTCTTCAACGGCCCAGTCGGTGAGAACGGCACTACCCATGGCGGGGCTCCACATTGTGGTGCCGGCATTGACGGCCATGAGCTTGTCAGGATCGGAGATGAGTTCACCGGTTTCCCAGTCGATATTGGTCCAGCGCTTATCCACATCCATCATATTCAGGAGGTTGCGGTCGGTGTACTTTCTGGACGAGGTGAATTCAATCTTGTTGGCATTGTACACCTGCTGACCCAACATAAAGTTAAAGTTGGCGCTGAAGTCGAATCCCTTCACATAACCGCTGAGGTTGAAACCGCCGGTAAACTTGGGAAGGGTGTTGCCGATAACGGTGCGGTCGGTGACATTCACTTTGTTGTCATCGCTGTTATCCACGTTCTTGAGTTTCAGGGCACCGGGACGCAGATAGTCCTTGCCGATAACGGCACTGTCATCCACGATGCCATCCTTCAGGACCCAATCACCGTTTACATAGTCGAAGTCTTCCACACCATAGCGGCCATCAGCGATGTAACCATAGATGTTGCCCATCGGCTGTCCCACCTGAACCAGGTAGTCAACACCCACTTCGCTGGAAGCCCAGCCGGAATTGCCGGAAATACCGCTCTTTTCGAAAGCCTCATTTCCGCCCAGAGAGGTGACCACATTCTTGTTGAAGGCGATATTGCCACCAATGTTCAGGGAATAGTCTTTCTTGGAGATGACAGGAGCATTGAGTGTGAGCTCGATACCGCGGTTGCGGGTACTGCCCAGGTTGCGGTACTGGGTGCTGTAACCACTGCCGGCTACAGGGAATTGCACCAGAAGGTTCTTGGTGTCGTTCTGGTAAGCCTCGATGCTACCGGAAAGGCGTCCCTGCCAGAAGCCGAAATCCAAACCCAGGTTATGGGTGTAGGTGGTCTCCCAGGTCAGGTCTTCATTGTTAAGGACAGTGCCGGCATAGCCGTAGCGGGTGCCTTGGCTGATGATGGCAGTGGAGGCGAAGTCGTACTCTTTAAGGATAACGCCGGAAGGGATATTGTTGTTACCGGCAGTACCGAAACTGTAACGCAGTTTCAACTGATCCAGCCAGCCGTGGGTACCCTCCATGAACTTTTCGTTGGAGAGGGTCCAAGACACTGCCGCTGACGGGAAGAATCCCCAGCGGTGTCCTTTTCCGAACTTGGAACTGCCGTCAGCGCGGAGGGTTGCACCCACGCTATAGCGGTGCTTATAGTCGTAATTGACACGTCCGAAGAAGGAAAGCAGGTTGTCATCCGCGTAGAAGAAGTCACGGGCTGTGTTGTTGTAAGAGGATGCGCTGGAGTAAATCCAGGCTTCTTCTGAAGTGAACTGGGTAGGGAAACCATCGTTGATGATTTCCACCAAATTACTCTTGGAAATGGTCAGTTCCTCACCCAGGAGGACGGTGAGCTGATGGTCTTCGTTATTGAACAGCTTGGCAAAATCGTAATTCAGGGTATTGGTATTACGGTATTTTTTGCGGAAGAGTTCCTTATGGTTATTGGAGGGCGTTCCGGGTACTTGGGAGCCATTGGCGGCCTGACCGGAAGTAAAATAAGTGGAGAGGCCGTAGAAACGGTCATCGGTCTGACGGAAATCTTCCAGACCGCCTTCAATCTTCAACTTGAGATTGTCGACGATGGTCCAGTTGAAAGCGCCGTTGACCGTCCAGGTGGAACGGCTGCGCTTGCTGTCATTGTCGGCTACGGCACGCAGAGGCTGTACGTTGTCACCATAGAGGGTTTCATCCTCCGAAGCAGACCGGCTGGTAGAAACCGGAATGGGAGAATACTGCACCGCATGTTTGAGACGGCCATTACCGGAAGTAGTGCCGGCATCATTCATGGAGTTGGCCCCGGCACCGCGGACATCCACAAGGGAGTAACGGATGCTGGCGTCAATGCTAGTGTTTTTGGAGGTGTCAAAATGTCCCTTGAACGAGAGGTTGTTACGGACATAGTTGGAGCCCACCATGATGGCCTTGTCTCCCATGCGGGCGTAACCCAGCGTCCAGTTGTATTTGTCTCCGCTGCCGGAGATGGATGCATCGGTGCTCAGTGAAGAACCCGTCCGGCCGAACACGCCTGCAATCCAGTCATTGGTAGCCATACCTTTATACTGGTCGATATCATCGAAAAGACCATAGTACGGGATGTAATCCGTATCCAGATTCTCTCGGATAGCGGCCAGTTCATACTGGAATTTCACGAAATTCTCCGCATCCATGGGCTGGATGGCATTTTTGTTGGCCATGGTCTTAAGCCCATAGTAAGCATTGAGTTTAACGGAAATCTTCTGGCCTTTTTCGGCGCTCTTGGTGGTCACAATCACAACACCGTTGGCACCACGGGAACCGTAGATGGCGGTGGAGAAAGCGTCCTTCAGCACGTCGATGCTCTGGATTTCCGAAGACGGAATGTCATTGATGGATTCCACCGGGAAGCCGTCCACAATGTACAGCGGGCTGCTGTCCTGGGTGATGGAACCGCCACCGCGGACTCGGATTTTGATGTCGGCATCCGGGTCACCTTCCGTTGTGACGACGGACACACCGGCCATTTTGCCGGAAAGGGCCTGAGATACAGAAGTCACCGGCTGCTCAGTCAGTTTGTCGGCACCCACGGAGGAGACGGAGCCCAGGAGGTCGCGGCGCTTGACCGTCGCATAACCTACCACCACCACTTCGTCCAGGAAGGTCTGGTCGGCCCTGAGGACCACGTTTATCTCCTGCTGACCGGCAATGGCGACCGTTTGCTCCGCCAGGCCGATGAAGGAGAACACCAGATTCACTGCATTTTCGGGAAGGGCAAGCACATAATCACCATCAATACCGGTGATGGTGCCCACGGTAGATCCCTCCACCATGACACCGGCTCCGATAAGAGGTTCTCCCGCTTCATCCGTGACGATACCCTTGACGGTCGTCTGGGCGCTCAGGGAGAGTGCCGTTACCATTCCAAGCAGCGCAAGAAGTAATTTCTTTGCTTTCATTAGAGTTGGTTGTTAGTTAATAATTGATTATAGTTTGGAATAATTTCCTTTTTTATTCTGTCCCTCAACTACATCGCGAACCAGATAATGCAGGTACATTTCAAGATTCGTGTAACGTTTCTTGGGATCCAGGGTATAGGCATTCGGATCCCCGACCCAGGACGGCAGTTCACTGCGGGTTTCGCCGTGGTAAGTGGGCCACGTGGTACCATACGCACTTTTTACATCGGCCATGTTGTCGAGAAGCCGGCCCGTTTTGCTCTTGACATCCTTGCAGATGCGCTCGTCCACCGCATCCCGCTTGAGCGAAGCCCCGGCCCAGGTGCAAACTGCATCCAAAGCATCGGCCGCTGTATGGGTGGTGGTATAGGCATCCTTTCCGTCCTTTCCCTTGATGGGGAAGGCCGATGAACTGACGTGCCCCTCGTAAGACTTATTATAGTCGGTATAGGCCTTCTTCCAGTAGATACCGTCGGGATAAGAAGCATCGACGTCGGGATAATCATGGTTATAGTTGCCGGAAAGGTAGAGGTAGGCCCAATCGTAGTCAAAATACTTGGTAACCTCCTTATCATTCTCGTCTTTAATTTTGGTGGAATATCCGCCGTCGGCCTCAACAAAATACTTTTTATTATTGGAGTTGGGCCCCTTCTTGTAGTAGTTGTTCACCAGGTTAAAGTGGCCTCCCTCTCCGCCATAGCAACCGTTGCTGGAGCCCCAGTTATAGTTGATGCAATTGCGGTAATCCACATTTCCGCGATAAGTATCAGTGGATTTACCGTTCCCATCATAGAGGTACTGATGGTCAAAGCGGGGTGTGCGGTTTTGATGGTGGGCCAGCAGATTGTGATGGAAACTGGCGTTTTTACCGCCCCAGATGCCACCATAACCATGACTGCCTTTACTGTGAACGGTACTTTGCAGGGATTCGGCGACAATGCACCACTGCATGGTAAAGTTGGCATTGGCATAGAAGGAAGCCGTTTCATCAATAGACCAGCTCATGGAACAATGGTCAATGATGACATTATTCTGATAGCGTCCCCAGATGCAGTCCTCACTGTCACCGGCATTCGGACCCTCATCGCCCAGACGGAAGCGGAGAAAACGGATGATTACGTTGTCTGCACCGACGTACGTTGTGTAGTTTTTCAGGCAGATTCCGTCTCCTGGTGCCGTCTGGCCGGCAATGGTGATATCTCCGCTCTCAATCTTCAGTTGCGATTGCAGTTCAATGGTACCGGACACATCGAAAACAATGGTCAAGGGACGGACCAATTTGCCGTTTTCCTTGTATTCCCTGATACCATAACGGAGAGAACCACTGCCGCTGTCATTGAGGTTGGTCACATGATACACTTTTCCTCCCCGGCCGCCGGTGGTGTACATCCCGCCGCCTTCCGCGCCGGGGAAAGCCAGGGCGCCCAGGCTCTCTTCATTGGAAGGAATCAGGAAATCGGCATAAGAGGGAGCACTCTCGACGCTGCCTGGCTTTGACTGCGTTATCACTTCCAGGGCATCGCTATACGAGGACTTCTCCGTTCCGGCCGTAGCATATACCTGGAACAAATAAGTGGTACCGGCCGTGAGGCTTTCCAGCGTAACGCCAGTTGTAGTAACAGACCCGCTATCCTTGAGTTTTCCTGACTGGGTTAGCCGATAAGTGTAGCCGTCGGCACCGCTGACAGCCGCCCAACTGATTTCAGCCGTGGTTTCAGTTGTTGTAGCAGTGAGCCCTGTCGGCTTAGGGAGCCCGGTAGACGAAACATCACCGTTCTCTGACGGGGAGGGCTTTTCTTTCCCCTCATTACAAGCCGCCACAGCCAGGGCCGCAGCCAAGAGATAAATCAGCTTCTTCATATCCTCTCGTATTCAAGCGCCGCCCAAATAAGGGGACCGATGCCCTTGGGGTCATTTGCGCGCACGCGTTCATTGATATAATACTCGTAGTCTCCCCGGCGGTTTTCCTTGCCGCCCAGGCCCGCCACTTCGCAGCACTGCTCCAGGTTCACAAGGCCGTCCTCATCCCTCCGGACAAAGGTTTCCAGAAGCTCCTGATAGCGTTTCACGGCATCCTCTCGGGACACATTGTCCAGCACGCCCAGGCGGCTTCCCTTGAGCATGCCATAGACAAACATGGCCGATGCGGTGGCCTCCAGGTAATTCCCTTCCTCATACGGGCGGTCCAGCACCTGGAACCACATGCCGGTAGCACTGTCGGCATACAGCGGAAGGCTCTGGAAAACATGGTTCAGCAGGGACACCAGGGCATCCTGGGGCTCCCCGGCCGGAAGGATTTCAATCACATCCACCAGGGCCATGGCATACCAGCCCATGGCGCGGCCCCAGGCGTGGTCGCTCTGGCCGGTCTCCGGATTGCACCAGAACATCTGGTGCGAAGAGTCCCAGGCATGGCGCAGAAGGCCGGTGGAAGGGTCGTAGGTGTGCTCATACACCAGGGCAAACTGGGAGGCGATGTCTTGGAAGTTGGCGGCCCGCTGCAGGCTGTCGGTTACGTAGCGTGCCGTATACTCCGCATAGAAGGGCTGGGCCATATACAGGCCGTCCAGCCACATCTGGTTGGGATAAATCTGCTTGTGCCAGAAGCCGCCTCCCGGGGTGCGGGGCTGGCTTTGGAGCTGGCTATAGAGGGTATCCATGGCCGCGCGGTACTTCTCTTTCCCGGTAAGGTCATACAGTTGGAACAGGGTACGGCCGGGGCAGATATGGTCTGTGGAGTAATTGGATTTCTTGTATTTGTAGATGGCGCCGGTGGAGTCGATGATGGCGTCGTACCAGGCGTCTACGTACTCCAATACAGATTCTTCGCTTCGCTCAGAATGACAGTCCTTTTTGTCATCCTGAGCGTCAGCGAAGGATCTCATGTAAACATCCAAAAAGGCTTTGAGTTCCAATCCGGTGGTGTAGTTCCACTTGAGCTTGCCTTCCAGGCCGTCAATATAGGAAGCCTCAGGGTTACGGGCCATCTCGGAGCGCACGACCTCCTCTGACAGCGGCGCCTTGGCCACTGTACAAGCGGTCAAGGCAGTAATCAGTGTGATGCTTAATTTTCTCATTTGTTCACGTAAGGGTCCCAGACAATACCGTCCTGGTCTTGGTACATGACCTTCTCAAAGGTATAGTCCTGCGGCTTAATCTTGTGCGCCCACTTCACGCGGGGGCCGGCGGCGCCGGGGCCGGTACTCCCCCACTCCCCGTAGAAGGAATTCTTCTTGGTGTCGGGCTTGCCGTCCTTCTCCCAGTCGTGCCAGCCATCGGCCACAATGTGCGGCCCCATCTCGCACTCGATGAAAACCGTCCGGGCGTATGCACCCCAGGGACGGCCCAGGTAGCACTTGGTGACGCCTTCATCGGCCGTAAGGCGGCATTTATAAAAGACATAACCGTACTTCTGGCCCTGGAGGGTACTGGCGGCGGTAATGTAAGAGTCTTTCTTGGAGCGGATTTCGCAGTTTTCAAAGTAAGCGACAGAAGTGCCGAAGATAAAGTCTGTCGTCCCCTCTATATAGCAATCCTTGAAGTAGTTACGCTTGATTCCGCCAAACTTTCCAAAGCGCCCGTAATTGTAAAGGGTATCCTGATTTCCGAGGAAGCGGCAGCGGTTGAAAAAGAGGAAGTCACCATCGCAGAAAACCGCCACCGCCTGGCCGATTTCCTTGCCCTCGCCGGCGCTGTTCTCAAAAGTGATGTCCTCGAAGGTGATGTAGCTGGCGTGGATGTAAATGCTGGCGCTGCCGCTGGTGCCCACAGGGAAATCCCGGCCGGGCCAGAGCTTCTTGGCGTATTTGTCATAGGTAAGGATGGTCTTCTCCACATCCTCTCCCTGGAAATGCACGCGGAACTTGGTGTGGGGAATGTTAATCTCCTCCTTATAAACCCCGTTACGGATAAGCACCCGGGTAATTTCCTTGTGGCTGTAATTGGGAATGGCGTTCACCCCTTCCTGCACCCTCTGGTAGTCACCATGGCCATCGGCCGAAATTACTATATTATAATATACCAGGTGTTTGGCAATTTCCGGCAGCTGTTCCTTGATTCTTTCGCACACCATTTCCGTTACCTTGCGGGCGCCGGAGGGCACCAGGTGGGTGTTGTCGTCCTTGCCGGTGGAAATCATGAAATAGACCTTGGAGGCTTCGTCGCCAAGGGATTCAATCCAGTCCAGGGTGGGAGTGGTCATGTCGATGAAGGTGACGCCCTTCTCCCTGGCCACGGCCTGCATGGCGGCGGGATAGTCCGTATGGCAGTTCCGGTCCAGCTTTCCTTCCTTGAACCAGCGGCGGGCAATGGGGCTCAGAAGCACCGGAGTGCCGCCTTTTTCGCGCACGCCGTCAATGAAGGTGCGGAGGTTCTCCTGATACGCGCCCCAGGCCGGTGCATAACGGGCAGGGTCGCTTTCCTTGGCATCGTTGTGGCCGAACTGGATGAACACATAATCGCCGGGCTGCACGGCATTGTACACCTTGTCCCAGAGGCCCAGGTCGATGAAACTCTTGGTACTGCGGCCATTCTGGGCGTAATTGACAACCTGAACCTCCTTGTCCAGGAAGTTGGGAAGCATCATGCCCCAGCCACGCTCCTGCCCGGCCTTGGGAAGGTCTTTCTCTGCCATGGTGCTGTCCCCCATCAGATGGAGGGTAAACAAGGCTGCTGTAAGGATAGACAAAATCATAACTGTTCTCCGTTTACGCTTACATTTTCAAAAGTGACATTCTGGGCATAGTGCACCTCCGCCCCCTTCTTTGCCGTAAACACACTGTTACGGAAGGCAATGTTCTTCACCGGCATCTCCGGCAGGCCGTTTACGTAGATGGCCTGTTTGGCACCGGAGCAAATGACCTCGGAAATATGCATATCCCGGAATTCCGGCGTGGTCTCGTCTACTGCAGGAACGGAGGGGAAGTCGGCGGAAGCAGTTGCTGCCGAAGACTGCGCGGGAGCATCGGCCTTCTTAATGTCGCTGGCGGCCACGCCGGCATAGTACAGATTGAAGATAACTCCGTAAGACACAATGTCTTTCATGTAAATATGGTCACACCAGATGTTGCTTACAACACCGCCCCGGCCGCGGGTGCTCTTGAAGCGCAGGCCCACATCCGTTCCCAGGAAACGGCAGCCGCTTACCCAGATGTTCTCCACGCCGCCGCTCATCTCGCTGCCCACCACAAAGCCACCATGGCCGTGGTACACGGTGCAGTCCCTGATAATGAGGTTCTTGCAGGGAATGCCATGGGCACGTCCGTCCGCGTCTTTGCCGGACTTGATGCAAATGGCATCGTCGCCCACGTCGAAAGTACTGCCGCTAAGCACCACATTCTCACAGGCTTCAATGTCAATGCCGTCGCCATTGGTGGAATAATGCGGGTTGCGCACCGTTATATCACTGATAGTCACGTCCTTGCACCAGAGCGGATGCAGGTTCCAACAAGGAGAATTCTGGAAAGTCACGCCTTCCAGGAGCACGCGCTCACAGCTGCGGAAACTGAGCATCACCGGACGCAGGAAAGTCTTGATGTAGTTCTCATCCAGCTCGTCCGAGGGCTTATTAAGGCTGCCGGCAGTGGCGCGGGCCGCTTTGTAGCCTTCGTCGGGGAACCAAGTCTTCTGGTCATCGGCCAGCACGCCGCCCCGGGCAACGATGGCCTTCCACTGGTCGTCCCCCACCTTGCGGCGTTTGACTTCACGCCAGGCGTCGCCGTTTCCGTCTATCACGCCTTCCCCGGTGATGGCAATGTCCGTGGCCCCTTCGGCATGCAGCGGAGACAGGCAGCGGCGCACATCCAGGCCCTCGAAATTGGTGTCAATGATGGGATAAAGTTCCTGGTCGGTGGAAAAAACAATCACGGCATCTTTGTCCAGCCGAAGGCCGATATGGCTTTCCAGGCCGACGGGACCGGTGAGCCAGATACCGGCTGGGACCACCACGGTGCCGCCCCCTTTCTGCACCAGCGAGGAAATGGCATCGGCAAAAGCCTGGGTATTGAGGCTTACGCCGTCTCCCACAGCGCCAAAGTCCGTAAGGAGGGCCTGGTTGGCGGGAATCCGGGGCTCCTGTACCACGGGCATGTCAAAGGGCACGCCCTCATAAAGAGTCTGAGCGCCCTGCGGGGAGGTTCCGCATGCGGTGAAAAGTGTTGCGGCGGCAAGTGCCAGGGATAGGGTTTTGAGGTTCATCAGCGTTAGGGTCATTCATTATCCGCTGCAAATATATAAATATATTTCGGATTTCCGTGCACGGTAACGGAATTATTTTTCAACAAGTTCCCATTTTTCCGTGCCCGCGCACGTTTTTTCAAGAAAAACCTGCAATTTTTCAATTATTTTACTATTTTTGCAACGGATTTTGCAACGCATGGAAAAAGCAACCATCAAAGACATCGCCCGCATTACCGGCCTTTCCAAAGGCACGGTGGACCGGGTGCTGCACAATCGGGGAGAAGTTTCCAAAAAGAGCTACCAGAAGGTGATGGACGCCGTGAAGGAACTGGGCTACCAGCCCAACCTCTACGCATCGCTCCTGGCCAAATCACAGGCCCGTACCATAGCCTTGCTCCTTCCCTCCCCGGAGCCCGGGTCTTACTGGGAACTGGCCGCCAGCGGTATGATGCGCGCCCGGACCGAGCTCCAGGCCCTTTCCGTAAGCACAACGCTTTTCACCTACAACCAATACAGCGAGGAAGCCTTCCACGCAGCTTGCGCCCGGGTTTTGGAAAGCAGCCCGGCAGGCGTCCTGCTGGCCCCCTTGTTCAAAAACGAAACGCTGGCCTTTGCCCGGCAGCTTCAGGAGGCCGGCATCCCCTACGCTTACATCGATACCAAACCGGACGATGACTCGTCTTATCTGGTCTATTACGGCATCCCCGCCTACAAGAGCGGCTATTTCTGTGCCGATATGCTCACCGCCGGAGAGAAAGTAAGTGAAGTACTGGTGGTACGCATCCGCCGGGACAAGGAGCAGCAGTCAGACCCCACCGTCTACCGCCGCGCCGGCTTCATGGAATACATTCAGGAACATTTCCCAAAAACCACTGTGCGCCAGCTGTTTATAGACCCGCAAGACCCGGTTGCCACCGACGATGCTTTGAACTCTTTCTTCACGGAATTCCCCAAAGTGCACCACATCGTGATGTTCAATTCCCGCATCCATCTGCTGGTGCCCTACTTGGAGCGAAATCCCATCCGAGGCCTGAGGGTCATCGGCTTTGACAGCCTGGCGGCCAATATCGCCGCCCTCAAGCGCGGCACCGTGACCATGCTCATCGCCCAGCGCCCGGACCAGCAGGTGCAGCGCGCCCTCACTGACCTGGCCAACGCCATTGTCCTCCAGCGCCAACCCGAGCGCCAGGACAATTACATGCACATGCTGCTCCTTACCCGCTTCAATGTAGACCCCGACGATTGATTTCTTTTGCAGCGCAATCTCATTGACACTTTCTGACCTTTTTGCTAATAAGATTGTTCTCCAGGACAATCTTATTCACATTTAGCCCAACATATGTCAACAAGAGGCGACTAGCGTACTTCGAGATACTCCACATCCAGGCAGCCGCCGTCGTTCTTGTGCGTATAGCGGTTGCACCAGAAGCCGAATTTAGCACCAATCCAGAGTTCCGGCCTAGCCGTAAACGATTCTTTTACAGCGGTATAGTGCTTTCCGTCCCGGCTCCAGGAGAAGCGGCACACCGCATCCGGGACGTTGCCCTTCACGGCGCGGGCCGTCACTTCCAGTTTTACCCAGAGGCTTACCTCCGGAATGTCCGGATAGTGCACCCGCGGAACGTTTTGGGATTCGTACGCATGCGGAAGCGGCAGATAATGATACGGGAGGGTGGTGAGGGATTGAACGCTGTCAGCGCCACCCTTGTGGGCATCGGCGCAAGTGAGATAATCCAGCCGGGCACCCTCGGACGTATCGGTAAGCCGAAGGGCCGCGTAGTCATTGCCCATCACCACAAAACCGGCTTCTTCGCCTTTGAGTGCAGGACTGGGGCGGAACGTAAGGCAGGCCGAAACCGTGAAACGCTCGGCCGGAAACTTCTGCAGCAGCAGGTTGGGACAGTTCCAAAGCCCGCTTTGGCGCTGCTCCACGCTGTAAAGCCGGACTCCCGAGGGCAGCGCCATGCTCCAATAGGCCGATGGCACTGCGGGGAACTGCCACTCCAGGGGCAAGCCGTAAGGAGATGGCCGGTCGGTGCCGGCCATGACGTCCCCGGTATCATGCCTTCCGTCATTCCCGGCTTGACCGGGAATCTCCCACGCCGCCACCGGTTGCCCCACACTGTCCCCGTCCGGATCTTCCCCGACGACGGGCCAGCCATCGGCCTTCCATGCCATCGGCTGCAAGTGTACGATGCGTCCATAGGCGCCTTTGTCCTGGAAGTGCAGGAACCAGTCCCGGCCTTGCCCATCGCTTACCCATGCTCCCTGGTGCGGACCATTGATGGTACCGGGGGCCCAGGCCATTACAATGCGCTCTTCCCAGGGGCCGTATAAGTCCTTGGCACGCAGGACCGTCTGCCAGCCCGTAGCCACACCGCCCGCAGGAGAGAAAATATAGTACCAGCCGTCCCGCTTGTACAGTTTGGTGCCTTCAATGGTGGGCTGGCTCAGATGCCCGTCATACACCATGCGGGAGGGCGCCAGCAGATGCGTTCCGTCCGGAGCCATGGGAGCCATATACAGCACACTCTTTATTCCAGCCCTGGAACCCGCACAACCATGTGACAGCCAAGCTTTTCCGTCTTCATCCCAGAACGGGCATGGGTCGATGAAGCCTTTTTCGCGCACCACCCACACCGGTGCCTCCCAGGCGCCGGCGGGGTCCTTGGAACGCAGCATGAAAATGCCGCGGTCCGGGTCTCCCGCAAAGATATAGAACCAGCCGTCGTGATAGCGGATGGCCGGAGCCCAAACGCCATTGCCATGCTGCACTGTAGCGCGGAAATCATCGGCTTCCGTTTCTGTCCAATTTTGGCCTGGATAATCCCAAAGTGCAGCGCCCACCAACTCCCAGTGAACCAGGTCCCGGGAGTGCAAAATGGGCAGCCCCGGGAAGCAGTTGAAAGAAGAGGCCGTCATATAATAGTCCTCCCCTACCCGGCAAACATCCGGGTCGCTGTAATCCATGTGCAGGATGGGATTGGTATAGCGCTGGGCAGCGAGGGGAAGGGCCAGCGCCAGCAGCAAAAGCGTTAAGGTGCGTTTCATAAGTTCTTGATGGCAGCTTCTACCTGGTCGTATTCATACCCCCTTGAGAGGGCAAACTTCAGGAGTTTCAGTTTGCACTGCGGGTCCCCTTCCAGGGTGCGGTATTTTGCCTGCAGCAGGCGCAGCAGTTTGTCCTCCGCCCTGGCCGGTTCCACTTCTTCCAGGGCCGCCGATATGGCTGCGTCGGCAATCCCCTTTCCGCGAAGCTGGAAGCGAATTTTTACCGGTCCCCAGCCTTGCAGGGAGGCCTTTTCGCGGGCAAAGGCACTGGCGTAACGCACGTCATCCACGTACTTGTCGGCTACCAGAGCCTCCACTACTTTGTCGGCCGCTTCGGCATCCCCTTCCAGGTCTTTCAACGCTTTCCGGTACATGTCTGCGGCGCAGTATTCGGCCTTGGAACAGAGGCGCTGTAGGCGCGAGAGGCATTTGTTGAACGCAGCTTCTTCCATCGGCCTAAAAATTATATCCGAAAGAGAGGTACGCCCCCACTTTTTTGGTGAAGGACGACCAGAAGAGCTGGGCTTTCAGCGGTCCGGCGATGGTGTTGTAACTGTACCCTGCCCCAAGGCCCCAAGTGACGCTTCCATTCCCCAGGTTGGAGAAACCGTTGAAGTCGTAGAAGCCATTGCCAGTGAGTGTAACAAAGTGATTGGCAGCCAGTTGATAGCGAAGGTCCAGACGCAGCAGCACCAGGTCGCTCCCCACCAGGGTAGCATCTGACAAGCCGATGAAGGGGAACTGCTGCTCCACATACCGGCCCCGCATATCCCCGCCCAGGATGTTGGAGTACAGCACCGGGACGGACACCTGCTCGTTCTTCAGGATGAGGCGGAAATACCACTGCGGCAGCAGCGTAAAACGCCGTCCTAACTGGATGGGGCCCATGACATCCCCGCTCACAATGCCCAAAAAGCCGTTGCGGTTGGGGTTGAACATATTGCTCACCAGGTCTCCCCTGAGCCCGGCCGATATGCCTTTGGTGGGGAAATAACCGTTATCCAGGGTTTCCATACGGCCGTCGATGAACAGGGACGGATAATCTCCTGACTCGGCACTCAGGTCCCGCTGGCCGGCCTCATCGGTGACCATGACGCGGTTCAGCTTCAGGTACTGGTTGCGAAGGCCCAGTTTCACGTCCAGGGCCGACCAGTGCATGTTGGAGAAGAAAAGCTCCTGCGTGGCCAGCAGGAACGAGAGGTTATAACCCGCCTGGTCCCGGAAGATGGCGCCCGTGAGGAAGTTATTGCTGTTGGTATAGCGCAGCACCGCCCGGGCGTTCATAGTAGAGAAGCGCGGAGCGTTGTAGGAATACAGGACGTCCAGATAGGGATTGGTGCTGATGCGCGCGGTCAGATCCAGCGAATGCCCGCTCATGGCATTGGTGTTCAGGCCCACATTCAGCAGCAGCGAAACCAAATCCTTGGTATCTATGCGGGCGCCGAAACCAAACTGGTGCAGCGGTCCGCGCTTGCACTGAATCCAAAGCTTATACGGCTCCCCGGTACCCCGGAATTCATAATTCACATAGTCGAAGGATCCTTTGCCGAAGATAGCGGCAATATCGTCCTCAATGGCATCGCGACTCACCACATCGCCAGGCTTGATTTTGAGCTTGGACACCAGGTATTCAGCCTCTTTCTCAGAAACGCCCACCACCTCAATATCGGCAATGCGGACGGGCGTACGGCCGATGTCCACCGCCGCGGGCGCATGCCTTTTGAACCCGGCCGTACCCAGGCGCTTTCTTAACGCCCTCAGGGCCTGCTCCTGCCCGGCAGCCGCCTGATAACCTCGGACGAACATGGAATCGATGGCCGGTTCATTGAAACTGAGCATGCTGTACCCCGTCATCTCCGGATGAATCCGGATGTCCACGTTGGCAATGTTGGACTCAAAGACATCGTTGGACATGAGGTCGATGCTGGAGTTAATCACATCGCCCAGATTCTGAATGCTGCTGGCAGAGAGGGATTCGTTGGAAAGGTCAATGCCGATGACGATATCGGCCCCCATATCCCGCGCAATGTTCACGGGGAAATTGTTGCGCATGCCGCCGTCCACAAGTACCATGCCGCCAGTACGGACCGGAGAAAAAAGGCCCGGAATGCTCATGGTGGAGCGCATGGCCAGGTTAATGGAGCCGCTGTGCCAGACTTTGGCCTTGCCGGAGGCAATATCGGTGGCTACGCAGGCAAAAGGGATGGGGAACTTGAAAAAGTCTGTCGAATCACTGTACCCTACTGTGCGCGAGGAGATAATGTGGTTCACATTCTCGCCAAAAACAAAACCCGAAGGCAGGCTGCCCATCAGGTTTTCCCGGAGCATGCTGTTCAGTTGGGTTTCCACCGCATCACTACTGCGTTTGCGGGCGCCGCTGAAGGGCATCACGCCGGAAATATAGTCCCGGTAATCCTGGCTTTTATAGTAGAAGGGAAAGGAAAGGACGTATTTTTCTTTGTAACGGATCCGCGAATAAGGGACATAGTTTCTGTCCACTTTGTCACTCAGGGCCATATCCCAGTTCACGGTATGGATGAGGGTATCCAGATAATCCACATCATAGCCCAGGGCATACAGCCCCCCCAGCAGACCGCCGATGCTGGTTCCCACCACCATGTCAATGGGAAGGTCAAACTGTTCCATGTATTTGAGGGCACCTACGGTTGCGGCTCCTTTTGCACCGCCGCCCGAGAGCACCAGTGCTACTGTGGGGCGGTTTTTACGGATTTGCGCCATCCGGTTGCGGATTTGCCGCACAGACTTGGCGTCCTGCCGGTCCAGGCCGAAAGTAGTGGAGGCTTCCTTCTGCGCCAGCAGCGGACCGCAGAGCGCAAAAACGGCTGCGAGTAGGGTCAGAAGTCTTTTCATAGGGCTGCGTGTTTACCTGCCAGAAGGCCGCAGGCGGCCAGGATGTCTTCCCCGCGGGAGGCCCGGATGGTGGCGGTAATGCCGCCTTCCGTAAGACGGTCCCGGAACGCCTCCATCTTGGAAGCCGATGCGGTTCCGTAAGGGAAGTCCGGAATCTTGTGGAAACGGATAAGGTTCACCCGGCACTCCAGGCCTCTCAGCAAGTGGATAAGCCCGTCGGCGTGTCTGGGGCTGTCATTCCAAGAGTCAAAGACGGTGTATTCAAAGCTCACCCGGCGCTGACCGGAAAAGTCGTACTGCCTGATCAGGCGCACCACCTCCGTGATGGACCAGGCTTTCTGCACGGGCATCAGTTCTTCCCGCTGGGCCGGGAAAGGATTGTGGAGACTCACGGCCAAGTGGCAGCGGCTTTCGTCAAGATATTGTTTCAGTTTAGGCAAAACGCCTATGGTACTCAGTGTTACGCGTTTGGGGCTCCAGGCAAGCCCCCAGTCGGCCGTAAGCACCTCAATGGTGCGCTTTACGGCATCCCAATTGTCCAGCGGCTCTCCCATGCCCATGAACACCGTGTTGGTCAGCGCTGCCGCTTCGTCAATGGCAAAGAACTGGCTCAGGATATCGGCCGCATCCAAATTTCCATGAAAGCCCTGCCGGCCGGTCATGCAGAATTTGCAGCCCATCTTACACCCGGCTTGGGAGCTCACGCACAGCGTCTTCCGCTCCTGCTCCGGAATCATCACCGCCTCGACAAACGCTGACGCATTCACGGGAAAAAGGTACTTCTTGGTCCCATCGGCACTCACCTGCACATCCACCGGCTGCACCATTCCCACTTCGTATCGTTCGCTCAAGACTTCCCTGCCCTGCTTGGACAGGTTGGTCATCTCGGCAATGCTCCTTACCCTTTTCTGATACAGCCACTGGGCCATCTGCTTTCCTGCAAAGGCCGGCAGCCCCACCTCCAGGGCAATCTGCTTAAGTTCCTCCGGTGTTTTCCCTAATAGACGCGTCTTCATAAATGCAAAAATAGCAATTTTGCCGGAGAAACGCAATTATTACTATTCTGCCGGAGCCAAGCGGCAGAGAGCCAGGCGGACAGCGTGTTCTTCGGAGAGAACGCCGGCCTTGCGGAGCCCTTCCACCGTGCAGGCTTCGGGCTTGTTGTGCTGGCGGTAAAGCACAATGCCATGGGCCTCGGAGCGGGAAATGTGGGGATGTTTTGCAAGCTCCTCTTCCGGCAAGGTCCAGAGCGGATAGGGTGAAGGGGCGGAGCAAGTGATGAGGTCCGAAAGGCCTTCAAACTTCTCTTTATCAAAGTGATAGATTTCCATAAGCTGCTGCGGGCAGGAGTAGCCCTGGAGCTGATGGCGGTACGCAACCACTTTCCCGGCGAAGTAAGGGCCGATGCCGGGAAGTTCCAGGAGCGCAGTGCTGTCGGCCTTATTGATGTCCAGGCGCGGGATGTCGATATAGGGCTCCAGGCGGGCGTACACGGAATCGGCCACCACGTAGCTTTTGGCAAAGTCCGAAGGTCTGCGGAAGCGGCCGCCTTTTTGCCGATAATGGTCGATGGACTGCGCCTGCTTTTCGGAGAAGCCCAGCCGCTGCAGGTCTTCCACGCTCACGGTGTTGGGGTTGAAGCGGAAACTCTCCACCTGCCGTGGGGCCGCTTTTTCACGCACGGCTTTCACGGCCGGGCTATGCTCCGCATAACGCCGGATGGTCGGCGGGACACGGCCCTCCGCCTCATATTTTTTGCCGAAATCAGCGGGGGACCGTGCCCCGCCGCTTCCGTCCCCGTCATACCCGACTTGATTGGGCATCTCATCGGCCAAGAGCCTCTTTGCCAGGGCCTCATCAATCACATACACTGTGTCCGGATGGTCCCGGTTGGCGGCAATACGGGTAACGGCGGCCTTGTGAACGAACAAAGCCACTTCATAACCAATAATGAGGAATACCAGGGCTATGGCCCCGGTTACGAAGCTGGTACTCAGTCCCTTACGCTTCGTCTTCGGATGTTTCCCCTCTTCCATAACGCTTCTTTTCAGGTTTAACCGGCTCTGCACCGGCAACAACGATTACTATTTCGCCTTTGGGCTCATGTTCACGGAACCATGCGGCCACTTCTGCGAGGGTTCCCCGCTTGTGTTCTTCGTGGACTTTGGAGATTTCGCGCGCCACAGAGCAGCGGCGCTCCGGCCCGAAGGCAGCGGCAAACTGCTCCAAGGTTTTCACCAGGCGGTACGGGGATTCGTAGAACACCATGGTGCGGGTTTCGTGGGAGAGTTCCTCCAGGCGGGTTTGCCGGCCTTTTTTCTGCGGGAGAAACCCTTCAAAGCAGAAACGGTCACAGGGAAGACCGCTGGAAACCAGGGCCGGAATGCAGGCCGTTGCGCCGGGAAGTGCCTGAACTTCAATTCCTTCTTCTGCGCAGGTGCGGGACAGCAGGAAGCCGGGGTCCGAGATGCCGGGGGTGCCGGCGTCTGAGATAAGGGCCACATTGAGCCCGCCCAGAATGCGCTCTTTCACCAGCGCCACCGTCTGGTGCTCATTGAATTTGTGATGGCTCTGAAGGGGCCGATGGATGTCATAATGCTTCAGAAGCACCGAGGAGGTGCGGGTGTCTTCGGCCAAAATCAAATCGGCCTCCTTGAGCACCTGGACGGCCCGGAGCGTCATATCGTCCAGATTTCCCACGGGCGTGGGCACGATGAAAAGTTTTCCGGAAGATTCTATATGACTTTTGTCCATAAATTGTTATATTTGCGTTTGACTAACCCTTCGTCCATACCTAACAAAGTTAAGGAAATGTTTTTAGAAAATGCAAAAAAATCGGGCTGCATTGAAGTGATTTGCGGTTCCATGTTTTCCGGCAAAACCGAAGAACTCATCAGAAGACTCAAAAGAGCGCAGTTTGCCAAGCAAAAAATAGCCACCTTCAAGCCCACCATCGACAAGCGCTACTCAGACCTTGACGTAGTCTCGCACGACTCCCACAGCATTTCCTGTACGCCCATCAAATCGCCCTCCCGCATGCTTCAGATAGAGCCCGATGTGCAGGTGGTGGGCATTGACGAAGCCCAGTTCTTTGACGACAGCATCGTGGACGTGTGCCAGCAACTGGCTGCCCGCGGGGTGCGGGTCATCATTGCCGGTCTGGACACGGACTATCTTGGCAAACCTTTCGGCCCTATGCCCGGCCTCATGGCCATCGCGGAAGATGTGCAGAAGGTCCATGCCATCTGCGTGCGCTGCGGCTCGCTGGCCAACCATTCCCACCGCCTGTCGGCCTCCAAGAAGCTGGTGGTACTGGGCGAAAAAGACACCTACGAGCCCCTCTGCCGCGAGTGCTATCAGAAAGCCCTGGCCGAAGACAATGCCTAAACTGATTTGCTGATTGGCACAATCTTGTTGACACTTTACGCCAATAATGCCAATATGTTTGTTCCTTAGGACAATCAAATTGACAATAAAGGCCGATAATGCCAATAAGACTGACCTGTCGCATTGCATCATTGCACTTTTCCATAGTCTTTCGAACGTAAGGCCTGCCTCACAAGGTGGGCAGACAGTGATAATGCAACAGCTATTGCCGTTGCATCTAGATGGTACTTCCTATTCAGGCTAACGGCAAGTTGCAACTTCTCCTCTTTGAATAACTCCTTCAGCATTTTTCCCGGATACATCACGGCCGATTCTGAATAGACAATGTCCTTCACTTCCTTGTCCGAGAATTCAATAACTTCCCCTACGCTGTCAGAAATGCGTACAAAGGTCTCATAGTCCTTAACCGCCCTGGTAAACAGGTCCTTCACTGATGGAAACAGCTGCCGTACCTTCTCCAGGCAAACATAACTGGCCGGAAGTATTCCCAATTGTGGATGAATCACCCATTCTGAAGGCAGCTTCACGGTAGAGTGAATACTCCGGTATAATTCTCTGGCGCTCATCTCGCCGGCTTTTTCCCCCTCCAAACAAACTGCCAAGTCATTGAAAAGAAGATATCCGCTCCCCCAGCGATGACCTCCAGGCATACAGTACCCCTTCTCGTAAGGATTTCTGAGTAGATAGAGGATTAGGTCCTGCATCTGTTTCCGGTCCTGAATGGGGACAAGCAGGAAACCAAGCTGCGCTGGCAATGCACCATATCCCTCTTTAAGCAACTGCTCTGATATCCGTCGTTTCAGATAAGAGAATGCCTTACAACAAGCCTCACCTGTTCCACTCAGAATGATATGCAAGTGATTGGGCATGAGTTCAAATGCATATATCTTCACCGGAAACTTGAGCGTTATGAGTGCAACACTGCACATGGCCACTCTGTACGCCTCATCCGTATTGAACATCAAGCCCCCGTCAAGATGGTCAAAACACAGATGATAATAACCTTTACCAAACTGAAGGTATTGTTCCCTCTGTTTTCTACGTCTGTCCATACAAAAGAATCACAAATAATGCCTCTGCAAACATAATCTATTACAATGCCCGGCGCAAGAATCGGTTGAAAAAATGTGTGGTTTTACAGTGGTTTTGCATGTTTCAACTGATTTTTTATCTGTTTTAACTGATTTGGTGGCTGCATCTTCCCACTCTGCCAGTTCGCTGCCTCACTGAAACAACCGCCCCATAATGTCAATAAGAGTGGGTCGAAGAACAGCCTTGTGAGCAATAATGAGCGATAATGTCAATAAGACTGTCCCGAAGAACAATCTTGTTGACAATAACCGGCCATAATGCCAATAAGACCGGAAACAATGCCACAGCACTGGCACACGAAAAAAGCCCCCGGCAGAACCGGAGGCTAAACGGAGGCCGATGAGGCAAGAAAGAATTAGTCCTGCACGCTCTGGAGGGCGGCGCGGATTTTGGCTTCAATTTCTTCGGCCAGCTCAGGGTTATCCAGCATGAGCTTCTTGGTGGCTTCGCGGCCTTGGGCCAGTTTGGATTCGCCGTAGCTGAACCAAGAGCCGGACTTCTGGATAATGCCCAGCTCTACGCCAAGGTCTACAATTTCACCGCTGCGGGAGATGCCTTCACCGAAGACAATGTCAAATTCGGCCTTCTTGAAAGGCGGGGCCATCTTGTTCTTCACCACCTTCACTTTCACGTGGTTGCCCAGGGCTTCGTCGCCGTCTTTGATCTGGGTGGTGCGGCGGATGTCCAGACGCACGGAGGCGTAGAACTTGAGGGCATTGCCGCCGGTGGTGGTCTCCGGATTGCCGAACATGATGCCAATCTTCTCACGGAGCTGATTGATGAAAATGCAGCATGTCCCCGTTTTGGAGATGTTGGCAGTGAGCTTCCGCAGGGCCTGGGACATCAGGCGGGCCTGGAGACCCACTTTATTGTCGCCCATCTCGCCTTCAATTTCTGCGCGGGGCGTAAGGGCGGCCACCGAGTCTATGACCACAATATCCACGGCACCGCTGCGGATAAGGTTGTCGGCAATCTCAAGGGCCTGTTCGCCGTTGTCCGGCTGGGAAATGAGGAGCGTGTCCAGATTCACACCCAGGGCCGTGGCGTAGGTGCGGTCGAAGGCATGCTCGGCGTCGATGATGGCCGCAATGCCGCCGGCTTTCTGGGCCTGGGCAATGGCATGGATGGCCAGGGTGGTTTTACCGGAGCTCTCCGGGCCGTAAATTTCAATGATGCGGCCTTTGGGATAACCGCCGATACCCAGGGCATGGTCCAGGGAAATGGAACCGCTGGGGATTACCTGGGCGGCATCCCACTCGGGCTGGTCCCCCAATTTCATGATGGTTCCCTTGCCGTAATCTTTCTCAATCTTGTCAATGGTAGCCTGGAGCGCCTTAAGTTTGGCGGCGTTCATCCCGGCGTTTTCTACTGCTTCTTTTGCCATACTTTCTTTACTTTTTTAATTTGCGGGCATCCTGAACCGCAAGCACAAAGATATACAAATTAAATGAAAATTAAAAGCTCGCATCACTGCGAGCTTTTAACTTGGTTAGTTAGTAGTGTATTCTTACCTTAAGAGAAGGTTAATTAGTTGGTTAGAAGATGCGTTTAAGCCTGGAAAGGAGTTCTCACCCGTTTTCCACTACAAAGATAACACTTGTTTTTTATTCTCCAAAATTTTTTAAACTTTTCTTTGTTTAATAAAATTTTTTAAAAAGAAAGACTGGCTTTCAGCATATAATTTCTTGGCGCCTGCGGATAAACCCCGGCTTCTAAATAATCGGCCCCGTCCCATGCGCGGTAAACCCAAGCCGAACCATAGTACTTCAAGTTCAGCAAATTGTCTACATAAAACGCCAGGCCCAGCTCACCGAAGGGCAGTTTGAAGCGGTGGCTCAGCTGCAGGTTCATCACCCAGGCCGCCGGAATGCTGCGTTCCTCACAGGCCGTGTTGTCCCAGTAGCGTTTTCCCACATATTTCCCGTCCACGGCAAGGGTGAGCGGCTTCCAGGCCCCGCGGAAAGGGCAGAGCGAGAGGCGGGCCATCCCGGTAAGCGAAGGAGACAACAGCATGTCCACGTTCTCATACGTTTCTCTCCGATAGCCCCCGTTCACCCAATCTTCGATATAAGCCGTGAACGAGCGCAACTTGTTGGTGCTCAAAGTCAGGTTGCCATCGGCCCGAAGCCAGGTCCAGGGAGTCCAGGCGGCCGATAATTCGATGCCCCGGCGCCATCCCCGGCCCACATTTTCCTTGATGGCGTAGCCGGAAGAACTCAGTTTGCCGGTTTCCAGGAGCATGTCGTTGTATTCCATCAGATAGAGGTTGGCCGCCCCGGTAAAATGCGTACCGCTGTACTGGTACCCCACTTCCACATCCACCATGGATTCCGGCTTGATGGGAATCATCTCCCCCTTGATATTCTCTTTGATGTCACTGCGCCCGGGTTCCCGGTGTCCCAGTGCCACAGAAGCATAGGCCTTGTGCCCGCCGAAAAGGGCCGATACGCCCGCCCGGGGGTTGAAGAAATTCCACTGCTGGTGGTAGTCCATCTCTACGGAACTCACTTTGTCGTCACGCCCCACCAGGGAGTAGCCGATATGCCTGTACTGCAAGTCCACATAAGCGGCAAGCCAAGCCAAAGGGCTGTACTCGGCACGGGCAAAAACGCTCATATCCAGCTTCTTACCCTCATTGTAATACCAGGCGTAATCCCGGTTCAGCGCCGCATAGTCATAGCCCTCCCCCAACAGTTTGGCCCAGAGCATCTCACCCCAGTGCAAGCCGTCATACCACCCCAGATTCACCCCGGCATCGGCCTTGATGGGGCCCTGCCGGTAGCGCAAATCACTCTGCAAGACATAGAGGTCATTGCCCATCTTCTTGCGGTAAATCATGTCGCTTTTCTTGACGCCGTCCACCGCCGCAAAGGGAAAGCCGAAGTCTGCGAACTTCCGGCCGGTCTTGTAATACTCGTCATAGCCGTCACCGCGCGTATAGTTCACGGTGTTGGACCAGGTCCAGGGCCGGGCCAGCTGAACGGTGTAATTGAGCTGCAGATGGTGCTGCCGATAGTTGTCGGTCTGGTTGGGATAGTACCGGACGTTGCCGTTATCGTCGTAGTACTCCCCTGCCGGATTGTACGTGGGATTGGTCTTATACACCTCAGGGGCAATACCATCCCAGGTAATGCCGCTGGTCTGGTCGCCCATGAGGTAAGTCAGGCGCAGCGAATGCCGCCCGTGCAGCCAGCCCAGCACGGCAAAGAGCGAATTGGCGTACACATCGGCATTGCGGATAAAACCGGCGGTGAGCCCCTGCGACCAGGCCAGATTGAAGTACAGGCCGCTGGGCAGCCGCCCGGTAGAAGCCGCCACAGAAGTAAGCAGTGTCTTGAAAGAGCCGCCACCCACCTCAATGCGGGCCGACGGGGCGTTCCCGACAAAAGCCGTATTCATGTTGATGCTGGCACCGAAAGCCCCGGCACCGCCGGCCGATGTCCCCAGTCCCCGCTGCACCTGTACGCTGGTAAGCATGCCGGTTAGGGCCGGAATGTTCACCCAGAACACTTCCTGGGACTCGGCATCGTTGAGCGTGATGCCGTTCAGCGTCACATTGATTTGCGAGCCCTTGCTGCCCCGGATGGTCATGGCCGAATTGCCCAGCCCCGTGCCGCCTTCATTGTAAGTAACCACCGACGGCTGCAGGCTCAGCGTCATGGGAAGCGACCACGAAGGCGCGCTTTCCTGCAAGGCCTGTTTATTCAGGGACGAATACGTGAGGGGTGTTCTCTCGCCGGCGCGGGTGGAAGAAACCACCACAGAGTCCAGCCGGTCCTGGATTTCCTGTGCCGAAAGGGCACATACGGGCAGCAAACTCAGCGCTGCCCCAAGCAGTACTTCTTTCATACTTTTTTCCTTACGACGGTATCAACCGTATCAAGTTCAATGGGTGTTTCTCAATCGGCCACAAAGCCGATACCCCAAATATTATTTCTTTTTCACCAGCTCCACCTGGTACAGGCGCGGCCAGTTTTTCCCGGTGAGGTACAAGCGGCCCCCGGCATCCCGGGCAATGCCGTTGAGGACGTCTGTGCCATAACTGCGGAGCTTTTCCGGCAGCAGGCCTTTGCAATCTACCGTGGCTTCCACCTTGCCGCTTTCCGGATCAATAATTACCAGCATGTCCGTGAGGTACACGTTGGCCCAGACCCTGCCGTCTATCCACTCCAGCTCGTTCAGATTCCTGAGCGGACGGCCGTTCAGGGTAACTTTCACCCGCCTCAGAACCTTCATCTCCTTATCCATGAAGTACAGCGTGGCACTGCCGTCGCTGGCAATGAGCTGCTTCCCGTCCGTGGTGATGCCCCAGCCTTCGCGGGGATAACTCACGGTGCTCTGGTAGGCCAGATTCTCCGGCTTGTAACGGAAAGCCACCTTGTTGGTCCAGGTGAGCACGTAAAGCACCCCGTCCAGAATGACAGAGCCTTCCCCGAAGTATTTGTTATTCAGCTTCTTCAGAAGAACAGGCTCCCCCGTTTCCAAGTCTACGGTGCGGATGCTGGAATCCCCGTACTGCCCGGTGGTCTCATACAAGACCCCCTCATGGAAGAAAAGGCCCTGCGTATAAGCCCCTGTATCGTGCGGAAACTCTTTCACCACCCTTACCCCATACTCTTTCACCTGCGCCTGGGAACAGGAGCAGAGAAGAAGGCCGATGGCAAGCAGTTGAGCGAAAGGTTTCATTGCAGGCGCAAAGTTAGAACTTTTTATCAGAATCGGCAATAAGTGGGGTCGATGCCCGGGGTGGGCGTATACGTAACCTCAACACCCTCATCCGTCACATTCACCACATTGTAGCCCGGTGTACCGTGCCCCAGGGCATTGCAGACAGGGCCGGCCGTGTAAAAGAGCACGCCCTCGGCCTCGCCGCTCCATTCCTGATGGCAGTGACCGGCAAAGACCACATCCACCCCGTACTGTTTGAACAAATCCAGGTACTGCCGGCGTTTTTCCATGGAGAAATTAAAGTAGTCTTCCGGCTCATCCAGCTTTTCCCGGATTACGGGGCAATGCAGAAATACAAAGGTGTAGCGGCATTTCCGGGCGGCAGAGAGCTCCTTTTCCAGCCAGGCAAGCTGCTCATTTTCGGCCTCTTGAACTCCGTCCTTGATGCAGTTGGAGTCGATGCCGATGAAAGCACAGCCTTTGTCCTGGATAGAGAAACGGTCGTAGCCGCGGAGGGCAATGTACGCCGCCTGCTTTTCGCGGGTGAAACCCCGGTAATCGTGGTTTCCGGGTACCACATACACAGGAGCCTGCACCTGGGCCAGCCGTACCCTGTAAATGGAATCCTGCACCGGGTCATTGGGCTCATTCACCAGGTCGCCGGTGACAAACACATAGGCCGGGTCCAGGGCATTGGCGGCATCTACGGCCGCTTTCATCAGGGAATCGGAATGGGTGAAAGCGGGTGAAGTGTCAATAAAACCAATCTGGGTATCACTCATCTGGACAAAAGTGAAGGGCTGGAAGGTCTGGCAGGCCGCCACCATCAGCAGCAGGGATGCCCCAAAGAGAAAGCGTTTCATATAAGCAGTTTTTTGCACGGACACAAAGTTAGCAAAAGAAAACGATTTTATGTATCTTTGTAAGATAAAGAAAGACGTATGGGCAAAGAACAAATCCTTATCCGCATTTCCGGCGAAGACCGGATTGGACTCACCGCCTCCATCATGGCCATCCTGGCCAAGTACGACGCCCAAATTCTGGATTTGGGCCAGGCCGATATCCACAGCACCCTCACCCTGGGCATCCTTATCCGTATTGACGAAGCCCATTCGGGCCAGGTGATGAAGGAGCTCCTTTTCAAAATAACGGAACTGGGCAGCATCAGCATCGGCTTTTCCCCCGTTTCCGACGAAGACTACGAGGCCTGGGCCGGCAGGCAGGGCCGCAACCGCTATATCCTCACCATCATCGGCCGAAGCTTGAGCGCCGAACAGATTCACGCCGCCACGGAAGTGATTTCCAGGCATGGCCTGAACATAGACGCCATCAAGCGGCTCACCGGCCGCATGAGCATCATGCACCCCGAAAGGAACGTGCGCGCCTGCGTGGAATTCTCGCTGCGCGGTTTCCTGTCGGCCGATGACAAAAAGGCCATGCAGCAGGACCTGATGGTCATGGGCGAGGAAACCGGCATTGACTTTTCCTTCCAGAAAGACGATATGTACCGCCGCATGCGCCGCCTGATCTGCTTTGATATGGACTCCACCCTTATCCAGGCCGAATGCATTGACGAACTGGCCCGCCGCCACGGCGTGTACGACAAGGTGGCCGCCATTACCGAACGGGCCATGCGGGGCGAGATTGACTTCAAGGAAAGTTTCACGGAAAGAGTGGCCCTCCTCAAGGGGCTGGACATTTCCGTGATGCAGGACATCGCAGAGCGCCTTCCCATCACCGAAGGCACAGACCGCCTCATGAAAGTGCTGAAAACCTGCGGTTACAAGATTGCCATTTTAAGCGGAGGTTTCACTTTCTTCGGGGAGTACCTCCAGCGCCGCTACGGCATTGATTACGTCTATGCCAACGAACTGGAAGTGGGCGAAGACGGACGCCTCACCGGCCGCTACGTGGGTGAGATTGTGGACGGGCGCCGCAAGGCCGACCTCCTGAAACTCATCGCCCAGACGGAAAAGGTGAACCTGGCACAGACCATTGCCGTGGGCGACGGCGCCAACGACCTCCCCATGCTGGGAGAGGCCGGCCTGGGCATTGCCTTCCACGCCAAGCCGCGCGTGAAACAGAGCGCCCGCCAGAGCATCAGCACCATCGGACTGGACGGCGTGCTGTATTTTATCGGCTTCAAAGACAGTCAGTTAGGAGAAGAAGGGAAACTCTGCTAAATGACGCGCGTGGCCATTATCGGTGCCGGGGCCGCCGGCTGTTTCTGCGGAGCGCAGCTGCTCAGCCGGGGCGCCCGTGTAACGCTGTTTGAGGCCGGTGCCAAGCCCCTCGCCAAAGTGGCCATCACGGGCGGCGGAAGGTGCAATCTGAGCAATACTTTTGCCGGAATACGCTCCCTCGGCGAAGCCTACCCCCGTGGAGAACGCGTGATGCAGCGGGCCCTGAAGGCCTTTTCGCAGGAAGACGCCTGCCGATGGTTCTCTTCCCACGGCGTACCCGTAACGGTGCAGCCGGATGCGTGCGTTTTCCCCGTTTCGCAGGACGCCAGGGACGTGGTGCGCGCCCTTCTGGACGCCTGCAAAGGGGCCGATTTCCGCTTGCGGCATAGGGTACAGAGCATACAGAGATGCCCGGTCGGTGCCGGGCATGACAAGAGCGTCATACCCGACTTGATTGGGTATCTGGTAGACGGAGAACCCTTTGACGCCGTGGTAGTCACTACCGGCGGCGCCCCGCAAGGCCTGCCCTTCCTGAAAGCCCTCGACCTGGAAATGGTGCCTCCGGTGCCCTCCCTCTTTACTTTCAACCTGACGGAGCCCCGCCTTCGGGAACTCATGGGCCTGGTGGTAACGGCCTCCCTGGCAATCCCCGGAACCGCTTTCCGAAGCGAAGGGCCCCTGCTTATCACCCACTGGGGCCTCAGCTGTCCCGCCACCTTACGGCTTTCTTCCTATGCCGCCCGTTATCTAGCAGAGAATCAATACAAAGCGCCCTTGCTTATTAACTGGCTCAATCTAAAAGAAAACCAGATGCGGGAGCAGCTGAGCACCTTTGCGAAGGAACATGCGCAGCAGCGGGTGACATCGGCCCGCACCAGCCTTCCGGCACGGCTCTGGGGCTACCTGGCCGCCCGCGCCGGACTCCGGGAAGACCTTCGCTGGGCCGAACTGGGCAGCAAGGGGCTGAACAGGCTCACCGCCACCCTCACGGCCGACGAGTACCGGATTTCCGGCAAATGCAAATTCCGCGACGAATTTGTGACCGCCGGCGGCGTGGCCCTTGGCAACCTTCACCTGAGCACCCTGGAAAGCAAAGCCCATCCGGGCCTGTTTTTTGCAGGAGAAGTGCTTGATATTGACGCTATTACCGGCGGGTTCAACTTGCAGGCCGCCTGGAGCACAGGCTTTGTAGCCGCACAAAACATTCGCGTATGAATCTGTATTATCTTATAGGAGCCGCCACAGGGCTGCTGATAGCCGCTGTAGTCATCACCTACCTCATCATGAAATCCCGCCAGGTGAAAGCCTGCAATGAGCTGGAAAACCAGGTGATTGCCGCCCGGGAGGCGCTCAAGGCCGCCGACACCCTCAGGGAGGCCGATGCCCAGGCCCACGAAAAGACCCTCACCATGCTCCAGGACAGCTTCCGGGAGCAGCTGGAAGCCGTAAAAAGCCAGATGAGCGCCGAGACAGAAAAACTCCTGAGGCAGCGCGAAGAGGCCCTGACCAAGAAGGCCGAAGAAACCTTCCGTACCCTCTCCGGCCCGCTGGGCAAAGACCTCAAGGCCATGCAGGAGAGCTTCGAGGCCCAGAAAAAGCAGCAGACCGAGAGCAGCGCCACCCTGAAAACCGTGATGGAGCAGGCCGTGAAGCAGCTCAAGGAGCAGACCAGCAGCATAGGCAGCAAGGCCGACAACCTGGCCCAGGCCCTGAAAGGCCAGAACAAAATGACCGGCAGCTGGGGCGAAACCATCCTCTACAACATGCTCATCGCGGAAGGCATGGAGGAAGGCCGTGACTTTGACCGGGAGGAGACCCTGCGCGACGAGCAGGGCACTACCCTTCTGAACGCCGACAGCGGCAAGCGCATGCGCCCGGACTACATTCTCCACTACCCGGACCGCACAGAGGTGATTGTGGATGCCAAAACCTCGCTGGACGCCCTCTCAGACTGGTATGCCACCGAAGACCACGCCCTGAAGGAAGACGCTGCCGTGAGGAACCTGCAGGCCATCCGCAGCCAAATCAAGAGCCTTTCCGGAAAGCGCTACCAGGATTACATCCGCGACGGTTACAAGTCACTGGACTACGTAATCATGTTCATCCCCAATTACGGTGCGCTGCAGCTGGCTAAAACGCTGGCTCCCAACATCTTCCAGGAAGCTTACCAGCAAGGGGTGCTGCTCACCACGGAAGAGACCCTGATGCCTTTCCTGCGCATGATCCGCATTGCCTGGACCAACTACGACCAAGCCCGCAACCAGGAGAAAATCATCAAGGCCGCCCAGATGATGATAGACCGCGTGTATGATTTCTCCAAGGCGCACGCCGCCATGGGAAACAAGCTCCACGACGCCCTGGAGGAGTACGACAAAGTATCGGCCAAAATCAGTGAGGGCGGCACTTCCATCCTCACCTCGGCCCATCAGCTGCTGAAACTGGGGGTGCCCAAGAACCCTAAGAAACCGCTTCCGGAGCTTCCAGAAGAATAAACGGCATGCCCGCGGCCCGGGCAAAAGCTGCGTCGGAGGGGCTGTCGCCCAGCATGACGCTGCCCTGGGGCCGGATCTCCGGGAAAAGTTCCTGCGCCTCATAGAACATCCCCGGCTGCGGTTTGCGGCGGGGATTTTTTTCATCCGCCGCCGTACAAGTGAGGATAAGGTCTATGCGCCCGCCCGCTTCCAGGATTCGCGCCATCATGTGGGCATGGACACGGGCAAGGTCTGCGTCTGTCATGAGGCCCCGCCCCACCCCGCGCTGGTTGGTAACCAGCACAATGCGGCGGAACTTGAGGGCCCACTGGGCCAGCGCCTGCAGGACGCCGGGAAGGAAAACAAACTGCTCCGGCGTACGCACATAATCGCCCGGGATGAGGCGGTTCACTACGCCGTCCCGGTCCAGGAAAAGGGTATCGGCCTCAGAAGCTAAAACGGCTTTGGAGGCCTTTGCAACGGCCATCCACTCGGGGAGTTCCCGCTGTGCCCGCTCGTAATCTTCGGGGACGCCTATATCAATGAAATACTTTTCGCTCACCGAAGCCACCACTTGCTGCACGGCCGCCCCCACTTCCAGCACTTCTTTTTCAAAGGAAAAACGCTCCGGGAGCGTACTCAAATCCAGGGCCGTCGGCCGCAGAAGATACACTCCGCCGTTAATAAGACCTTCCTCGCAGTGCCGCTTTTCCTCGAAGGCATTGACCAGGAGATGCCCGGTCTCGCCGGGCAGGACGGATACAGCGCCGTAGCGGTCAAAGTCCTTCATGGGCTTCAGGGCCAGGGTGATGGGCTGCGGCGAAGGAATATCGGCCAAATGCACCGGGAAGAAGGTGTCACCGTTAACCACAAACACTTGGTCTTCATGGCAATAGTTCAGTGCCAGGCGAATGCCGCCGCCGGTGCCCAGGGGCTCAGTTTCCACGGCAAAATCTACTTGGAAGGGCCAGCTGTGGCCGTTTATGTATTCCATCACCTGCTCCCGAAGATAGCCCACGGAAAAGACCACGTGGGAGGCGCCTTCCGCCGTAAGCCACTCCAGCAGATAATGCAGGAAAGGCTTCCCAGCTACGGGAGCCATGCATTTTGGGATGTCGTGGATAACGGAGCGGAGACGGGTTCCCAAACCGCCCGCAAGCACTATAACTTCCATGCTACAGCACCTTCATGGGTGAATTGGAAGGGCACTACTTTGCCGGAGAGCCGGGAAAGGGCCGCTATTACATCCATCCGCTTTTGAGGCTCCACCATGAGCATCATGAATCCGCCGCCGCCGGCCCCGGATACTTTGCCGGAAATGGCTCCGGCTGCCATTGCAGTATCAAAAGCCTCCTGAATCATGGGATTGGTGATGGCAGTGGCCATTTTCTTCTTGTCTTCCCAGGCGGCACCCAAAATCCGGGCAAAAGCGCGCATATCGCCCTGCAGAAGGGCCAGTTTCATATCCACGGCGCTCTGCTTGATGCGGTGCATGGCCTGCACAGCCTGAACAGCGCCGCTACGGGTGGCCTCCTGCTGCTGGGCAATGATATCGGCCCCAAAGCGGCTGCGACCCGTAAAATAAAGAAGCATAGAGATTTCCAGCTCATGGAGAATCCAGTCTTTCACGCGGAGCGGGTTCACAATCACTACGTCGCTGGGCAGGAATTCCATGAAATTCACGCCGCCGAAAGCAGCGGCGTACTGGTCCTGCTTGCCGCCGGCTAGGCCCAGGTCCAGGCGCTCAATCTCAAAGGAGAGGCGGGCCAGCTCGTAGTCGCCCAGCGGGAGTCCCAGCCACTCGGCAAAGCATTTGAGGATGCAAACCACCATAGTGGAAGAGGTGCCCAGGCCTGAACCTGCGGGTGCGTCGTTGTAGGTGGTGATGGCAAAACCGCCGGGTACGAGGCCGAAGTCCTTCACAACGCGCGCATAGACGCCGTCAATGAGGATGGCGCCGGAGGGGGTGCCCAGGGGGACCTCCGCGCGGATGCCAGCATCGGCCGAATTCACCCGCATCACGGGTGCATCCAGGGTTTCAATGGTACAATAGGCGCTGAGGTTGATGGTGGCATTGAGCACATTGCCGCCGTAAAGGTCACTGTACGGAGACACGTCCGAGCCGCCACCGGCGAGGCCCAGACGAAGGGGGGCTTTGCTTCTTACTATCATTCCTCTTCCATTTTTTCCTGCACCTCCGAGATTCTGTAGGCGGCTTCCGGATAGCCGGAATTCTGGGCCTCACGGTAATACAGGATGGATTTTTCGTACATGGCACGCTTGAAGTCCTTCTGGTTTCTACGGTCCCGGCGGCCACTCACGGAAGGGGCGTTGTCGCCCAGGTCTTCAAAGTCAACGCCGGCCTGGAAGAGCATCTGGGCCTGCTCGGCCAGAAGGGCCCGCAGGTTTTCCTGTTGGGCCGATATGGTCTTGTTCTGACTCTCGATGGTACCGCTTTGCTCGCTGATGGTGCGGTGCTGTTCGTCAATGGTGGCGTCGCGGCGGCTGATTTCCTCTTTCAGGGTGGTGATTTCCTGGTCTTTCTGGGCTATCACGGTCTGCAGGCTCTTCACCATCTTACCCAGCTCCTGGCTCTGCCTGGAAAGCTTCTCCAGACGGGCCAGCTGCTTTTTGATGTCGGTGATGCTTTCCTCTATCTGCTGCACCTGCGTGAGCTGGGCCGTACCGTGCTCGATGTCGGTGCGAAGGGTCACCGTGCGGCCGGAAATCTGGGAAAGCTGCTGGAGGATATTGTCAACGGCGGCGGCCTGCTGGGCATATTCGGCACGGGTGGCTTCTGCGCTGGCTTTAAGGTCGGCGTATTCACTCATGAGGCCCTCGTACTCTGCGCGGGGCACATAATTGGGGTCTTCGCAGGCCCAGAGAAGGGCAGCGGCAAGGCCGATAAGGATTATCTTGAGAGTTCGCATAGGGCGCCTTCTTTTTCAAATCGGATGGTGGTTTTCTTGATGGAACGCTGGTAGGAGATGCTGCCGGTGCCCAGTTCCCGGGAGCTTACGGCGGCATTCGCACCCAGCGTAAAGCAGTAGTTTACAGGGCCATACACCGTGATACGGGCTATCTGGAAAGCACCGCCCGGCATTTCGGTGACAACGGCGGTGGAATAGCGGGTGTCTCCATCCACTACCATCTTCATGCTGTAGTTGCCCGGAATGGATTCCGGCCGCACTGAAGAGACATCGGCCCCATGATTGCCGGCTGACTTTCCTGGGCCGCAGGCCGTCACAAGAAGCAGCAGGGCTGTTATCAGTTTATATCGTGTCATATAGATACAAAGATAAGTTTTTTTTCTTAACTTGCGGGAAAATATCGCGGATATGAACGATTTATGGGTTTACTTTAAGCACCTTTTCAAGGATTACATCTATATCTACGACCAAGTGGACACCGATGCCGCCGCCCAGCGCATCAAAAAGAACATCTGGTTCCGCGGCCCCAACGTCTGGATTCTGGCCTTCTCCATAATCATCGCTTCGGTGGGACTGAACGTGAATTCCACGGCCGTGATTATCGGCGCCATGCTCATTTCCCCGCTCATGGGCCCTATCATCGGGGTTGGCCTGTCCCTGGGTACCAATGATACGGATCTGCTGAAGGCGGCCGTTAAGAACCTGCTGGTGATGGTGCTTATTTCCCTGGCGGCATCCACGCTGTTTTTCATCCTCTCTCCCCTGTCGCTGGTGAATCCCACGGAGCTGGAGGCCCGCACCAGTCCCACCATCTATGATGTACTGATTGCTCTTTTCGGCGGCCTGGCAGGAATCCTGGAGAACAGCCGGAAAGAGCAGGGCACGGCCATCGCGGGTGTGGCCATTGCCACCGCCCTCATGCCGCCGCTTTGCACGGCCGGCTACGGACTGGCCCACTGGGACATGCATTTCTTTGTGGGTGCGCTGTATCTTTTCATCATCAACAGCGTGTTCATTGCCTTGGCCACTTACCTGATGGTGAAATACTTACGCTTTAAAACTGCCGCAGGCATAGACGAAGCCACCGCTAAAAGACGCCGCAAGATGATCAGTATCGTGCTGGCCATTGTGGTGATTCCCAGTATCTATTCCGCCGTGGTGCTCATTGTAGATAACAACTATGAGCGCAACGTGCAAAACCTGGTAGAGAACAACCGCCTGGTGGGCCGCTCCTACATTTACAGCTATAAGGTACAAGGGCGCAAGACCACCTTCGATATTGCCGGGGAGCCCCTCACGGACAGCCTCCGCACGGATTTCTTCGCCCGCGCCAAGAGTTACCACGTGTCGCAGAAGAGCATCACGCTCAAGGAGCACAACCTGGGCATGACCCAGCAGGAGATGAACCGCCTGGTGGCCGATATCTATGAGCGCACCGACGCCCAGCTGGCCGAGGAGGATGCCCAGATTACAGCCCTGGGAGCCCGCATCGAGGCCCTGGAGGCCCTGGCCGCCCACCTGGACTCCCTGCTCCATCCCGCGGATACGCTCCTGACGGAGCCACTGCCTGCACTTGAGGAGCTGCCAGAGGAGCTGGAAAAATAATTTGGCAGATTGCAAAAATTGGCGTATCTTTGCAGTCCTTTCCGGTGCGATGGCCGAGTGGTTAGGCACAGGTCTGCAAAACCTGCTACAGCGGTTCGATTCCGCTTCGCACCTCTAAAAACCCTCGTAGAATACGCTCTACGGGGGTTATTTTTAAACGCCTGCTTTATTGAGCATCTCTCTTGAAATATTGTCTTTTACCAGCAGATTGCTTTTTCGTGAAAGTTTTTTTTCTTATCTTTGCAGTGTATTATTACACTATTACACATAAAACGCATTATGAAGAAAACGTTCTTATCCTTGTCCATTGCGGTCCTATTGCCGCTTTGTGCCTTCGCGCAGCATCCTGCCCTTGATGTACGCGAAATCAAGCTTTCCAACGGAATGCAGGTTTGGCTCAATCAAGACGCCTCACAGCCCAAAGTATTCGGGGCCGTAGTGGTAAAGGCCGGAGGAAAGGACAGCCCGGACACAGGCCTGGCCCATTACCTGGAGCATTTGCTCTTCAAAGGAACTGAAGAGCTGGGCACGGTAAACTATGAGGCGGAGAAGGTATGGCTTGACTCTATTGCCCTGTGCTACAACCGCCTTTCCGAAACCACGGAGCCCCAGGAACGGACAGAAATCCAGAAGGAAATCAATCGCCTGAGCATCAAGGCCGCCGACTATGCCATCCCCAACGAATTCGACCTCCTCACCGCCCGCTTCGGCGGTACCGGCCTCAATGCGGCCACCTCCTACGACTATACCTTCTATTTCAACACCTTCTCGCCACAATACATCGCCCAATGGTGCGAACTCAACAGCCACCGCATGATCCGCCCCGTGTTCCGCCTGTTCCAGGGCGAGCTGGAAACCGTATATGAAGAAAAGAACCGCAGTGCCGACAATACCATACAGGGCCCGATGTTTGAAATGATCCGCGTCTTTTCTGACGGCAATCCCTATTCTTATGAGGTGATAGGCAGCACGGAAAATCTCAAAAATCCCCGGCTGGGCGAAATGATGGACTTTTTCCACAAATATTACGTGGGCAACAACATGGGCCTGATCCTTTCCGGAGACATTGATGCAGCCGGAATTGAGCCCCTGCTGGAGAGCACTTTCGGACGCATCCCTGCCGGAGAACCGGCCCGGAAGGAGCCCGTCAGCGTTCCGGTACTTCAAGGCGCCCGCGACGTGAAAATCAAAGCGGAGATTCCACTGATAAAGATAGCGGTTTACGCCTTCAACGGCCCTGAGGACGGACACGAAGACGCCCGTGCCCTGGACCTTGCCACTTCCCTTCTCACGAACAGTTTCTCTTCCGGCCTGCTGGATTCCCTAGCCTCCAACCACAAACTGCTCATGGCGGCTGCCTCACGGGTTCCCCTGTTCAATGAAATGGGCGTCGTAGGGTATGCCATCGTCCCTTCCCTGCCGTTCGGATCCCTTTCCAAGGCCGAAAAAATCTGCCGGGAGCAGGTGGAAAAGGTGAAGGCGGGGGCTTTTTCCGATGCCGACCTGGAAGCCCTCAAGCTGGAAGCCGCACGGAATGCGATGCTGCAGTTGGAAACCATCGGCACCCGCACCGACCAGATGGTGACGGTCATGAGCCAGAACCGCTCCTGGGCCGACTATCTTGCAGAGGTGGAATCTATCCGCAGCATCACGCGCGAGGATGTGATCCGTGTTGCCAACAAATACTTCGGAGACAATTATATCCGCTTTGAGAAAGTGAAGGGAAGCTACCCAAAGGACAAGGTGGCAGCCCCCCACTTCGCCCCCATCATACCCCGTAATGCCGGACAGAAGTCGGAATATGCCCGGAGGCTGGAAGCCATGCCCGCAGGGGACAAGGCACCGCGGCTGCTGGATTTTGAAAAGGACGTACAGCGGGTGCCGCTGGGCGAAAACGTCATGCTCTATTACAAGGCCAATGATGTGAACGACCTGTTCAGCCTGAGCCTCCAGGTGGACGAGGGAGATAACGAAGACCCGCTCATCCCCCATGTAGCCGAATTCATCAACACCATCGGGACCGACAGCCTTTCCATCCAGCAGCTCGCCAAAGCGTGGCAGCGGCTTGGAACCACCTTCTCGGCATCCAGCGACCGCCACAGCTTCAGCTTGAACCTGCTGGGCTTCGATGCCAGCTTCGCTCCTTCGGTCCGGCTCCTCCGGCATGTGGAAGACCATGTCAAGGGCGACAAGGCCAGTTTCAAAGAACTCCGCAACAATGTTTCTCTGGAAAAGAAGACCTTCCTCACCGGAGGCACTTCCAACATCATGCAGGCTGCCATGCAGCGGGTGTACTTCGGCAAGGACGCACCCCTTCTCACCGGTCTTTCTTCCAAGGAACTGGCTGCGGTGGGGATGGACGGCCTGCTGGACAAATTCGCAGCCCTGCTGAGAAAAAAATGCAGCATTTTCTACTGCGGAACCCTGCCGGTGGAACAGGTGGCGGCCGTTCTGGAAAGCCAGCTGGACCTCCAGCGGTGCAAGGAAGACACGGCCAGGAAGTACCTCGCCTACCAGCACTACAGCGAGCCCACCGTGTTCTTTTACAATCTGGCCGGTTCGCGCCAGGCACAAATCATGACCTATCAGACGCCCGCGGCGCCCAAGGACGGACGGGAAGCAGCCCTGATAGAAATGCTCGGGGAATATGTGGGCGGCGGAATGTACTCACTCATGTTCCAGGAAGTGCGTGAATTCCGTGCCATGGCTTATTCGGCCTACGGCGGCACCGTGCGTCCTGTTCCGGCCGAAAAAGACGACGCACTCTTCTACACCGGCCTCGGCACGCAGGCCGACAAAACCCTCTCCGCCCTTGAGCTGGTTGACTCTTTGCTCACTTCCCTGCCGCTCAAGGAAGCCTCCTTCTCGGCATCGGCCCAATCCATTGTGGCCAAGGCCAACAACGGGTTCCCTTCCCTGCGCACCCTCTCCAAGACCATTCACGACAACGAGGTCCAAGGGTACCGTACCGACCCACAGGCCGAAGTGCTCGAGAGCCTCTCCGATTTAACCCCGCAGGCACTCAAGGAGTATTACGAATCCACCGTTCTCCCCTCACCCCGCTGCTACATCCTGGTGGGGGACCGGAAAACCCTGCCGATGGAGGAGTTGGGCAAGTTCGGCCGAGTGGTGGAACTCACCCAGAAAGATATCTATAAGTAGGACTCAGCCTCTGTCCGTGCTATGAAACGTGCCCTGCTCCTTCTCTTCCTCCTTGCGGCCTGTTCCCGCAAGGAGGAAACTTATACCATATACTCCCCTGCCGAGCATACGGAACATTATGTCAACAATGCCGTCCTGACGCATTTCAAGGGATATTACTACTGCATGTGGCAGGCCTCGGAGCGGGATGAGGACAGCGCGGACACGCATGTGATGTACGCCTGGAGCAAAAACGGGCGACAATGGTCATCGGCACGGCTGTTGGCCGCAGGTGACAGCCTCAGCTTCACTTCCCCCGGCGGATGGAACGCTTCCGGCGACACCCTCATCGCCTTCATCAATCTGCTCTCCGATATCAAAGACGGCGGAACGGCCCGTTACGTCACCTCTCTGGATGGACGCAGCTGGAGTGCATCGGCCCCTGTCCTCATGGCCGATGGCTCCCTCATGGACGGTATCCTGGAGCAGGACCCGCACTGCTATGACAGCACCCTGTACGGAGCGGCGCATTTCCGACCCGGTCTGCATGTGAGCCCCATTTTTACGGCGGATTTAAGCGGACGCAGCGGCTGGGAAAAGGGCGCTATTGAAATGGAGGATATGGGCGGGCAGAGCCGCGGTCTGGAACCCAGCCTGTACCGGCGCGCGGACGGTGCCGTGGTGATGCTGCTGCGAGACCAGAAGAGTTCTTTCCGGAAACTGGCTTCGGTTTCTACGGACAAGGGCCGGACCTGGTCCACCCCCGCCCTTACCACTTTGGAAGATTCCCGTTCCAAGCAGTGCGCCGGCAATCTCCCGGACGGCCGCGCCTTTGTGGTGGGCAACCCTGCCAACTCCAAAGACCGCCGCACCCTGGCCATCGCCTACAGCCCGGACGGATTCCGCTTCGGAGAGTGGCAAGTGCTCCGTGACAGCCTGGACCTCCCCGCCCAGCGTTATCCCGGCCGATACAAAACCCTGGGCTACAGCTATCCCAAAGCCATTGTGCACGAGGGCAGCCTGTGGATTTCCTACTCTGAGAACAAAGAGCGCGTGGTTGTCACCGCCGTGCCCTTCCACGTGCGTCCGGAATAAAAGTTTGGGCGGCTAGAAAAAATGGCCGCCCAAACTTTTTTCCGGCCGCTCCACCACGCCAGCGCGCCCCTCCCTGCCTGGAGCCTTTCTCTCTGACAGTCAGGCGTTTATGCAAAGTGCCTAAGCTTTGAAAGCTTAGGCACTTTGCATAAACGCCTCAGGAACAGCGGCTTAGAGTGCAGGCAAATGGAGCAGCGTTGCAGGTGTGCGTCTGCGGTGTACAAGGTGTCCCACAATAACGGACACCTTGTGCGTTTTTGCCGCATTTTCGCGCAAAGTGTCCCGAAAAACCGGACACCTTGCACGCACGCCGCGCACAGAGAGGCACATAAAAAAAGAAACGTCGGCCTGTCTCAGGCGGACGCTCTTACTAACCACATAATTAATAACACTAAAACTAATAACCAATAGAATGATTCCGTAAGAGAACCTTAGTTCCTCATTCCGCATACAAAGGTACGGCAATTTTTTTGATTTGCAAATTTTTTATAAACTTTTTTTACAAAAATTTTTATCAAAATAGCCAACCAACTGATTATCAGCTATAAAAATTTTAAACAAAATATTTACTAAAGTTGTTTCTATACTACTTTCCCAGCTTAATCCGGAGATGTTCCACCATATCGCGGGTCATTGTATCCAAATTGTAAGTAGGTTTCCAGCCCCATTCCTCACGGGCGCAGGTGTCGTCCATGTTGTCCGGCCAGGACGTGGCGATGGCCTGACGGATAGGATCCACTTCATAACGAACCTTGAGGCCGGGGATGTATTCGCGGATTTTGGCAAAGAGCGTTTCCGGCTCAAAGCTCATGGATGCAATGTTGAAGGCGTTGCGGTGCACAAGGCGGGAAGGGTCGGCCTGCATGAGTTTCATTACGGCATCCAGGGCGTCCGGCATATACATCATGTCCATATAGGTGCCGGCGGCGATAGGACATACAAACTCCTCCCCTTTCACGGCGGAATAATACACTTCCACAGCATAGTCCGTGGTGCCGCCGCCCGGCAGGGTTGTATAGGAAATGAGGCCCGGGAAGCGCACCGAGCGGGTGTCCACCCCGAATTTGTGGAAATAATAGTCACTTAGGAGCTCCGTGGCCACCTTGGTGACGCCATACATGGAGCGGGGGCGCTGAATGGTATCCTGGGGCACATCCTTACGCGGAGTCTCCGGGCCGAAGGAGCCGATGGAAGAGGGCGTGAACACGGCGCAGCCTTTCTCGCGGGCAATTTCCAGGATGTTGAGCAGACCGTTCATCTGGATATCCCAGGCCATGAGGGGCTTTCGCTCCGCAATGGCAGAAAGCAGGGCCGCCAGGTTGATAACCGTATCTATCTTGTACTTATCCACTACGGAAGCCAGGGTGCCGGCATTGCGTACATCGGCAATGGCCGAAGGGCCGCTTTCCAGGAGTTCGCCATGAGGCTCTGCGCCAGGGATATAGCCAGCCACTACTGTGCTGCCAGGTACTTCTCTGCGGAGTTTAAGGGTGAGTTCCGAGCCAATCTGGCCGGTGGAACCGATAACCAGGATATTTTTCATTCTAGTGTCCAAATATTGTATGTGGGGCACAAATTTATAACTTTTTCATAGATTATTCAAGATTTATTCATTAAATTTGAAGGTCTAAAACCACATAACATGTACGGAAAATTTCAGCAATATCTTCAGGATGAGCTAAAAGCCATCGAAGAAGCCGGTCTTTACAAAAAAGAACGCAATATCGTAAGTTCCCAGAGCGCCGAAATCACCCTGGAAGACGGTTCCAAGGCCCTTAACTTCTGCGCCAACAACTACCTGGGCCTGGCCAACAGCCCGCGCCTGGTAGAGGCGGCCAAGCAGGCCATGGACACCCGCGGCTACGGTATGTCTTCGGTGCGCTTCATCTGCGGCACCCAAGACCTTCACAAACGCCTGGAAAAGGCCGTGGCCCAATACTTCCACACAGAAGACGCCATCCTCTATGCCGCCTGCTTCGACGCCAACGGCGGTGTGTTTGAGCCCCTTTTCACCGCAGAAGACGCCATCATCTCCGATTCCCTGAACCACGCCTCCATCATTGACGGCGTGCGCCTGTGCAAGGCCCAGCGTTTCCGTTATGCCAATGCCGATATGGCAGACCTTGAAGCCAAGCTCCAGGAAGCCCAGGCCTGCCGGTACCGCATCATCGTCACGGACGGCGTATTCTCCATGGACGGCAACGTGGCCCCGATGGACAAAATCTGTGACCTGGCCGAAAAATACGACGCCCTTGTAATGGTGGACGAAAGCCACAGCGCCGGCGTAGTGGGCAAAACCGGCCGCGGCGTGCAGGAACAGTATAATGTATATGGCCGCGTGGATATCGTGACCGGCACCCTGGGCAAGGCCTTCGGCGGCGCCGTAGGCGGCTTCACCACGGGCCGGAAAGAAATCATTGACATGCTCCGCCAGCGCAGCCGTCCGTACCTGTTCTCCAATTCCATCCCGCCGTCCATCGCCGCCGCCGGCATTGAAACCTTCAAGATTCTGGAGGAATCCAACGCCCTGCATGACAAGTTGGTAGAGAACGTGGAGTACTTCCGCGACAAAATGCTCTCTGCCGGCTTTGACATCAAGCCCACCCAGAGCGCCATCTGTGCCGTCATGCTGTACGATGCCAAGCTCTCCCAGGATTTTGCCGCCCGCATTGCCAAGGAAGGCATCTTTGTCACCGGCTTCTATTATCCCGTAGTGCCCAAAGGACAGGCCCGTATCCGCGTGCAGCTGTCGGCGGCCCACACCCGTGAGCACCTGGACAAAGCCATCGCCGCTTTCATCAAAGTGGGCAAGGAACTGTCCGTCCTTAAATAGCGCGCATGAAACCCATCATCTCCCCCATAGACAAGGAGCTTCTGAAGGCCGAACTGAACCCTCAGAAGCTCCTTCGTACCACCAACCGCGCAGGAAACGAACTCTACATTGTGGGGCCGGAGTCGGAAAACGTCATCAAAGAGATTGGCCGATTAAGGGAAATTGCCTTCCGCAATGACGGCGGCGGCACCGGAGAGCCCCTGGACATTGACAAATTCGACACCAACCCCGCCTACGGCTATAAACAGCTGGTCCTGTGGGATCCGGAGGCCGAAGAAATTATTGGCGGCTACCGTTTCTGCCTTTGCGACGAAGCCGTATTCGACCGCTTCGGCCAGCCCATCCTCACCTCCTCCCACATGTTCCAGTTCTCGCGGAAATTCCTGCGGGATTATCTTCCCCACACACTGGAACTGGGGCGCAGTTTTGTCTCTGTGGAGTACCAGAGCTCCAAAGCCGGGTCCAAGAGCCTCTACGCCCTGGACAATCTCTTTGACGGGATAGCCGCCATCGGCATTCTTTACGAAAAAAGAATCAAGTATTTCTTCGGGAAAGCCACCATTTATGAAGCGTATCCCACCGAAGCCCGCGAGATGATTATGTGCTTCATGAAGAAGTACTTCGGAAAAGGGTCCCGCATGATAAGCATCCGTAAAGAAGTAAAAGTGGCGCGGCCGCAGCGCTATACCCGCCTGTTCAAAGGCCTGGGTCTCAAAGACGCCTACCGGGTGCTCAAGCAGGAAGTGCTGAAACTGGGCGTTTCCATTCCCCCGCTGGTAAACACCTACATGAACCTCTCCCCTACCATGATTTACTTCGGGACGGGCATCAATGACGAGTTCCACGACGTTTTTGACTCCGGCATCCTCATCACGTTTGACGACCTGTATCCGGAGAAGCGCCAGCGCCATTCCCAGAGTTTCCTTGAGCAGGGATGGAAGAGCATCCGCGCCCTGCTTAAGCGCCTGCAAAAGAAATAGTTACTTGCGCACCGTAATATGGAAGCAGTTCTGCTTCCGCTCGTATTTGACGTAACACACGCCGGGCTCATTGTGCAAATCCCGGAGCACCTGGCTCAGGGTAGCGCGGAGGTACTCCGGCGGCACATCTTCATAGGGACGGCCCCTGAGGTCCGGCACCTTCACGTAACGCCAGTAAGAAAGATCGAAGGTGGTGCCGTAGCGGTGGGTGGAGTTCTCCGACGCGTTGGTGTTCCGACGGCGGAGTTTGGCCACATCGGCCTCTGTCCTGAGTACGGAAGTCACCACCAATTTATTGGGATTGAGGCCCTTGGACACAAGCGAATCCTGGAAATTGCGTCCTATCCTGTCCAGAAGCTCCTTGGCCGATGGAATGAGGTATGGGATGGAATGGGTAAGGGAATCGATGACATACAGTTCATTGTCTTCCAGCCGCACCAGTTTCTGTTTGAGCTGCTCCGCAGCGGCCCTGTCGGCCACGGGAGGAACGCCGATGGCCTGGGCGGCCGCGAGCTGTACCTCGTTCATATCGTTGAACTCCCGCGCGAATTTTACATCGTAGATGCGAACCGGATGATTCTCAATGGGCCCTTGCGCAAGCCAGCGGCGCTGCTCGGCCTTGGCCCTGATACTCTTGCAGCCCTTGACGCCCGCCACGAGGTGGAGCACGGCGGCGATGGCTACGGCAATGGAGGCAATCTTCTTATTCATTCTGCTAATTTACAAATAATTATTGTCTTTTTGGCGCTTTATGCATCGAATTATCACGCAATGAATGCCGCTTTTGGGAAATAAATGTTATTTTTGTCTTTTCAAACAGATAATTATCTATGGGTGAAGATAGAAAACAAGCCAACAGAATCCAGACTTCCATCCTGAATCCGCTGGAGAAAAAGGTGCTGGTGTATCTGGCCGGGAAAATGCCCGCCTGGGTTACTTCCGACCTGCTCACTTTCGTGGGCTTCCTGGGAAGTCTTGTGATGGCCGCGGGTTACGCCCTCTCCAACCTGAACCTCAATTGGATTTGGCTGGCCAACTTCGGCCTCTTCCTCAACTGGTTCGGCGATTCCCTGGACGGCAGTCTGGCCCGCGTCCGCGGCACACAGCGAAAGATTTACGGTTTCTACATAGACCACACGGTAGACGTAATCAATGAAACCATCATGTTCATCGGCGTGGGAATGAGCCCCATGGTGAACATGAGCTTTGCCATGCTGGCCCTGGTAGGGTATTTCATGATAAGCATTTCCGTGTATATCAATTGCCACCTCAAAGGCGAAATGAAGCTCACCTACGGCGGCCTGGGGCCCACCGAGTTCCGCCTGCTGCTGATGATAATCAACACCCTCTTCATCTACGTTCCTGCCCTCAGCACCTGGAAGCATCCCCTGACGCTTTTCCACAATGAGTTTATGGTAGGGCTGTTTGACTATGCGGCCGTTGCCATTTCCCTGCTGCTGTTCCTCTTTTTTATCGTCGGCTTCTTCAAGGATGCCCGGTATTACAACCGGATAGACCCGCTCAATAAGAAGGAGGTGCAATAGATGGTACTTTCTCCCGAACAAGCGGCGCAGCACCTGTCCGTTTTCCAAGGAACTTGTGGCCGACGGCTATTCCGTGCCGTAGAAGGGTTCACCGGCCTCAAGAAAGTGAACGCAACGCACCAGCGCCTGGAAGATGCGGGCGTAATGCCCGGCCCCGACTTTGCCAAGGGCATCATGGACGACTTGGGCGTGGACATGCTCATCGGCAACCCAGAGCGGCTCCAGTCTTTCCCAGAAGGTCCCTTCATCACCATCTCCAACCACTTCTACGGCCACATTGACGGCATTGCGCTGGTAGATGTCCTGGGCCACGTACGGCCGCAGGTGAAGGTGATGGTGAATGAAGCGCTTATGCTCATTCACGGCCTTGCCCCCAATTTCATCTCCGTGAATCCCACCGGAGCCACCCGGGGCAGCGCCACCGCCACCAGCATCAATGGCATCAAAAACGCCCTCCTGCAACTCAGGAGCGGAGAACCCCTGGCCCTCTTCCCTTCCGGCGCCGTGGCCGATTGGAAGCCTTTCCAGAAAGAAAAGCTGCAGGAAAGGGACTGGCAGGATGCCGCGGTCAAACTAATCCGGAAGGCCAAGGTGCCGGTGATTCCCATCCGCTTTTTTGACCACAACTCCTGGTTCTATTACAGCCTGGGGCTCATTGATTTCCGGGTACGCCTGCTGCGTCTCTGCCATGAGGCCTACAACAAAAGGGGAACCCATCCCCGCATGGGCATCGGCCCCGTCATCAGCGTTGAGGAGCAGCAAGCCGTTCCGGAAGAAGACTTCAAAGCCTTCCTCCGCCAGCAGGTATACGGGATGCCGCTTCCGGAACAATTTATCCTACGATCGGCCCTTTGGCAGCGGTAGAGCTTTGTTTATTTGAACAAAAAGGCTTATCTTTGGCCTGTGTTCAAAAGAGCCCTCACGCTACTGCTTTTGCTCCTGACTGCACTGCCGCTGGCAGCGCAGACCACCCGCGTGCGCGGGAGGGTGACAGACGGAGAGAGCGGGGAGCCCCTCCCCTTCGTGGGCCTGTACTTCGACGGCACCACCATCGGCATTTCCTCAGACCTGGAGGGCCGATACAGCCTGGAAACGCGCGACCCCGCCGCCAAAGTGCTCACCGCTTCGCTGCTGGGCTATGAGAGTTTGTCGGCCACCATCACTCCCGGCGCGTTCACCGAGATGAATTTTGTGCTGCGGCCGGACCCGCGGCAACTGAGCGCCGCCTTTGTGAAGCCGGACAACCGCTACATCAAATCCATCCTCCGCAAGCTGGACGAAAGCCTTTCCCGCAACGACCCCGACAACGCCCCGGACTGGAACACCCGGCTGTACACCCGCATAGAACTGGACGCCACCAATACGGAAGACCTTTTCAAACTGGGCATCATCGAGAAAAACCTGGGCTACATCCGGCAGTACACGGACACATCGGCCATTACCGGCAAGCCTTTCCTTCCCATCATGATTTCGGAGAACCTGTCGGAACTGTACCACAACCAGGCCCCCGCCTACAACCGGGAAGTAATGAAGGCCAGCCGCATCTCCGGCGTCAAGGAAGACAACGTACTACGCCAATTTACAGGCAGTTACCTGCTTAAATCCAACTTTTACAAAAGCAGCCTTTCGGTTTTCAACCTGGACCTCCCCAACCCGGCGGCCGCTGCCTCCCATCCCTTTTACAATTATTTCCTGGTAGACAGTCTGCAAGTGGAAGGCAGGAAAACCTATGTACTCCGCTTCCACCCCAAGAAACTGGTCACCTCACCCACCCTGGACGGCGAAATGCACATTGACGCAGAGGATTTTGGCATCCGGAGCGTCCACGCCCGCCTGTCAGAAGCCTCCAACGTGAACTGGCTGCGCCATGTGAACATAGACATCCATTACCGCCGGCTCCCCAACGGCCAGTGGTTCTATGAAGACGAGAAACTCTTCCTGGACGCCTCCATCACCCTCCGCGAAAACTCCAGGCTCCTTTCCTTCCTGGCCCACCGGCAAATGTCCTATGAGGTGCCCGTCTTTGCCCCCACCCCGGAGAAAGATGTCAAAGAAATAGACAACCCGGTGGTCATGCGTTCCGTCATCCGCGGGAACGAATCCTTCTGGAATGAGGCCCGTCCCTTCGCGCTGTCGGCCAGGGAGCAAGGCATCTACGACATGGTGGATGAGCTCCAGCAAAAGCCTTTTTATAAAGTCTCCGAAGAGATTATCCGCGCCCTTGTCACCAGTTATATCCCGGTAGATCCGTGGAAGATGGAATTTGGCCGATGGGCCCGCACCGTGGTACAGAACGACGTGGAAGGCTGGCGCATCCAACTGGGAGGACGCACCCGGAGGGAACTCTCGGAACGTTTCCGCGTGGGCGGTTACCTTGCCTACGGCTTTAAGAGCCGCACCATCGGCTGGCAGGCCACCGGTGAATGGATGTTCAAGCGGGAGACCACCCGGAAACTGTCTTTCGCGGCCCAGAAAGATTTTGTCCAGCTGGGCAGCGGTACCGGCGTTTTCACCGCCCAGAACATGTTTTCCTCCATCTTCGCCCGTTCCCACGCCGACCGCCAAAGCCGCGTAGGCAGCGTGAGCCTCAAATACGACCATGAGTTCTCGCCCAATGTGAATGCACAGTTCGGCATTGACCATATGCGCATCTGGAGTAACCGGGCAGTGCCCTTTGTGAGGCCCGACCAGACGCTCCAGGAGAGTTTCTCGGCCAACCGGATGTACGCCAGCCTGCGCTTTTCCTGGAACGAAAGGGTGAACCGCGGACCTTTCGTCAAAACCTATCTGCTCACCAAATATCCGGTCCTTACCCTGGGCCTGACCGGCGCCGTCAAGGGCATCACCGCAGAGGATGTCCCCTACCTCAAGGCCGAAGCCACCCTGGAGTGGCGCACTCCCTCCTTCTTCCTGGGCTTCGGACGCCTGTACCTGGAGAGCGGAGCCTTTGTCGGGAACGTTCCCTACCCCCTGCTCAAGCTCCACGCCGGCAACCAGACCTTCTTCATGGACCGCACCGCTTTTTCCTGCATGGACTATTATGAGTTCATATCGGACCGCTGGCTGGAGGGATATTATGAGCATAACTTCAACGGATTCTTCCTGGGAAAGATTCCGCTGATCAAGAAGCTGGACCTCAGGGAAGTGCTCACAGCCCGCTTTGCCTGGGGCACCTACCGCAACATTCAGCAGGCGCCTTTCCTGCCGCCGCCGGGCGCCGGAACCCTGGAAGTTCCCTATGTTGAAGTGGGTGCCGGCATCTCCAACATCCTCCGGATTCTCAGGGTAGATGCTTTCTGGCGGCTCACCCATCGCCGGGAAAAGAAGAATTTTACCATCAATGTGGGTATCGATGTGGATTTTTAACCCTAAACAGCATATGAAAACAAAGTTTAACATCAACCAGTTCAATGTGGAAGGGTATGAACCCCACGAAGTTCATCCGCTCTCTTTCCCCTTCTTCACTTTCGCCTATATGATAGAGGGTGAGGCCCTGGTGGAAATTGACGGCAAAAGCATCCTCCTGAGTCCGGGACAGTTCATCCTTGCACCGGAAAACAGCACCATTGTTATCAAGCATTTCAACTGCAGAAAAGGTTTCAACGGCCGTTTCTCCATAGATTTTCTCAAAGACGCGTCATACCAGATCCTGCGTTCCACTACGCCTACCATCCAGAGTTTCTGGTTTGACGATGCCGTTTTCATGGCCGCCCTCATGAAACGGATGGTCGTTGCCAACGAGGACAGGGACCATCATTTCCTTCAAAGCGCCCTGGACCTTATCATCGGCCAATTGCGTCCCAAAGACAAGGTGGCCGTGGTTCCGGAGAAATTCCTCCAGATGGTGTTTGACAGCAACAAGGCCCCCCTCTCCGTGTCAGAGTACGCAGAAATGCTGAATGTTACGGCCAATTACCTGAACAAGACCGTCAAGTCCCACACGCACCGCACAGCCATAGACTGGATTGAGATTGCCCGCCTGAACCAGGCCAAGATGCTGCTGAAAGACCGCAGCGTGCCCATTGTGGACGTGGCCGTTCGCTGCGGACTGGATGACCAGTCTTATTTCTCCCGCTTTTTCAAAAAGAAGACGGGCATGACCCCGTCCCAGTTCCGTAACAGCCTATAGTTTGGAATAGCCGGTGACGGTGAGTACGCCGTCTTCAGTGACGGTAAAAAAGACATCGGCCCCGTCAAAAGGCATGGCGTACGTGCGCCCAGAGTCCCGTTGATAAGCGGGACGGGGGTCCAGGGAAAGGGCCTGGGCAAGGGCTTCTCGCTGCGTCTCAGAGAAAGGAAGGTCTTGAGGGATAAGCACTTGCAAAGAGGCCTGTGGGGGCGCAGCCGCAAAGCCGGAGGCCGATTCCGGGTAAGCATCGGCATAAGCCACATAGGGCTTGATATCGTAGACAGGGGTGCCGTCCATAAGGTCGGCGCCCTTTACGATGAGTTCCAGCCCGTCTACCCTTACCAGTTCTACGGCAGAGAGCCCCAGCGGATTGGGACGGAAGGGCGAACGCGTGGCCCAGACACCCATGGCGGTGTTTCCGCCCAGGCGGGGCGGACGCACGGTGGGCTGCCACTCCCCTTTGGCAGGACGGTTGGCATGGAAGCCCCAGATGAGCCAGATGCGCTGGAAGCCCTCCAGGCCCCGCAGCGCTTCGCGTACCCGGTAAGGCTCCTCAAAGACAATACGGCCTTCGATATCCGGGGCCAGGGCGCTCTGCCGGGGCAGGCCGAATTTGGAGCCGAAAGGCCCCCGGTAATAAGCGATGGGAGTAAGGGTAAGCGTGTCCATGCACTTAAGAGAGATAGCGGCCATGGCAGCGGCAGTAGCGAAGACCGCTGCCGCAGGGGCAAGGGTCATCGGGCGCCACATGCGGAACGGCGAAGCCCATCGAATAGGTCTCTACCTCTCCTTCATTATCTGCTGCCTGACGGATGTCCACCAGACCTTTCTCCTCTTCTTTAGCACTGCTGCCGCAGAGGAACCACTTGGGAACGGAATTGGCATAATCGGCCACAATCTGCACACAGGAAAGCCAGCTTTCATGGTCCAGGTTTGCTGCAAGAGGGCTGTCCATGAGGGGGCCGAAGAGTTCCTCATTGGACTCGTTGGTGTACTGGGCTTCCACCCAGGTGTCGTGAAGGGCCAGGGTAAGGTCGAATCCGGAATAACCCACCCGCCGGTACATGGCCTCCAGGCGCATTCCCTCCGGGCTTTTCATGCCCACCGTGAAATACGGGGCGCCGCAGCCGGCTTCATACACCAAATCCGGAGGGAACACGGGCTTGTACAGATGGCTTCCCATAACGTCCCGGACGGGGAACAGTTCTTCTGGATTCACCAGGCAGGGCGAGGCCAGATAGTCACCGTTCGCATCTTCGTAGCGGTAAAGTTTGAACCAAGGCGAATCCACAATGTCTTTTTCCCGGTACCCTTCGCTGAGCAGCATATAGATAAGCCGGTCGGTTCCCACCACCCCATACAAATTCAGGTACCCAAGTCCCCTCCGCTCCAGGTGGAAACGGCCGTTGCGTTCCCCGGCATGGAGCACGTCTTCCACATCCTTGTGGACAATGTCATACAGTTCCGGGCCAATCCAGACTTTGTGGCGGTTCTCCTGGGAATCATCGTAGGAAACCAGGCCCAGCACCTCCAACAGGGTGGGATAAGTGGACAGGGCCTGGATTTTTACTCTGTCGGGACCGGCGTGCACCAATTCCCGGAGCTGCCGCAAATCCCTTTCAGTGAGCCGGGACAGCCACCTGCGCGGCTCTGCGCGCAGGTAACTGTACAGCTCTTCCACCAATTTGGCCTTGCTGCGGGCGTGGCTTCCGGGGATACCTAGAATCTCCACCAAATCCTCCAGCTGGGGCTTGGTGTATCCTGTCAGGATGGTATGCAGACTCCTCTGTTCCACGCTACAGCGGGTACTTCAAGATGGGATTTCGGGCAGCCGTGGTCTCGTCGGGACGGGAGATGGGCGTGTTGTGAGGGGCGCTGTGCAGGAGCTCAGGGTCCCGGGCAGCCTCATCGGCAATCTTGCGCATCACCTCAATGAAGGCATCGATGGTTTCCTTGCTCTCCGTTTCGGTGGGCTCTATCATGAGGGCCTGATGGAAAAGGAGCGGGAAATAGATGGTGGGCGCATGGAAGCCATAGTCCAGCAGGCGTTTGGCCACATCCAGGGTAGTGGCACCGGGCACATCGTCATGGGCGCCGTCATTGATGAGGCCGTCAAACACGAATTCGTGCTTGCAGACGCCCTCGATAGGCAGTTTGTACAGGTCTTTTAGGCTTTCCTTGATGTAGTTGGCGCTCAGCACCGAGTACTGTCCCACCTGACGGAGGTAGTCCTTGCCCAGGGAAAGGATGTAGGCATAGGCACGAAGAATGACGCCGAAGTTGCCGTGGAAACCCGATACCCGGATGTCCGGCAGGCAGTCTTCCAGCTTTTTGGCCACTCCTACGGGACCGCTGCCGGGGCCACCGCCGCCATGCGGGGTGGAGAAGGTCTTGTGCAGGTTCAGGTGCATGATGTCAAAGCCCATGTCGCCGGGGCGCACCACACCCATGAGCGGGTTCATGTTGGCACCGTCGTAATAGAGCAGTCCGCCGGAGGCGTGTACCAGGGCGGCAATCTCCTTGATCTGGGTCTCAAAAAGGCCCAGCGTATTGGGATTGGTCATCATGATACCGGCCACGGTACTGTCCAGCAGCGGTTTCAGGGCCTCCACGTCAATACGGCCGTTCTCCAGGGACTTCACCTGCACCACTTCCAGGCCACAGACGGCGGCCGATGCCGGGTTGGTACCATGGGCGCTGTCCGGGACAATGACCTTGGTACGGCCCAGGTCTCCGCGCATCAGGTGGTACTGGCGCATAATCATGAGGCCGGTAAGTTCACCGTGGGCGCCGGCGCAAGGGTCGAAGGTGAAGGCATACATGCCGGTGATGGCGGCAAGGGCCTTGTTCATTTCCTGATACACCTTGTTGGCCCCCTTGGTAAGGCCGGCGTGCATAAGCGGATGCAGGCCGGCAAAGCCCTTGAGGGCTGCAATCTCCTCGTTGATCTTGGGGTTGTACTTCATGGTACAGGAGCCCAGCGGATAAAAGCCGGTATCCACCCCGAAGTTCATCTGGGACAAGTTGGTATAGTGGCGCACCACATCCGGTTCGGAGACCTCCGGCAAGCGGAGCGCCGCTTCACGCCTGAGCGCAAGCGGAAGAGAGGCGGACTGAGGGAACTTATTGACGGGCAGCGAGAAGCCGGTGCGTCCTTCCTTTGAAAGTTCAAAGATCAGTTTGTCGTAGTACTTCATGGCTTATCCCTCCTTTATAATGTTAACCAGCTGGTCCACCTCGGCCTTGCTGCGTTTTTCGGTGACGCAGAAGCTTACGTAGCCTTCCTCGGTATCAAGGGCGGCAAAGAAGCCGGCCTTTTCCAGACGCTGCTGCATGAGGCCCGGGAACTTCTTGGGCCTGAGGACAAACTCTTTGAGGAAGGGCTTGTCCGGGAAAACGTCTTCAAACAGGCCGGTTTTCAGCAACTCAGCCTTGAGGTAATGGGCTCCGTCGGCACTGATGCGGTTCACTTCCCTGAGGCCTTCGGGGCCCATGAGAGAGAGGTAGATGGTGGCCCAAAGGGCCATCAGGGACTCGTTGGAGCAAATGTTGGACGTGGCTTTTTCCCGTTTGATATGCTGCTCGCGGGCCTGCAGGGTAAGGACAAAAGCCCTACGGCCTTCCTTGTCCACGGTCTGGCCCACAATGCGGCCGGGCATCTTGCGCATGTGCTCCTGCTTCACGGCCATGAATCCCACATAGGGGCCGCCGTAGCAGAGCGGCAGGCCCAGGGACTGGGCTTCCCCCACGGCAATGTCGGCATCCCACTCGTCCGGGGTTTTCACAACGGCCAGGGCCGAAGGGTCGCAGTACTCGATGAGGACGGCCTTGGCGGCATGGATGGCCTCGGCAAAGCCGCTGTGGTCTTCCACAATGCCGTAGCGGTTCACGGAAGGGACAATGACGCCGGCCACGTCGTCGGCCGCAAGTTCCTGCTTCAGGGCAAGCAGCGAAGTTTCGCCTTCATCGGCCGGGAGATAACCCAGCACCACGCCATGGAACTTGGCATAGGTTTCCACCACCTTGATGACATGGGGAAGCAGCGCCTTGGACAGCAGCACGCGCGTCTTTTTGCGGGTGCAGGCAAGGGCCATCTTCATGGCTTCGGCCGCGGCGGTGGGACCGTCGTAAAGCGAAGCGTTGGAGATATCCATGCCCGTAAGTTCACAGATAAGGCTCTGGTACTCAAAAATATAACGGAGCGTTCCCTGCGAAATCTCGCACTGGTACGGAGTGTAGGCCGTCAGGAATTCCGAACGCTGGGTGAGGTAAGGAATGACGGCGGGGCAATAATGGTCATAGGCCCCCTGCCCCACAAACACCTTCAAAGAGGCATTCTGTTTGTCCAGGGTGTCAAACCACTCACGGATTTCCTGTTCGGAGAGGGCCTCCGGCAGGGCGTAGGCGCCCTTTTTCAGGAATTCCCTGGGCACATCGCTGTAAAGGTCATCGAGGCTCTGGAGCCCCACCTTGTCCAGCATGGCCCGGATGTCCGCCTCGGTATGAGGCAAATACGGATTGCGGGCCATTTTATTCGCCAATCTGAGCTTTGTAAGCGGCGGCGTCCATCAGCTTGTCCAGTTCGGACGGCAGGGACATTTCCACCTTGATAATCCAGGCGGCGTAGGCGTCTTCATTCACCTTTTCGGGGGCATCGGCAAGCTCATAGTTCACGGCCACCACTACACCGGAAACGGGGCTGATGAGCTCGGAAGAGGCTTTCACGCTCTCCAGGGCGCCGAATTCTTCGCCGGCAAGCACATCGTCGCCTTCTTCGGGCATATCCACATAGGTGATATCTCCCATTTCTTTCTGTGCAAAGTCGGAGACGCCAATGTAGGCAACATTACCTTCTACCTTTACCCATTCGTGGGATTCGGAATACTTGAGTCCTTCAAGAATCTTAGACATAACGTGTTATTTTTTGTAATTAGTTTGATAAAATCTCTTCTTAACCACTTTGCCGGGGAATACCTTCTTGCGGATGCGGATGCTCAGCGGGGTATCCAGGGCGGCGAATTCCTTGTCCACCAGGGCGAAGCAGATGCTCTTGTCCAGGGTGATGGAATGGTAGCCGGTGGTGACAACGCCCACTTCCTTTTCATCGGCAGCCTCTACGGGATAGCCGGCGCGCGGAATGGCCTTGTCCTCAATTTCAATGCCCACCAGTTTGCGCTGGAGCTTTCCGGCTTTCTGGTCCAACAGAGCCTCCTTGCCGATGAAATCTTTCTCATATTTGCAGAACATGCCAAGGCCGGCCACGACGGGGCTGATTTCGGGGCTGAGCTCGTCGCCGTACAGCGGCAGGCCCGCTTCGAAGCGCAGGGTGTCACGGCAACCCAGGCCGCAAGGCTGTACACCGGCTTCGATGAGGCGTTTCCACAGTTCCACGGTTCCTTCCTGGGTGGTATACAGCTCAAAGCCGTCTTCGCCGGTATATCCGGTGCGGCTAAGGATCAGGCGTTCGCCCTTGTATTCCACGTCGCAGAAGGTGTAGAAGCCTAGATCGGCCGCTTCCTTGTAACCCAGCACCTCGATGATGGTTTTCTCTGCTTCAGGCCCCTGGACGGCAATCTGGCCAATGCGGTCTGAGGCATTGTCCAGGCGGACATCGAAGCTTTTGGCCTGCTCTTGTATCCAGGCAAAGTCCTTTTCGATATTGGCGGCATTCACCACCAGGAGGAAATGGTCGGCCAGGTACTCCCGGTACACCAGGAGGTCGTCCACGGTTCCGCCGTCCGGGTAGCACATCATGCCGTAGAGCACCTTGCCGGGCCCGAAGCCGCGGATTTCGTTGGTGAAAATATGGTTGATAAAAGCCTCGGCCTCAGGACCTTTTACAAAAATTTCCCCCATGTGGGAAACGTCGAACATGCCCACTTTCTGCCGTACGGCGTTGTGTTCCGCCACGATGCCGCTGTACTGGATGGGCATCATGTAACCGGCGAAGGGGCTCATCTTGGCACCCAGGGCCACATGTTCCTCATAAAGGCAGGTCTTCTGCAATTCCCCGTTGATTATCTCTGACATAATTCAAAGTGGTTAGTGATAAACTTATATAATGCAATGTTTGTTTCCCTGTTAATGCGAAGGTCTTCGGCACGGGCTCCCTGTGCCAGCGACAATTCGCCGCAAATATCCAGCGCCACTATCTCCATTCCGGCCGCAAGGCTTTGCAGGATGGCCTCCACCTGCTCCGGCGTATACTCCCCCTGCGTCCAGTCCGTCCGGGCATAGTTCCTGGACAGAATGTCCTTATCCAGCGACACATACACCCGCTCTCCCCTTCTTTCTTCCAGCCATCCCTGAGGAATGTCCTGCGGACAGCCTTCCGGGCCGATGGTAAGCACATCCCTCAGTTGCCGGCTTTCCTCCTGCAGGGCCCTCACCCAACTTCCGCAGCTGAGCACCCCTTCAAAAGCGGGGGCCTGGTTGTCCGGATGGTGGTCCAGCAGCACCAGGTGGAAAGGCTCCGTCTCCTTCAGCGCCAGCAGATGGCTCAGGTAGTGGTAATCGCCGCTGTCTATCCAGCGCACCGGTGCCACCGTTCCCATCCTGCCCTCCAGCGCCCCGCGCGCATCGGCATCACAATAGCAGTGCGTCCCTTCAATATCGGCACAATCTATCAGTTCAAACGGCTTTCCCTCAAGGTATTCCAGGAAGCCCTGTTCCCCGAGCGCACCGCTAAAATTGAACACCGAAACTTTCATCTTTCAAAGATAGCAATTATTCTTGGAAAATACTACATGCTTTTGCCTGCAGCAATCCATATCTAAAAAATGCGTATATTTGCAACATTATGGCAGAAAGTAACTTCATCGATTATGTTCGCCTGTTCTGCGCCAGCGGACATGGCGGAGCGGGCAGCGCACACCTGCACCGGGCCAAATACGTCCCTAAGGGCGGGCCGGACGGCGGCGACGGCGGGCGCGGCGGACACATCATCCTTCGCGTGAATCCGCAGCTCTGGACCCTCATTCACCTCCGCTACCGCAAGGTGGTACGCGCCGACCATGGCACCGCCGGGGCCGAAGCCTTGAAAAAAGGCAAGAACGGGGCCGACATCGTCCTGGAAGTGCCGCAGGGCGTTGTGGTGAAAGATGCCGAAACCGAAGAAGTGATCACCGAACTGGTGGAGCCCGGACAGGAATACATCCTGTGCCGCGGCGGCCGCGGGGGCTGGGGCAACAACCATTTCAAAAGCCCCACCAACCAGACGCCCCGTTATGCCCAGCCCGGAGAAGAGGGCCAGGAAGGCTGGTTCATCCTGGAACTGAAAGTGCTGGCCGACGTGGGCCTTGTGGGTTTCCCCAACGCCGGGAAAAGCACCCTGCTGGCGGCCATCACATCGGCCAAACCCAAAATTGCCGGCTACGCCTTCACCACGCTGGAGCCCAACCTGGGCATCGTGCGCTACTACGACGACCGTTCCTTCGTGATGGCCGACATCCCCGGCATCATCGAGGGCGCCCATGAAGGAAAAGGCATCGGCATGCGCTTCCTTCGCCATATTGAGCGCAACAGCGTGCTCCTTTTCATGGTGTCGGCCGACGAGAAGGATGTGAGCAAAGGCTACCGGATTCTGCTGAACGAGCTGGAAGAGTACAACCCGGAACTGCTGGTGAAAGACCGCGTGCTGGCCGTCACCAAAACCGACCTCATTGACGACAAGCAGAGAGCCCGGATGGAGAAGAAACTGCCCTCCGATATCCCGCACGTTTTCATCTCTTCCGTAGCCGGAACCGGCCTGGATGAATTGAAAGAGCAACTTTGGAAAGCCTTGACCCGATGAACTTCCTTGAACAACTGATACAACTGGACCAGCAGGCAAGCCTCTGGCTCAATGTCCACAATCCTTCTTTCCTGGACCCGTTCTGGCTTTTCATCTCCGGAGTCAGAGTCTGGTTCCCCTTTTACGGCCTGGTCATTGTGTATATGTTCTGGCGGCTGGGCTGGAAGAAAGCCCTCACCCTGGTGGCCGCCATCGCCATCACCATTGTCCTGACCGACCAGATTTCCTACCATATCAAAGAAGGCGTGATGCGGCTGAGGCCTTGCCACACGCAGTGGATGCTGGACGGAGGCATTCGCTTGCCGGGCGGGGTCTTGGGGTCCCTTTATGGCTTCTTTTCCGGTCACGCCAGCAACTGCTTCGCCTTTGCCGTCTTCACCTCACAGGCCTTCAAAAAAAATGATCCGCACCATTCCTATAAGGTCTGGGATTGGATCATCTTCATCTGGGCCACGCTCATTGCGCTGAGCCGCATTGTGCTGGGCGCCCATTTCCTGGGCGATGTTCTGGTGGGCACCGTTTTCGGCCTGGCCGTAGGCTATGGAATGGCGCTTCTGAGCCGATGGATTATCGTTAAAGCGAAGCTATAACCTTCTCCATACGGGTTCCGCGGGAGCCTTTCACCAAAATGGTGCAGCCGGAAAGCGGATGCTCCTGCAGATAGGCGGCCAGGGCATCGGAGCTTTCAAACACCGGTATGCCACTTCCTTCGGCCGCTTTTGCAAATTCCTGTCCCACCAGACAGGCCTCCAGGCCCTGGAGGCGCGCCACAATTCTCTTGTGCTCTACAGCAGCCTCTGCGCCCAGTTCCCGCATCTCACCCAGCAGGGCCACCTTTCGGCCTTCGCTGAGGGCCAGGTTGTCAAGGGCCACTGCCATGGAGGAGGGATTGGCGTTGTAAGCGTCTACAATGAGCGTATTCCGCCCGGTCTTCACCAGCTGGGAGCGGTTATTGGAAGGTACGTAGGCGGCAAGAGCCGTGAAGGCATCGGCCTCCGGGACAGCGAAGAACCAGGCCAGGCGGAGGGCCGCCATGATATTGGCGGCATTGTAGGCGCCTACAAGGTGGGTTTTAAGCGTTTTGTCTTCCCATTGGAGGGTAAGGAAAGGCTCCTCAGGGGTGGCGGGAACTACGGTTACCCCGTCCATCCCGTAAGGAATGCGGCTCATCCCGCGCTCCCAGAGCATTTCCTGGAGCACAGGGTCATCGGCATTGGCAAAAGCCACCCCGTCGTGCTCCTTGAGGTAGTCGTAGAGGAGGCCTTTGGCGTGGTTTACGCCTTCAAAGCTGCCGAAGCCCAGCAGATGGGCCTTTCCCACATTGGTAATGAGCCCGTGCGTGGGCTGCGCCACCGCCAGGAGGGGTTTCAAGTCTTCGGGATGGCTGGCTCCCATTTCCACAATGGCCAGCTGGGCATCCGCTCCTATCCGGAGCACCGTAAGCGGCACACCGATGTCATTGTTCAGGTTGCCTTCCGTGGCATATACGCGGTATTTGGCCGCCAGTGCCGTCCGGATGAGCTCTTTGGTGGTGGTTTTCCCGTTGGTGCCGGTAAGGCCGATGACAGGGATATCCAGCTGCTGCCGGTGATAGGCGGCCAACTCCTGCAGGGTTTTGAGGGTGTCTGGGACTTTCACCAGACGAGGGTCGTCGGCCTCAACGGTATCGCTGACAACGGCACAGCAGGCGCCCGCTTCCAGTGCCTGAAGCGCAAAGGCATTGCCGTCAAAGTTTTCTCCCTTGAGGGCAACGAAGAGCTGGTTTTCACGGAGGGTGCGGGTGTCGGTGTTCACACCGGCAGACGACTTGAAGATTTGGTATAAGTTGCTGATTTCCATTATTTTCCTGTGCTTCCAAAACCGCCCGCGCCCCGGGTGGTTTCCTCTAAAACTTCCACCTGCTCCCACTGGGCCTGCTCGTGCCGAGCAATGACCATCTGGGCAATGCGTTCACCGGGGACAATCTGGAAAGGCTCCTGGGAAAGGTTCACCAGGATTACTTTGATTTCCCCGCGGTAATCGGCATCAACGGTGCCGGGCGAATTGAGGACGGTGATGCCGTGCTTGATGGCCAGCCCGCTCCGGGGACGGACCTGCGCTTCATAGCCGGCAGGAAGGGCGATGAACAGCCCGGTGGGGACCAGCATCCGCTGCAGCGGCTCAAGCACCACCGGTGCCTCCAGGCAGGCCTTCAGGTCCACGCCCGCCGACAACTCCGTAGCATAAGAGGGACAAGGATAGGGGGAATGATTTACAATCTTGATTTTCATTTATTTACAGGCTCTTATATACAGCACGATGGCAATGACGGTATAAATATAATTGGGCAGCCAGATGGCTATGTAGGCCGGCAGGGTATCCGTAATGACAAACATCTCGCTGAACTGCATGAACAGGATGTAAGAGAAGCCCAGCGCCAGGCCGGCCGCCAGATTCAGTCCCATTCCGCCCCGCCGCTTGCGCGTACAAAGCGACAGGCCGATGATGGTGAGGATGATGGCCGAGAAAGGAAGCGTATAACGGTTGTGCTTTTCAATCTGGGTCATGTTCACGGAAGCGTCCCCGCGCATAATCTGCGTGTCAATGAGTTCTTCCAGCTCTTTCTGGTTCAGTTCCTGGATGGTGTAGCGGTTCCGGAAAAAGTCGTCGCGCGTGAGGCTGAGCACTGTATCCATCTGCCGTCCGGAACGGATATGGTCCGTCATCCCTTCGTCGTAGTCACGAATAAACCAGTTCCGAAGCCGCCATTTTCCCGTAAGTGTATCATACTGAGCCGATTCGGCCGTTATCTTGGACTTGAGCCTTCCCTCCGAAAGATCCTCCAGCGTGAAATTGTAGGCCGTATTGTTGTAGGCGCTGAAGCTCTCGATGTACACAAAATGGTCGTCCTCCAGCTTGTAATGCATGTCGTGGCCCATGTGCACCTTGCGGTGGGAATTGTACTTCTGCTCAAACTGTACCCGTGTGGCATTGGCATGGGGCAGGACCCACATGCCCAGATTCAGGGACAGGAAGGCAATGAACAGGGCCGACAGCAGGTACGGCACCACCAGGCGGTGATAACTGATGCCGCTGGAAAGGATGGCCACCACCTCCGAATCCTGCGTCATCTTGGACGTGAACAGAATCACCGTCAGGAACACGAACATGGGTGAATACTGGTTCAGGAAGTAGGGAATCCAGTTCAGGTAATAATCGAAAACAATGGCGTGGAGGGGGGCTTCCTTGCGCACGAAGTCGTCGATTTTTTCACTGATGTCAAAAATGACAATCAGGAGGGACAGGAAAGCCAGGGCAACGAAAAATGTCACCAGGAACTTCCGGATAATGTACCAGTCCAGTCTTTGCAATCCCCTCAGTTTCATAGCCTTTGCATCAGTTTAGGGACGGTGGCGTTTTTCCAGGCCAGGAAATCGCCGGCCTCAATATGGAGGCGGGCCTGGCGCACCAGGTCCAGATAGAAAGCCAGGTTGTGCTCCGTGGCCACCATGGCGGCAAACATCTCCTTGGCAATAAACAGGTGATGGAGATAGGCCTTGGTGTAATAGCTGTCCACGAAAGAGGTGCCGGAAGGGTCCAGCGGGGTAAAATCGTCCGTCCACTTGGCGTTTCGCATGTTCATGATGCCGTTCCAGGTGAAGAGCATGCCGTTGCGGCCGTTGCGGGTGGGCATCACGCAGTCAAACATATCGATGCCCCGGGCAATGCCCTCCAGGATGTTGGCCGGCGTACCTACCCCCATGAGGTAACGGGGTTTGTCCTGCGGCAGCAGCGGGCAGGTGACCTCCAGCATCTCGTACATCTTTTCCGTGGGCTCTCCTACCGCCAGACCGCCTACGGCATAGCCGCCTCGGTTAGCATTGTCCAGGGTGAGGGCATGCTCCACGGCTCTTCGGCGCAGCTCCGGATACACGCAGCCCTGGATGATGGGAAACATCACCTGCGAATAGCCGTACAGGGGCTCCGTTTCATCAAAGTGGCGGGCAAAGCGTTCCAGCCATCCCTGCGTGAGCCGGAGCGATTTGGCGGCATAGCGCTCATCGGCATCCCCCGGACAGCATTCGTCCAGGGCCATGATGATATCGGCCCCAATGATGCGCTGGGTGTCCACGTTGTTCTCCGGGGTAAAGGTGTGGCGGCTTCCGTCAATGTGCGAAGCGAAACGGCAGCCTTCCTCCGTGAGTTTGCGGATGGGAGCCAGGGAGAAAATCTGGAAACCGCCGCTGTCCGTGAGGATGGGGCCGTCCCAATGCTCGAACCGGTGCAAACCGCCGGCCTGGTACAGGGTGTCCAGACCGGGACGGAGGTAAAGGTGATAAGTATTGCCCAGGATGATTTGGGCGCCGATATCGGCCTTGAGGTCCCGGTGGTATACGCCTTTTACCGAACCCACCGTTCCCACCGGCATGAAGATGGGGGTCTGGATGTCCCCATGGTCGGTGGAAATGACGCCCGCACGGGCGGCGGAAGCAGGATCGAGGGCGGTACGGACAAATTTGAACATTGATATGCTTTTATAGTGCAAAAATACGCAAAAATTCCTATATTTGTACGATAGCATTGCCAATAACTACTAAAACACACTGATATGAAGTTAAAACCTATCACCTTCAAGCTCATCTTCATGCTGTTCCTGGAATTCGCCGTCTGGGGTGCCTACCTTACCTCCCTGGGCCGCTATCTGGGCAACATCGGCCTGGGCTCCCAAATCAAATGGTTCTTTGCCATGCAGGGCATCGTTTCCATTTTCATGCCCACCCTCATGGGTATTGTGGCCGATAAAAAGATGGAGGCCCAGAAGGTGCTCTCCATGTGCCACGGCTTTGCCGGACTGTTCATGGCCGGGGCCGGCGTCTACTGCATGACTGCCGGAGCCAACGTCCAGTTTGCCCCGCTGTTCATCCTCTACAGCCTCAGCGTGGCCTTCTTCATGCCCACCATCGCCCTCGTGAATTCCGTGTCCTATAACGCCCTGGGCAAGGAAGGCATGGATCCCGTGAAGGATTTCCCGCCCATCCGCGTATTCGGAACAGTAGGTTTTATCTGCAGCATGCTGCTCACGAACTTTCTGCACATCGGCGGCGTCGCCCTGCAGGACAGCTACACGCAGCTCATTTCCTCCGGCATCCTCTCCCTCGTCCTCTGCGGCTACGCCCTCACCATGCCAGCCTGCCCCGTGGACAAAACCAAGAAGAACGAGTCCCTGGCCGATGCCTTCGGCCTCAAGGCCTTCTCCCTTTTCAAGGACAGCCAGTTCGCCATTTTCTTCATCTTCTCGATGCTCCTGGGCGCTTCCCTCCAGATCACCAACGGCTACGCCAATACTTTCCTGGGTTCCTTCGCCGCCAATCCGGCCTATGCCGATGCCTTCGCCGTGAAGAACTCCAACGCCCTCATTTCCATCTCCCAGGCCTCGGAGACCTTGTGCATCCTCCTCATTCCCTTCTTCATGAAGCGTTTCGGCATCAAGAAAGTAATGCTCATCTCCATGTTCGCATGGGTCCTGCGTTTCGGTCTGTTCGGCCTTGGAAACCCTGCCATGCCCGGCGTACTCCTGTTCGTTCTCAGCTGCATCGTATACGGCATGGCCTTTGACTTCTTCAACATCTCCGGTTCCCTCTATGTAGACCAGAACACGACCACAGACATCCGTTCCAGCGCCCAGGGCCTGTTCATGATGATGACCAACGGTTTCGGCGCCACCATCGGCACGCTGGCCGCCGGCGCCGTGGTAGATGCCTGTGACGTCTTCAACACGCCCACCAACTGGCCCACCGCCTGGTACATTTTCGCCGGCTACGCCTTTGTGGTAGGCATCCTGTTCTGGATTCTGTTCAAAGACCCGCAGAAGAAAGCGGCCCAACAGTAGCCCGTTACTTCTTTTTCTTACCGGCCCCTTCCCGCTGAGCTTCCTCCTCCGGAGAAATCCAGGAGATATGCCTCACCCGGGAAGGGGTCAGTTCGTAGGTATAGTCAAAGCAGGTGTACACCTGGTGCCGGCGGGACACCAGGCGGAAAGAAGTGGAGTACTCCGCGCGAAAGCCCAGGTGCTGAAGGGTGAGCCTGTCTATGTCGTGAATGCCCATGCGCACCAGCTTGGAGAGGACCTCCCGGTTGCTTTCCAGAATTCTGAGGACCCGCGCCACCGTTTTGTCAAGGCCCGGGTAGCGCCGGGCATTGTGGTACCGGTTCTTGCAGGCGGCGCTGCAGAACTTGCGGTCGTGCCGGCCGTAACCCAGCGGGGTTCCACATTCCAGGCAGTAGAAGGAGGCATTGTCATATAAAGGGAAGTACGGCATGCCGCAAAAATGGACAAAGCCCCGCGCAATTCCAAGCATCGGTTGAAAAATTCCCCAAATTTTTTCTGTTTTACAGGGTCCACAAAAAACACGCATCGGTTGAAAGATTCCACCGATGCGTGTTTTTTCACCTGAAACCACAGTGGAAACACACAAAAAGCAGTTGAAACATAAAAAAATGCAGCCGGCAGCGAAAAAAAGAGTCCCCTCCCCTTTTTTCCGCTGTTACTTTGCACCCGGGCCGATAAGGTCATCGGCCTTATGTTCAACTTAAAAAACGCCACAGTCATGGAATTTATGAATGAAATGAGATTGAGGGGCATCGTTGGCCGCTCGGAGGTTAACCACGTAAAAGGGAAGCAAGTTTGCAACTTCTCCGTTGCAACCGACTACGGCACCGTAGACCGCGAAGGCAATCCCGCCATTGAGACTACCTGGTTCAATGTATCGGCCTGGAGCGGAAGGGAGGGTATTGTAGAGTTGTCCGCCATCCAGGTGGGCGCCTGGATAGAAGTGATTGGCCGGGTACGCGTACGCAAATATACAACGGCCGAAAACGAAGAGCGCAGCACCTCGGAGATCCTGGCCCGTACGGTCAGGATGGTCCCCCGCGACAACGACAGAATGCAGCCTCAACGGGACTAAGCCATGAAGCGAATTACTCTTCTCGGAATTCTCCTGGCGCTGGCAGCGCTCACGGCGCCCGAGGCCCGTGCCCAGCGCTGGTCCGTGGGCACCAACGCCATTGACTGGTTCACCTTTGGGACCCTCAACGCAGAGGCGTCCCTGGCCGTTGCCCAGCACGTTTCCCTGCATGTGGGAGCGGAACTCAATCCCTGGACTTTCCGTGCCGGCAATCAGGATAAACAGTGGCAAGTGCGGCAGAATTCCTACTGGGCAGGCGCCCGCTGGTGGCCCTGGCACGTCTATTCCGGCTGGTGGGCGGGCGGCGACCTCCGCTACAGCGTGTACAATGCCGGAGGGGTCATCAAAAGGGAAACCGAAGAAGGGGACGCTTTTGGCGCCGGCGTGTACGGAGGCTATTCCATCATGCTCAATACTTTCCTAAACCTGGACCTGGGCTTCGGAGGGTGGGGCGGCTATAAAAAATACAAACGCTATAGCTGCCCCCTCTGCGGCCCCGTGGTGGAGCAGGGAGAAAAGCCATTTCTTCTGCCCGATGCCCGTGTAGCCCTCCAGTTCATATTCTGAGTGCCCCATGCGAAAGACTTCCCTCATGCTGCTGTTTGCAGCTTTACTGTTGCCGATGAGCTGCGGCGGCCCCAGGAAACTGAACACCGTGCAGCAAAAACAGCTGTCGGCCCGGCTGGCGCTCTCGCGCAGCGAAATGGCCGAGGAACGGAAAATCATCCGTTCCGGCAACCGGGACACTTTGAAGGTACGGGATGCCGACGGCGGCAACGAGCTCATCCTGATGAAAGCCATCCGGGACGAAGATACGGGAGAAATGGTAGCCAATGACGTCATTGACGCCGCCGTCATCACCGCCCGCTTCCGAAACGTGGCCGAACGGCACGGCCGGGTGGACCTGCGCTTTGAAGTGGTGGTTCCCGAGGAAATGCTGGACAGCCGGTGGCAACTGGTCTTCTACCCGGACATGTTCCTGCTGGAAGACAGCCTGCGCCTGGAGCCCGTCATCATCACGGGGGCCGATTTCCGCAAAGCCCAGCTCCGCGGTTACCAGCTGTATGACAAGTACTTGCGCAGTATCATCACCGACTCCACGGCCTTTGTGGACTGGCGCAACCTGAACATCTGGATTTCCAGGAATTTACCCGAGCTCTGGCGCTTCCACGACGACAGCACCTTCGTGGCCGAAGAAGACTTCCGTTCAGTCTTCGGCCCCACGGAGCAGGACGCCCTTATCCATTATACCTGGGGCCACATGAAACGCCGCCATGAGAAGCTCTGGATGGAACGGGGCAAAAAGTTTGAGCAGCTGGTGAAAGCGCCCATCCGCACGGAGGGCATCCGGCTGGATACCGTCCTCAGGGACATCGAGGGGAATTTTGTGTACCAGTACACCCAGACCATCCGTACGCGGCCCAAGCTCAGGAAAGTGGACGTGGTGCTGTCGGGCGACATATATGAGCAGGAGCGGCACCTGTACACCATGCCCCGCTCCGAAGCCCTCACCTTCTACATCAGCTCGCTTTCTTCCTTCGTGGATGAGACCGATCACTATCTGAGCCGGGTGCTGGAGCGCCGCGCCGCCGCCAACACCGCCTGCTACGTGGACTTTGCCCAGGGAAAGGCCGATATTGACCTGGCACTGGGGAACAACGCCCTGGAAATCGGCCGCATCCGGGGAAACGTCCGGGAACTGCTGGAGAACGAGACCTTCGACCTGGACTCCATCGTCATCGCGGCATCGGCTTCCCCGGAAGGAAGGGAGGCGTCCAACTTGAGCCTTTCGCAGAAAAGAGCCGCCTCCGTGGCCGATTATTTCAAACAGTACATCCGGCATTACCGGGATTCCGTCCGGCGGAACAGCTTCTCCCTGGTGGTGGACGATACAGGACAGGAGCTGCGGGAAACGGCCCGGCCCATCGGCTTCCTCTCCCGTTCCAACGGCGAAAACTGGGCTTACCTGTCGGTGCTGGTAGACCAGGACAGCGTCCTCACGCCCGCGGACAAACGCTTCTATATGAAGTCTTTGGAAATTGCCGATGCCGACGAGCGGGAAAAGCAGTTGCAGGAAGCCCCCTGCTACCGTTACCTGAGGGAGAAACTGTATCCCCGCCTCCGGACCGTACGTTTTGACTTCTTCCTGCACCGCAAAGGCATGATCAAGGACACGGTGCACACCACCGAACTGGACACGCTTTACATGAAAGGCGTCCACTTCCTGAAGGAGCGGGAATACGAGAAGGCGCTCCAGTGCCTGAGGGACTACCGCGACTACAACACCGCCATTGCCTATGTGTCGCTGGACTACAATGCATCGGCCCTTTCCATCCTCAAAGACTTGCCCCGCACGCCGCCGGTGAATTACATGCTGGCGCTGGTGTATGCCCGCAACCGGGACGACCAGAACGCTGTCCAGCACTACCTGGATGCCTGCCGGGAAGACCGCAGCTACGTATTCCGCGGCAACCTGGACCCGGAAATCTATGTCCTCATCCAGCGCTACGGACTGAACCGCGAGGACGATGGGGCCCTGGACATCTGACAACCTGTTTCATTCACATAATCTTTATTTTTATGAAAAAAACTACCCTTTTTCTCCTGGCCGCCACGGCCATCGCAGGGACCCTTTCCTGCAACAAGAACACTGTCACCCCAGAGGTGAAACAGTCTGAATCTTTTGCCAACGGCGCCATTACTGTTAGTATCGGTGCCGCCGAAGAATCCAAGGCCGCAATCTCCTCTATGAAGGATTTTCACATCAACAACGTTCAGATTTTCGTGTTTGATGCTAACAATCGTCTTGAGACCGACGTTTACAAAGACAATCTTGGAGTCGACAACACCACCCAGGTGACCATCAACACCAAGACCGGAGCAAAAACCGTTTACGCCCTTGTTAACCACAGTCGCCTATACAGGACTGTCGGTTCCGACGGCCTGCTTCTGACTGAGTTTGAAGCCACTCTTGCCGACCTTGGCGAGAACGACAGCGAAACCGACCTCGTAATGTCCGGAAAGAATACCGTGACTGTTACCGATTACAACAACAACGGTTCCGGCGGATCGCCCCAGCCTGTCAGCATCTTCGTGAAGCGTCTGGCTGCCTGTATCCAACTTGACGGTGTAACCGTTAATTTCTCCAATAACTCGCTGAAAGACGCCACTTTCACCGTGAAAAAACTCTATTTGAAAAACGTTATGGGAAAGAGCCCCATCGGCGTCCAAGGTCTGACTGCGACTGCCGAAACCACTGTTCAGCCAATCCTTCTACCCGATTCTCAGTATGCGATTGAGGGTAATTGGTACAATAAGATGAAAGAAGAAGCCGGCGCTCCTTCCGTAGTGACCGATGTTTATAGTAAGGATTGTACTGTAGCCGGTGTAAAGACCGATCTTAACCGTGTCCTCTTTGCGTTCCCGAACGCCACCGATGGCGACTCCAATGATAGCTCATGGGGAGCCCGGCATACACGTCTCGTGATTCAAGCTCACGTAACAAAATCCGACGTAGCTATCAATCAAGACACTTACTATGTGCTTGACCTGCCCGTTCTCGCCGCCAACACCATCTACAAGATTGATAACATCAATATCACCATGCTTGGCAAAGACGACGACAGCTCTGACGAAGGCATCAAGGTGGGCAAGGAGACCTATACCATTACCGTGGATCCTTGGAATCCTACAATTACTCATCTCAATTACGAGTTCTAGTCTGGAGACTGACAGATGATAAGGGAGGGTGTTCCCTCTGGCTCTTGGGGCCCTCCCTGCCACTCCTTCAGCGGGATAATGTATATGAAGCGATTATTGTTATCATTAATAACTGTTGCGCTAAGCTTCTCCTCTTGCCGCAGCTTAGTCCTTGAGAACCGGACGGACTGTCCCAGCTTTCTGTATTTCCAGCTTGCCAACAGCGAGCGTTTCGAGGCCTATGACAATGTCTATCTCAACGTGTACGCCCATCCGAAGGGTCTCCAGATGGATGCCGGCCATGCCTCGGTCGCTAACATCCAGACGGAAAACCTTGATGAGAAGTTCCACTTCGTCGTCAGGAGCACGATGGCAGTGAAGGGCTATGGGCTGATCGGCAGCGAAACGATGACGCAGAACGGTTCTGAGTGGACGGTGCCTCCGGGATGGGATTATGCCCCGCTGTACCGCGCTACATATATGGAGAACGTCCGGGAGGAATCCTTCACGGTGCCTATAGAGTTCGTGAAAGAGTACTGCCATGTCAAGGTCCGGTTCATCGGCTACGAGACCTTCCTGTCCGCCATGGGCCGTTTCCCTTTCTATATCCTCATCCGCAGCAATACGGCGGGCATTGACGGTTTCACCGGAGTGCCTGTGCGGGCACCGTTTGAGTTCCGCCCTAAAGAAAAAAGCATCGGCTTTTTTGAGTTTAACCTGCCGCGCCAGGGAGACAAAAACCTTGTGATGGAGCTTTACGGACAAGAAGGATATGCGGAAAGGACAGGTCACACCGCTACTTTTGACCTTTATGCAGACCTCCTGGACCAAGGCGGTATGACATGGACTGAAAAGAACCTCCCCGATGTGGATATCGTCATTGACTACCAGGAACATACCGTTAACGTGAGCGTAAGTCCCTGGTCGCAGGAGACCATTAATTATGAATACTGATATGAAAAGTCATTTTGCATCTTTTATGCGCGGGCTTCTGATGATGACGGCCATGACGGCGTTGTCCTGTGCCAAACCGCTCCCGCCCATCGACCCGGATGCTCCTACCGGGGACGAAGAACTCGTCCCGATGGTATTCTCCGCTAATGGAAACGCTAATCCCACAAAACCAAGCCTGCAGGACTTCTGGGAGACCCAGATTGACCACTGGGCCGTCTTCGCCTTTGATGACGCCAGCGGATGGGTAGCCTACGGTACATCCTCGTCGGCATCCCCCATTCAGATGAAGCTCCGCGCCCATCGTGACTACACAATCTATGCAGTGGTAAACTACCCGACCTCCGGGCTTAATGCACTGACGCCGTCAGGCGTCCGGACTCCGCACGACCTCACCGACAAGGTCTCGTATCTGAGCGACAACAGCACGAGCGGTGGCTTTATGATGTTCGGCAGCACGCCGCTTACACCTTCGGCAAGCAACTACAACCCGACGGATGTGGAAGGAACGTTTACGCCGGAGCCGGTGTCCATTACGGTAACAAGACTGGTTTCCCGTGTGGATGTCACCCAGGTGGCAGTGGATTTCAGAGACAAACCGCACCTTCTTGATAAACTATTCACCCTCAAAAGTATCTATCTCACAAATCTGTATACCACATCGCGCTACGGCAGTGATTACCTCTACGACGAACTCAGCGCTGCGAGCAGTGCATGGTATAATGCCGGAGGTTGGCACACCAGCCGGAGTAATCTCAACATTGACGCTCTTGTCGGCAATACCGGTATCAACCAAAGCCTTTCCACCTATGCCCGACCGTATGCGGTTGTCAATTCATTTTATGCCTACCCGAACGCCACGCCTGTCGGCAGCGATACCCACCAGATGTCAGGCCCCTGGACACCCCGCTGCACCCGCATCGTCATTGAGACCGAAATGGGCGGCGATACGATGTACTACCAAATCAACGTGCCTGAGATGGCCCGTAACCACATCTATTCGGTCAGCAACGTCGTTATCCGCGGTGTGGGAAGCAAGGATCCGGAGGTCATTGATTACTGGGAGGACTCCCTCGACATTACCTACACCATCGTAACCAGTGAATGGGATGGCACCTATAACGTAAGCGAGAACAGTTAACCCAAAGCCCAAGATATGAAGTATCATCGATTCATTTCGGCGTTCGTACTGGGAACGGTCCTCCTGCCGGCCTCCTGCCAAAGGGAAGCCGACTACGACCACCTGCCGCTCGGATTCCCCGGGGAGAGAATAGGCTTCTGCATTGAGGAAGAGGCCCCGGAGACAGTGGAGACTAAGTCCATCCTGACGGACGCGTCCATTGAGACCAAGCGAACAGGCGTAGTCATCGGTGTGTACCAGAACGGAACGCTCGTTGACAAGACGTACTCAAACTCTTTCTCCGGCCTTACTTTCATGCTGGAGGAGCAGAAAACATATAAACTTTATGCTCTGGTGAACATGGGGGACGTTTCCACGGCTCTTCCGGCAAATGAATCCGGACTGTCCTCTTTCGCTTACACGATTCCCGACTACACGGGCACCCTTGCCGGGGTCAATGGCCGGGGCATACCCATGGCCGGTGCCCTTGAGTATGAACCGGGCGTGACACCCACGACCACCATCCCCGTAAAACGCCTTTTAGCAAAGGTGACGGCCTCGCTCTCCTGTGACTGGGCGGGTGCCAGAATCAAAAGAGCCCGGGTCTTTAACATGAACGCTGTCCTGAAACCTTTTGACGTTTCTGCGGCCAGCGGTTCCGCCGATATGCTCGCTTTCCAGGAGCTGGAGACGGCCTCCGGATCCGGCACCAACAGCCTCTCGGCCACCTTCTATGTCCCGGAAAACTGCCAGGGAACGCTGAGCGGCATCACGGCATCCGAAAACAAGGCCGGGGACAAAAACGCCTCTGTGGGCGCCATGGCAGAAAGGCTCACCTACCTTCAGGTGGAGGTGGAGTCCACGGGAAAGTACGACGGAACGGTAACCTACCGCAGTTACCTGGGCGCAAACGCCACCACGAATTTTGACATCCAGCGGAACCGCCGTTACGCCTGGACCCTTGTCTATCACTCGGCCCGGGTGGACGACTTTGACTCTGACTGGAAACATGACCTGGGGGTCACGGTGACGGATTACTCGCTTTCCCTCTCCCCTTCCGCCCAGACCATCCAGCTTGGGGAAACCTGCTCCCTGACGCCAACGCTCACAAGGACGGTCCTCTATCCCTCGGCCTCCTCCTCCAGCGCAGGCCTGCCGGCGGGAAGTGCCTCCTGGAGCTCTTCCAACCCTTTGGTAGCTACGGTGGATGCAGCCGGCATCGTGACCGGGCAGGCCATCGGCACGGCTACCATTACCGCCCATTACACCCCTTCCGGGGCCGATTTCTCGGAACGGACGGCTTCCGCCACGGTCAACGTTACCTTCGCGGACAGCTATTCCCTCCTCATCACCCGCTCCGACGGCGGCAGCCTTGAGGGCACCACCGTCGTTGCAGGCGGACATCGGCAACTCAAAGCCTTCCGGGTGAAAAACGGGGACATCGCTACGGCGGAGGACATCACGGCATCGGCCCAGTGGAGCCTCCCAAGCGTTTCCCCTGCCACCAACAGCGGCAAAGTGAGCGTTTCGGCCGGCGATGTGACGGTACTGGGCTCTGCCACACAAGGGTCTGTCACCGTGCGGGCTGTCCATAACGAGCTCAGCGCCAGTGCCACCCTTTCCATCTCCCTCTGGAACGACGGCTGGGATGATGATCCTGAGATAAACCTGTAAACCATTGATACCAAGATATGAAAAAGTACACCTTTCCTCTTCTGCTGTGCCTTTTTTTCCTCACGGGATGCCTTCCTGAAAACGAGCCGGTATCCCCGGCGTTTCCCGCAACGGGGCAACCGGGAGACATAGCTTCCGTACGCATCGCCCTCACCTCCGAGCAAGAAGTCCAGGGGACCAAATCCGTGGTTTCCACGGAGGTTGAGGGCTTCCGCTGCGCCTACCTCTTTGCCTTCCGGGCCGATGACCCTCAGAAGAGCGTCTGGACTTATGCCGACGGCAGGCCCATTGCCCTCTATACCCGGGACAAGAACTTTGAGTGGCCGCTGCCCGTGGGATTGGATGCGCAGGGAAACGAGCAGCGCCTGGACGTGTGGGTCCTGGTGAACCCGCCGGAATCGCAGAAGGAGACTCTGGAGAACTATGTCTCCAACAGGCCAAACCTCAAAGAAAGCGACTTGGAAGCACTCCTTTTTACCTTGGAGGATACTTCCTCCATGCTGCAAATGGAGGAAGCCGGCATGCCCATGTCCGGCATGATGAACGGTGTTGTCCTGGCCTCCCAGGATGCTCCGCTCACGGTTACGGTGAGGCGGCTCTTTGCCAAATATGACATCACCCTGGACGTAAGCCTCTTTGAAAACGCCGGCTGGACCATCCGGACCGCCAAGGTGAACGCAGCCAGGAGCAACACCTCGGCTCCTTATTTCTACTGCGGCACGGGCGCCGGCTACAAACAGATGGATGGGAACAAACTCAGGGTCATTGACACCACCACGGGCGATGACCTGGAAAACCTGGACTTCCGGGATGCGGACAACAGAAGCAGGGCCGTGTCCTTTTATTTCCTGGAAAACTGCCAGGGAGACCTCTACGCAGACGATGACGACGCGGTGGAAGCATCCCGTTGGAACAAAGTGGCGGCCGAACTGGGCGACAAAGTGGCAAACTGCTCCTACCTGGACATGTTCGTTGTGGCATCGAAACCGGGATACGGCGACCGTTCCTTCAAATACCGCCTCTATCTCGGGGATGAGCCGGCGATGAAAAAGAACTTCGATATTATCCGCAATAAGTACAAGCGCCTGGTTATCAGGCTAGGCAGCGACAGCTCCGACGGCTTCATCTGGACCAGTACCGCAGACCTTCAGGTATTCCCGGAGGAAATCGTCGTAATCCCGTTTGAGACCTCTCTCAAACAAGAGGAAATTGCCGTCGATTGCCTTAGAAACGGCATCTCCACGGAAGACCTCCAGCCCGTTTCCATGGAACACTATGACGATAATCTTCTCCGGGAAGACCGCATCACCGATTACCGCTACCGGGGCACCATTACTTTCAAGGCTAAATTGGGGGCCGATGAAGGCCTCGTCGAAGTATGGGGCGGGGACATCGGCCATGACATCTGGACACCCTCTGAAGTGGAAATTGCCCATCCTATAAATTTCTATGCCGGCTTGGGCCTGACTGACGCCGGAGCAGACCTCGGAGAGGGAGACCCGGCCGAGGCCGACACCTGGATAAAGACGTTCCCTGTTATCATTTCGTCCAATATCAACCCATTGGATTATATTGTTACGGCCGGTTTTGAACCAGTTGACAGATTTCCTTTGTCAGAGTTCAACCCTCATTCTAAATCCCTCATCAAAATTTATGGTTGGATTCATAATGGTGACAACGCCGACGGAACAACCAACTATGAAGTCGTGTACGGTTTTGACTTCAGTAACTTTGGAGAGACGGCGCAGGATATTCACCCGGATTTTGCGGCAATCCCGTACAACGTAACGCTGTATATCCGGCATAAGGACGACCCGGATTGGCCTGAAGAGAATATCGACCCCGATAATCCGGCAACAGCCGGAAACGAATGGTTTCATTTTAAGAAGCATTGTGCCATGTATGTGGGGGCAACCCCAACAAAAGAAGTAGTCTCTACCGATACTTATAATGCGGAATACGTAATGACTGTTACTCCGGTCTGGGGGCCCTGCATCCCCGTAGGAATAAAATTCGATGAAGTGACCGGAACGCTGTCCGATGCCTCCGTGGTAACAGTCATGAATACGTCAAATGAGTATTATGATATTATTAAAGCACCTGCCAGCGCTCCGCTACCGGTAGAAGCCGCCGGACGCCTGTACCCCTCCAGCATTGATGGTGAGCTTTCTTATCAGCGTCTTCCTGGAGATCCGGACCAGTATTCGGTTACTTTCAACGGCAAGAACTCCGTGGGGGCCGATTGGGCCAATAAGTTCATGTATTACAATGCGCCGCTGTTTTACGATTGGGATGCACAGCCTTGGGTTGAGCTCGACGATGAGCTCCGTCTCTATTTATACCCCTACGGAAGCCTCTCAGGGTATTGGGAACTGGACAGCGTCAGGGGCCAGGATTATAAGTGGTTCAATTACAACGCAGACACGTCCGTAAGAATCAAGTCAAGGAACAGCCGATACGAATTTGATTTCTACACCTGCATTGATTACGGACGGAATGATATCGGCGCCACAAATTACCGGCTTTATACCGGTGATTATGCTTTTACCTTCAAAACCATCCAGAATCCAAATCCTAACGAGGAAGAGATTCCCGTCTTCGAATACGACGGTCACTCTGCCACCATCCAGACCCCCAGGGGCGTAAAAAACATCGAAGACGTCATATCGTCCATTGACTTAACCGTTGTTCCCAAATTCCGGACGCTCTATTATGATATGGATTACGTGCATTACTACGTTTCGTATGCGTTTACGAATTTGACAGGAACCAACAAAAACATTATTCAGCTTACCCCCGCATCGGCGGAAGTCACCGGCAACTACTGGTATTTTCGGGGTTTCCCAACAAGAGAAAGGCCCCGTTCACTCCATAATGTTGAGACGCCTCCCGCCAACGTTGAAAAATATGGCCGATTCACCAGCTTCACCATCGAAAATGACTCCCATCTGGAAGACAAAAAATATGGCGGATATAAACGCTGGCAGGAAATCTTCGTAATGGACAACTATTTCATAAGGGCCGATATCCGTTTCAAGGCCGAATATGCCGACCTCGTCAAAGATTGGAACATAAGGACAAACCTGAAGGAAACCTTCCCGGTATGGATCAATGATACTTATTTTTAAAATAATGTTTTGTATCTTTGTGCCATGCGCAAAGCCAGCATCATCGGCATCCTTCTCCTGGCCGTCCTGTCCTGTGGAACGGTGAGGCAAAAGCCTGCGCCCGTCCAGTTGCCGCTGGAAGACCCGGCCGAAATTGCCCGGTCCCAGGCCCGTGCCCAAGCTGTCCTGGACTCCCTGGACCGCATTGAGAAAGGCCGGGACACAAGCACCGCCCCGGTACAAACCCAGCCCGCAGAAGCCCCTACAAAAAAGGCGGAAAGTCTTGAAGACCAGGTTATTGCCTACGCACGTTCCTTTACGGGGACTCCTTACAAACTGGGGGCAACCGGGCCCAAACAATTTGACTGCTCCGGCTTTACCAGTTACGTTTTCAAACACTTCGGCTATGCGCTCACGGCCTATAGCCAGGCACAGTTCCGGGAAGGGCGCGAAGTAAGCAGTTTCGCCGATTTGAAAAAAGGAGACCTGGTGTTTTTCGGGAAACGGGGCAGCGTCCGCACCATCGGCCATGTGGGCATCATTGTATCCATCGAGGAGGAAAAAGGCAGTTTCACCTTCATTCACGCCTCCGTCTCCAAAGGCGTCACCGAAGAAAGTTCCAGCAGCGGCTACTTCCTCATGCGCTACATGGGCGCCCGCCGCATTTTGCCCGATTAGTCATTCCCGGCTTGACCGGGAATCTTTTTTTCCTTATCTTTGCAACCACGTTCAATGGGGGTGTTTTGGTTTTGACAGCGCTGATGTTGGACGGTAAGCATGTCGGGCCTCGGAACCTGTCCCGTAAAACGCAGATTCCAAAAAATCAGTTGCCAACAACAACTACGCACTCGCTGCTTAATTGACCAAGTCAATTAACTTAATCCGCCTCGCCAAGGCTGCGGGGCCGACGAGTATCCCTCGGCGCTTCCGCCTCATAAGGGCCGATCAAGGGGTATCATCCATTTGAGGCTGCTCCGGCAGACGCCTCTAAAGCCGGCTAAGACTTAAAGGCTAAGGAAGAGTTTGCCCGCCTTCCGGCTGGCTCTCCCCTACAAACAAAGTAAGTATAAGCATGTATAAAGCCGCCTGGCGCGACGTTTGGACAAGGGTTCGAGTCCCTTCACCTCCACTAAAAAAGGCCAACTCAAAGCATGAGCTGGCCTTTTTGGTACCCCCGCTCGGAATCGAACCGGGACCAACGGAACCGGAATCCGTTATTCTATCCTTTAAACTACAGGGGCGCTGCGAGTAAGGACTGCAAAGATACAACATTTTTCCAAAAGAATTCGTAAATTCGCAAAAACTTGCAAGGAATGAAAGCTTATCGCAGCATCGGCCTCATGTCGGGCACCTCAGTGGACGGACTGGATGTCTGTTGTGCCACTTTTACCAAAGAAAGCGGAAAATGGCAGTACGCAATTGATTGCGCCAGGGGCTATGAGTATCCGCAGGAACTCAGGCGCAAACTGGGACAGGAAGTGCAGCAGATGTCGGCCCTGGAATTTGTGGCTTTCCACAGCGCCTACGGCCGTTTTCTGGGCGAAAGGGTGAACGATTTCATGGCCGAGTTCGGCGTGAAACCGGACATCATCGCCTCCCATGGAAGCACCGTTTTTCATGAGCCGGACAAGAAAATCATGTTCCAGATCGGGGATGGCGCCGCCATTGCCGCCGTCACCAAAATTCCCACGGTGTCGGACTTCCGCCGCCTGGACATCATGCTGGGCGGCCAGGGCGCGCCGCTGGTGCCCATCGGCGACAATTTACTGTTTGGACAGTACGATTACTGCCTGAACATCGGCGGTTTCTCCAATATCTCTTTCCGGGAGGGGGAAAAGCGCATTGCCTTTGACATTTCGCCGGTGAACTACGTGATCAACCGCTTCACCCGCACCGTTGGCCTGGAAATGGACCGCGACGGGGAAATTGCTGCCAGGGGGCAGGTGCATGAAGAGCTGCTTAACAGCCTCAACGCCCTGGATTATTACGCCAAACCCTGGCCCAAGTCCCTGGGACGCGAATGGGTGGAAAGGCAGGTATTTCCGCTCCTGGACGCCGCCGGACTGTCCCTGGAAGACACGCTTCGCACCTACTACGAGCACTGCGCCCATCAACTGGCAAGGGTAACCGCCCCCGGCAAGAGCCTTCTGGTAACGGGCGGAGGAGCCTACAATAAGTTCCTGATTCAGAGGATGGAAGCCCTTAGCAACTGCCAGGTAGTGATTCCGGAACCGGCCATCATAGAATACAAAGAAGCCCTCATTTTTGCCTTCCTGGGCGTGTTATACATGGCCGATGAGCCGTCCTGCCTCTCCTCCGTCACCGGAGCCGAACGGGACAACATTGGCGGCATGCTGTTCAAGATATGAGAAAGCTGTGCTTCCTCTTTGCGCTGCTACTGACAGCCTGCACTGCTTCCGAGAAGGAGCTGTGCCTCCATTATGACCATCCGGCCGATTATTTTGAAGAGGCCCTCCCCCTTGGCAACGGCCGCCTGGGCGCCCTGGTGTACGGCCGCACGGACAAAGAGCGTATCTCCCTTAACGACATCACGTTATGGACCGGAGAGCCGGAGCGCGGCGCCGGGCATTACGACTACAGCAGCATAGCTACGCTTACGCCCTGGGGGGAATCGGCCTCCTGGGTACAGAAAGTCCGCGAAGCCCTGGATGCCGAAGATTATGCCCAGGCCGATGCCCTTCAGATGCATCTCCAGGGGCATTTCAGCGAAACTTACCAGCCCCTGGGCACCCTGGAGTTGAGCTTTCCGGAAGGCGCGGTCTCGGACTATTACCGGGAACTGGACCTGGGCACCGGCAGCGCCCTGGTCCGTTACAAAAGGGACGGAAAGGCTTTCGAGGCGCACTATTTTGTATCCGCCCCGGATTCGGCCCTGGTGATAAGGCTAAAAAGCGAAGCCCCGCTCCAACTTGGCTTAAGCCTTTCTACCCCGCTGCCCCATAGCCTGAGCGCTTCCGGCCATACCCTCTGCAGCGACGGTTACGCTGCCTGGCACGCCTATCCCGGCTACTACCCCAGCGAAAAACAGTTCCTCTACGACCCCCAGCGCGGCATCCATTTCAGGACTGTTCTCCAGTGCAAGGAAGCAATGGCCGATGGAGACACCCTCCGCATCAGTGGCCCCAGGGAAGCCGTCATAGTGCTCTCCAATGAAACCAGTTTTGCCGGTTTTGACAAAGACCCTGTAAAGGAAGGAAAAGAATACCGCCAGAGCGCCCTCCGGCAAGCCGACAACGCAGCGGAAAAGTCCTGGAACCTTCTGAATAAAAGGCACTTAAAAGACTATCAAAACCTTTTTAACCGCGTCGCAATCAGCCTTGGTGCCACGCCCGATTCCATTAAAGCCCTCCCTACGGACGTGCAGCTGAAACGCTATGCCCAGGGTGAGGCCAATCCGGAGCTGGAAGCCCTGTATTTCCAATACGGGCGCTACCTTCTCATCGCCTCTTCGCGCACCCAGGGCGTTCCGGCCAACCTGCAGGGCCTTTGGAACGAGAGCATGGACCCGCCGTGGAGCAGCAATTACACCACCAATATCAACCTGGAAGAGAACTACTGGGCCGCAGAGGCGGCCGCGCTCCCGGAGCTCCATGAGCCCCTGCTCAGCTTCCTTCAAAACCTTTCCGTCACCGGAGAAGCATCGGCCAAGAATTATTTTGGCGTAGAGGAAGGCTGGTGCCTGGCCCACAACAGCGACATCTGGGCCATGACCTGCCCGGTGGGCCTGGGCGTCAGTGACCCCTCCTGGGCCAATTGGAACATGGGCGGTGCGTGGCTTTCCACCCACATCTGGGAGCACTGGCTGTTTACCAGGGACCGGGAAGCCCTGGAACGGGACTACCCCACCCTAAAAGGCGCTGCCCAGTTCTGCCTGGGAAGCCTCGTGGAAAAGGACGGAACGCTCGTAACCTCCCCTTCCACTTCGCCGGAAAACCTGTTCCGCACGCCGGAGGGCTATATAGGGCGCACCGCCTATGGCACCACGGCCGATCTGGCCATCATCCGGGAATGCCTCCAGGATGCCCGTGAGGCGGCCCTCCTGATGGAAGACAGCGCTTTTGCGAAGGAAATAGAGACGGTTCTCCCCCGCCTGCATCCCTACAAGATTGGCGCTTCCGGAGCCCTGCAGGAGTGGTACCACGACTGGGAGGACTGGGATCCCCGGCACCGGCACCAGTCCCATCTGATCGGCGTGTATCCGGGGCACCAGACTGCGCCAGGAACCGCCTTGGCGGAAGCGGCCCGCAAGACCCTGGAAATCAAGGGCTTCGAGACCACCGGCTGGAGCTGCGGCTGGCGGGTGAACCTGTATGCCCGCCTGGGCGACGGCGAAAGTGCCTACCGCATGTACAGGCGCCTCCTAAGATACGTGAGCCCGGACCAGTATCACGGGGCCGATGCCCAAAGAGGCGGCGGCACCTATCCCAACCTCCTGGATGCCCATGCCCCCTTCCAGATAGACGGGAACTTCGGCGGCTGCGCCGGCGTCCTTGAAATGCTGCTGCAGTCTACTCCGGAAGGCATTTCACCGCTTCCTGCGCTGCCATCGGCCTGGAAGGAAGGCTACCTGAAAGGGGTACGTACGCGTACCGGTGAAAGCGTAGACCTGCAATGGAAAGATGGAAAACTGAAAAAAATGCGTGTAAAGCCATGAAAGATGCCCTGAAAATGAGCGGGCGCATGCTCCTCCCCGCCCTGGCCGCCCTGCTCCTTCTGACAGGAGTTGTCCTGCTGGAAAACCGCCCGGCTTTTACGGCGCGGGAAAGACAGATGATCCGGCGCTCCGACTCCCTGATGTACGTAACGGTGCTGCCGCTGGACAGCGCCATCCTGCGCACCCCCAGTGCCGATTTTACTCCCAGGGAGCTCTCTTCCAAGGACCTCCGGACCCTCCTGGACAAGATGCTTTTTACCGTGCAGCATCCCTCGCAGGACGGCGTGGGCATTGCCGCACCGCAGGTGGGCATTAACCGCCGTGCAATCTGGGTGCAGCGTTTTGACAAGGAGGGAGAGCCCTTCGAGTGCTACCTGAACGTGCGCATCGACTCCCTTTCCCCGGAACTGGTGCGTGGCCCGGAAGGCTGCCTCTCCGTTCCGCCCCAGCGCGGAATCGTGCCCCGGCATAGCGCTGTGTACGTTTCCTACCTTCGTCCCGGCAGCAGTGAGCGCATCCGGGAGCACGTGGAAGGCTACACCGCCATCATTTTCCAGCACGAATGCGACCATCTGGACGGCCGTCTGTATATAGACAGGGCCGACACAGTATTTGTATCGGCCCCTTGGGCTGAGGAGCGGAAAGCTTTTAGCTATGACCGCCCCGTATGGTGGTAAAAAGGCTTATTCCTGCGCCTGCTTGAGAATGTCGTCCACCAGAATCTTGATGGCGCTTTCTTCATAGCCGAACTTGTCTACCATGAAGGCCAGGAAATTGTACTCATCCTCCGTCACCTGGCCGTCGGCCATCATGAGGTAAGCGAGGTTGCGAAGATAGACGACTTTATCCTCTTCTTTCTCCGGGATTTCAACCACAATACCGGCGCTGTCTTTGAGGCACTGCTCGAATTCATCCTCCGTGAGACCCAGCCTTTCGGCCAGATTCACGATGCAGTTCTTTTCTACCTCGGCGATTTCTCCGTCCAGACGGGCCATGGAGATGAGGTTGGTGATGTGAGCAAGCTGTTCTTTCTTATCCTTGCTCATGAAAAGTTTCTGAAAAGCGTTCATTTTTAATGTGTTTTGCGTTATTGACTTGCAAGATACATATTTTTGGTCAAAAAATAAAAAATAATGAGTAAATTGCGTAATTAATTGAAAACACTATGAATGCTGTAGCCATTTTCACCATCACTTCCAGCCTGCACGACGAAAAAGCCGTTTCCGGACTCTCCGATGCCTTCTTAAGCAGCATTTTCCCGGACGGAAACTATACCTTCTGCGGGGCCGATTTCTCCAGCTTCGGGGAGCATGCCCTGAACCTTATCTATGTGCGCACCGGCGGGGCCGAGGGCATTTTCAAAAGCCTGCTCCCGGAAATCCGCGTGAAATACCAGGGGCCCATCTACCTCCTCACTTCCGGCAAGAGCAATTCCCTGGCCGCCTCCATGGAAATCCTCTCCTACCTCCGCCAGCGAGGGATCGCCGGAGAAATTCTCCATGGCCGGAGCGAAACACTCTCCCGCCGGATTGCCCTGCTGGAGAAAGTGGCATCGGCCCGCCAAGCCCTCAGCGGACAGCGCATCGGCGTTGTGGGAAACCCCTCCGACTGGCTCATCGCCAGCGCCGCCTCTCCCGCTGCCATCAAGGAAAAACTGGGGGCCGATGTTGTGGAAGTGCCCATGGAAGCGCTGCAGGCGCTCATCGGCCAGATGCCGGCCGCCGAAGCTCCGGAAAACCTTCCCATGAAAACCGACATCCGGGCCTCTTATCCCGGTGCCGTTCAGATTTATGAGGCCCTGAAGGAAGTTAAGCAGCAGTATGATTTACAGGCGCTTACCCTCCGCTGCTTCGATCTTCTAACCAGCGTAGGCAACACCGGCTGCATTGCCCTGGCGCAGCTCAATGCCCTGGGCCTTCCCGCCTCCTGCGAGGGGGACGTTCCGGCCCTTCTGTCCATGATGATTGCGCAGGCGCTGACAGGCTGCACGGGCTTCCAGGCCAATCCTTCCCGCATAGACACGGAAAGCGGCGAACTCCTCTTTGCCCACTGCACCATTCCGCTCAATATCCCCCGCAGCATTCAGTACGACACCCACTTCGAGTCCGGAATAGGCGTGGGCATCCACGGCGAATTCCCGGAAGGTCCGGTCACCGTTTTCAAGGTTTCGGGCGATGTGAGCCGCAGTTTCATTGCCGAAGGGGAACTGCTCCGCAACCAATACGAAGACAATCTGTGCCGCACGCAGGTAGTGGTGAAGATTCAGCCGGAAGAGGCCCGGTACTTCCTCACCAACCCCATCGGCAATCACCACATTATCCTGCCCGGACACCACAAGGCCCTCTTGAAGGCCTTTATGGATTATTCGGCATAAAGAAGATAAGGCTTCCGCTGGGCTTTGAAGGCTTCTACGTCTGGTGCCCAGCGGGCCTTGATTTCGCTGGCCGATGCCCCCGAGAGAATCATCTCCCGCACCCAGGTCTGGCCCATGAGCAGGTCAAAGAAACGGCGGAAGAAACCATCGGCCTTCCCGGCCTCTTTGAGAAGGGTATAGGCATCCACTACATAGCTGAGGTCCAAACCCTTGACCCAGATTTCCTCCCAGGGCATTTCCGACAGGTCCACGCCGTAGCAGAGCTGGTCCTTGAGCGGCGGATTGGTGGCGCCGGGAACACTTTCCGGGGTAAAACTGTAGCTGTATTTGCTGCCCATGGCGGGATGTCCGTACTGCTGGAAAGGCTTGGGGGTGCCGCGTCCCAGGCTCACCACCGTGCCTTCAAAGGGGCACAGCGCCGGATACAGGTAAATGGACTGCATATTGGGGAGGTTGGGACTGGGCGCCACCGGAAGGCTGTACTGCGTATGGTGGGTGTAGTTCTTACAGGGGATCACGGTAACATCGGCCTTGTTTCCTTCTTTGAGCCAGCCCTCCCCCTGTGCCATCTTTACCAGTTCGCCCAGGGTAAGGCCGTGCACTACGGGAATGGGCAGGGACCCCACGCCGCTCCTCAGGCTCATGTCCAGGATGGGGCCGTCCACATAGTGCCCGTTGGGATTGGGCCGGTCCAGCAGCACCATGGGCTTACCGTAAGCCCCGCAGGCATCCACCAGGTTGCACAGGGTGATATAATAGGTGTAGAAACGGAGCCCTACGTCCTGGATATCGGCCACAAGCACGTCAAACGAGGCCATGGCTTCGGCCGATGGCCGGTTCTCCCCGTGCGAGCCGTACAGCGACAGGATGGGAACGCCGGTTTTGGCGTCTACATCATTGGCCACCAGGGCGCCGGCATCGGCCGTTCCGCGGAAACCGTGTTCCGGGGAGAAAATGGCTGTCACGTTCACCTGGCGCGCAAGGAGGCAGTCCAGGATGTGCTCCTCCCCTGCCAGACCGGTCTGGTTGGAGAAAAGGGCCACGCGCTTGCCTTCCAGAAGGGGAAGATAGGCATCAAACTGCTGGTCTCCCAGCACTACGGGGGCGTCCTGCGATGCGCTGCAGGCCGCGAAAGAGCCGCAAAGGAAGGCGGCGGCTATCCAGAATCTGAGTGTTTTCATACCAGCACAAATATCGGCATTAATTTTGTCAGAAACAAGGGCGTTTTATTTTTCGAATT
>JAGBJY010000016.1 GCA_017934185.1 Bacteroidales bacterium | reverse complement strand
CGATTCAAATCGTGAACAAGCAAAAACGTTAGTAAAACATTAAATATTAATAAGTTATAAAATCAACGCGTTAAATTAACGCATCACTAGTATTGATGATTCTGCAATAAACCCAAAAGAATTGTAGTATCTTTGCACTATGCCAAAAGAAACAGTATATCTTGCATCCAAACCCCGCTATGAAATCCTGGATGGACTTCGTGGTGTGGCGGCCCTTATGGTCATTTTCTTCCATTGCTTTGAGACTTATATCCCGCAGTTCGGGACACAAATCATCAACCACGGCTATCTGGCGGTGGATTTCTTTTTCGTTCTGAGCGGCTTTGTCATCGGCTATGCCTATGATGACCGCTGGGATAAGATGACCACCTGGGGCTTTTTCAAGCGCCGTCTTACCCGCCTCCATCCGATGGTGATTGCGGGGACGCTTGTAGGGGCAGCGCTGTTTTTCTTTGCTCCGTCAGCCTTTCCAAAGACGATGAATGTAGAAGGCTGGAAGTTCGCGCTCTGTCTGGTGATGGGACTTCTGATGATTCCCTGCGGTCCCTGCCTTGACATCCGCGGCTGGCAGGAGATGAACTCCTTCAACGGCCCCAACTGGTCGCTCACGCTGGAGTACTGCGGCAACATTCTGTACGCTTTCATCTTCCGCAGGCTCCCCAAGATTGCCCTGGCCATCCTGTGTGTGGTTTGTGCTTTCTTTACGCTGGACCTCACGCTGGGCTGGGATGTCTTAGGTCTTTTCCCGGACGGCCCGCAGTACACGGTTATCGGCGGTTGGACACTGAATCCCCAGCAGATGTACATCGGCTTTACGCGACTACTGTATCCTTTCCTCTGTGGTTTGCTTATTTCCCGCATTCTGCCCGGCCGACGGAGTGAAAGCAATCCCAGCGGCTCTCCCATTCACCTCAGGGGTGGTTTCTGGTGGTGCAGCCTGCTGCTGGTGGTCATCTTCAGCATCCCTTGCATCGGCGGTAAGACCGGTATCCCGGACGGCATTTATCAGGCGGTTTGCATCCTGCTGCTGTTCCCGCTCATCGTTCTGGCCGGTTCCGGCAGCGTGACCACGGACAAAAAGAGCACCGCTATTTGTAAATGGCTGGGAGAGATTTCCTATCCGCTTTACATCACGCATTATCCGCTCATGTACATGCAGATGAGCTGGGTGAAAGACCATGCCGATGCCCCCGTTTGGATGCACATCGTGCTCAACCTTGGCGTAGTATTCATGTCCATCGTCCTGGCCTGGGGCCTGATGAAAGTCTACGATGAGCCTGTCCGCGAATGGCTCAAGGAGCACTGGCTGGGGAGGAAATCCGCCAAGTAATGGATGAGAGCCTGTCGCTAAATGTGAATTTGTCTGCTTCTTTTCACGGAAAACAGTTCGATGAATTCCGATTTAACGGTCTAAAGGTAAACAATTTCAGTCACGTGGCCAAAAGAAAGCCTCGCTGGAGGGTATCCAACGAGGCAAACTGGTTCAGGTTTCAGTCACGAGGACTGGCGGGAACGACTCTGACAATTCTTTGCAAACTTTGCAAAGAATTGCATTTGTCGAAATAATTGTTAATAGCATTATCTTACTGATTTCCAAATTTTTGCAAACCTTGCAAAGAATTGGAAATGCAGGAATTATGGCAGAACTTTGCAGAAAAAAAAGAAGCTATGGTTATTCAATATGCATCGGACCTGCATCTGGAGTTTGCAGACAACAGAGACTTCATGGAAAGGGGAGGATTAACGCCGGCAAGGGATATCCTTGTCCTTGCGGGAGACGTCTCCTATCTTGGAGACCATAAAATGATAAAGCGGCCCTTTTTCGACTGGTGCTCGGAGCATTATCGGCAAACCTATATCGTCCCTGGGAACCATGAGTTCTATCATGGATATGATATCGGGAACACGATGGAGGATTTTGAATTTTCCTATAGGGACAATGTCCGCTATTTGAACAACAAAAGCGTTGTAGAAGGGGATACGGAGCTGTTTTTCACTACGCTATGGACAAGGATTAATCCGCTTTATCTGTGGCAGATTCAGCGGGGGATGAATGATTTTAAGCATGGAAAACTCAATGGGGAAACTTTTTGCGCTAATGATGTGGATGCCCTGCATGAGAAGTGCCTGAATTGGCTCGCGGGCGCGTTGGCGGTGTCATCGGTCCGGAATAAAGTTGTGGTTTCACATCACTGCCCAACCTTGCGCCAGGAGTTCAACGGCTATCCCGACGGGGCGCTGAATTCAGCCTTCCAGGTAGATTTGGACGCGTTTATCGAAGGGGCCGATATCGGCTACTGGATTTATGGCCATACCCATTATGCCGGAGGCTCTGGCAGCAAAATAGGGGAGACCACCCTCCTTTGCAACCAGCTGGGCTATGTCTATTATAATGAATACGCGGCGTCTAACCGTCAGGCTATTATCGAGTTATGAAATAAATCTACTGGATGAGGATATGTGAGTTGTGTTTCAGGTTTGGTAGTTTTCACGTGAGTCTTATCCTATGATTGAATTAGATTTTACAAATCCAGTTTGCGAGCTCTCAGGAGACGAGTTTCTCCCAAAGGAGGGTATGACTTTCGCTCAGCAAGTGCTTGAGTTCTTTATCACGCAAGGCAATGTGGCACAATCACCATGGGGTGAAGTCCTATTGGATATGAAGGGTATTCAGTCGGATAAGTCCCACGGCATTGGCCGAATCAAAGCGGCTTCCTTTGCTGCAATTAAGGATGTTCTGGAGAAAGGAACCATTATCCTGCCTCTGGATTATTATGCCACAGGTGGAAAGAAGCAGATGACCGGTATGATGGCGGCTCCGATACTCATTGGCACGGATTCCTTTATCTGCGTGGTAGTTGTAATCTACAATTTACAGGAACGAAGGCTCTATCTTCATGAGACCTTTTTAACAGAAAAAATCCCGGAGATTGCTGCATCTAGCTTGGTTCATGGCAGCAGCGCTGCGTCACCGCAATCCCTGGGAAACATTGCAAAGATACTGCTCAGTTTTTTGAAAAGCAAATAATTCTTATTGTTATGCTTTTATTTGTCTAGCCTTCTATAACTGCCACGTGTAGGTTTCAATACAGTCTCCACAGGTTTCACAGATCTCCCCGGAGCATTCATATTCGCCAAAGAATTCTATAAGTGCCTGAAGTACATTCCTTCCATCGCCTTTGAGGAGATGAGCGGCAGCGCCAAGGGCGTGACCGCTGCAAAGATGAAGAGCCGCAAGTACATCCGCAACCGCGGTTACGGTGGCTCCGTCCGTACCGCTGACCAGGCGAAGGTCAAGGGCGTTTTCAAGCGTCTCACCACCATGTGGAAGACCCTCACCAGCGCCCAGATCCTCGCCTGGAACAAGCTGGCCCTCTCTCAGGAAGGACGCTCGGTCCTCGGCTCCAAGGCCAAGATCTCCGGCTCCAACCTGTTCACCCGTCTCAACTACTGGATTGTCGCCTGCGGCGGCCAGCCGGTAGTGAACCCGCCCGAGCTCGCGGGCATCGAGAACCCCTCCAGCGCCACCATCGTGTGCCAGGGTGAGACGTTCACCTTCAAGCTGGATCAGGCGCTCGCCGACAATGGCGGCATCTACCTGGTCATCGAGGCTTCCGAGGGCCAGTCCAACGGTGTGAGCCGTGCGCATTCCAAGGCATCGGCCATCAAGATGGTGGAGGAGCCGGACGCCACTGCCATCGACATCCGTGCCGATTATGTGGCCAAGAATGGTGCGCCCAACGAGGCTGCCCCGAAGATTTTCTTCCGCTATTACTTCGTCAACTCCAGCACCGGGGAGAAGTCCGGCACCATGCTGGCCGAGACCAAGTGGGCAGCTGCTGCTGCCGCTGGCGGCGAGCCGTAGTCCTAGACCGAGCCCTGAACCTGTTGGCCCCGTTGGAGAGATTCCAGCGGGGTCTTCGTTTTTTTGTACATCAAAGAGATCAATTATGTTTTACTCGATAAATTCCCGTTTTATGCCTATCTTTGCAGACAATAAAATGACTTGAGTACATGGAATACATCATATATAGCGACGAGTCCACTTCCAAAGGGTCTTATTATTCAGACTTCTTCGGTGGAGCACTCGTTACCAGCAAAGATTGGAATGAAGTGAATGCTGCTCTTGACCAGAAGAAAAAGGACCTCAACCTTTTCTGCGAAATCAAGTGGACGAAGGTTTCCGTAGCCTATTTGGAGAAATACAAGCAGATGATGGACCTGTTCTTCTCTTTCATCAAACAGAACAGGGTCAAACTTCGTATTATGTTCCGGGACAGCAAACAGATTCCCCAGAAGCAGGAGCAAGATATGATTGCCAATCGGTATCACTTGCTTTACTACCAGTTCATCAAGCACGCTTTCGGGCTCATCTATCACGACGGAGACTCCGCCGAGAAGATTTACCTCAAATTGTTTTTCGATGAAATCTCTGACTCCTACAGGCAGAACGATGCCTTCCGGGCCCATGTCAGTTACCTTCAGAATCTCTGGCAGTTTAAGAAAGCCCACATCGTTATCCGACCCGATGATATTGCCGAGATAGACTCCCACAAGCACGCCATACAGCAGTGTATGGACATTGTCCTGGGCGCAATGGCTTTTCATCTCAACAATATGCATCTGGAGATTCCCAAAGGCCAGACTGCACCGGGCAATAAAACGCTTGCCAAGGAAGAATTGTTCCAGCACATACTGGAGTTGATAAAAGATGCCAACGGAGATCCGGATTTCAATGTATACGAGACTACGAAACCTTACGGCGCCAAACATCGTTGGTGCACGCCATATAGGCACTGGAAGTTTGTTTCAACAGAATTTCGGAACCGCCTGGAATCCGAGTAAAAGAAAAATGTCCCGCCGCTGCTAATGAATCCACCTTGGTAGGGACCAGGGCCTTCACAACGCGTAGGACATAAAAAAATAAAAAAGCCCCACCAATACTAATAATCCACTCAAGTAGGAACTTAAGCCTTCATATTGCACAGGACTTTTTCTGGTGCAAATATAAGAACATTTTTCTTTTCTGCAAAGTTTTTATACGAAGATCGCCTTTATTTTACCTCACCCAGCATCTCCTTGACGTTGATGCCGACGCCGATGAATTTCTCGCCGTAGTCCTTCTTGAACTTGCGGAAGTAGGCTTTGTGGCCAACGGTAATATTGAACCATGTTCCGCCATGTTGATAAAGGTACATAACCGTAGCTGCCGGTTTGTCGGTTGTGGGAGGAGTGGTGATCTGTTCGCCAAGTTCGTCTCCGGAGATGCCTTTGGCTTTGTAGATGACGCCGCCGTCGGCCGCTTTCTTTACAACTGAATATACCTTCTGCAGATATGCCTGTACCTTTGAGGCAGGGATGTCGGAGATGTCCGCTCCGGTATAAAAGAAGACTTCATCTTTCATTGGCTTGCTCTCTGAGCGGGGATCCGTCTCCAGCTCGCTCAGTTCGATGGCGAAATCCGGAACCAGCCGGTCGCTTTCCAGCCCGGCAAAAGCGAATTTGTCGCCGATGGAGATCTTTGCGCCGCTGCCGCCTTTAACGTCATTCCCATTTTCGCCATTCCGGCCATTGCCACCGCAAGACAGCATCATAGCTGCCACGGCGATGAGTGCGAATACTTTTTTCATGCTGCTATTCTTTATACAGTTCATCTTCCAGATCGAATTCCGTGATTTTTTCGGAGAGCTCAAAATACATGGATGAGGCCTCAAATGGGATGGAGTCGGAGAGTGCGTATTCTGCACTTTGGGTAATGGCGTAGAGCTTTTCCATCACCTCCTTGTGTTGTCTCTTGACAGGTAGGAGCAGAGCGCGGCAGCAGTCCATGGCACCGGCCACGGCATCGCGGTACAGGGGAATGTACTCTGCGTAGAAACGGCTCATGTTATTGAACCACTTGGACTCAGCCGCACGCACCCACGCCTGGGCGGCTTTCACGTCGGCTGCGCTGATGGCATTATCCATGGCCCAGGCAGCCCTTGATATCTCAGCCCGGTACTCCGCGTCCGCCTTCCGGTACTTCCTGTCAAACAAAGCCACGCCATCCTTCCGGGCCGATTCAATCATTCCGACAGCCTTCTGCTGGAGAGCGTATTCCTGCTGGCCCAGGGAGATGAGTTCCGTAACCAGTTGATACTGCTTCTGGGAGGAGGCGCGTTTGCCTTTGTCGGCGTTCATCTTGGCGGTCATGGATGCTCCCAGGCCAGATTCCTGCATGAAGGCGGCACGCTCTTCGTCGCTCATGTTGGACATGGCCTCGATGTCCTTTGCCGTGAGCCCGCCCGTTTGTTTGGCCATTACTTTGCTGGCCATTGCCTTGACTTCCTCATCAGAGAGATTGCTGCTCTGGAGTTTTGCAAAATCGGCCTGACTGAGTCCCATGCTGGAAAGGCGTCCTTGCATGGCGGACATGGCAAGGGCTTTTGCCTCCGCCTCGCTCATATTGGCAACCTCGCCTGCCGTTTTGTTTGTTCCTGCCACCTTTCCGGCCATCGCATTTCTCTGCATGCCCGGAGCAAGGGTCTTTGCCTGCATGTCCTGGATTTGGTCATTGACGGCATTCCAGGCTTCCCTGAATTCGTTCAGGATGTCGGAATCGGGCGCCTCCTCCCGGAGAGGGTCATGGTGTTCTTTCCAATGATTCAAAAGGGCGGCTGCAGTGGGTAAATCAGGTGTCATTCCCATCACGGCCTCCGGGGTCATCTGTGCCCAGGCGGGAAGCATGATCGCCAGGGCAAAAAGGGTAATGATTATCTTTTTCATGGTATGTTATTTCTTGATGAATTCTACCCTGCGGTTCTTGGCGCGGCCTTCGTCCGTGCTGTTGGAGGCGATGGGCTGGTGGGAGCCCTTTCCGACGGCGGTAAGGCGGGCTTCGGCGATGCCTTCTTCAACGAGAGCGGCGACGATGGCTTCGGCCCGTTTCTGGGACAACGGATCGTTCACTTTGTCGGAGCCCGTTGCGTCACAGTGGCCCTGGACCTCGAATTCCAGGCCAGGATTGTCCTTCATGAGCCCGGCCACCCGATGGATTTCCACCATGGATTCGGGCTTGAGGTCGGCCTTGCCGGTTTCGAAGGTGATGGCATAGGTGACAATCTTGCCGTCAGTCATCAGGCGGTCGTAAAGCGGCACGGCGCCCTTTGCAAGGCGGACGTTGGAAATGCCACTGTAGGCATACTGAGATGCGCTGTTGAAATAAAAGTAGCCGGGCGCCTCCATGGCCGGCACATTGATGATGCGGAACCCGTTGATATAGCCCTTGAAAGCCCGCTTGTTGAAGGAGAAGGCAAAATGGTTCCACTCCCCGGCTTTCAAGGGATTGTCTTTCCCGTTGTAGTCGTCAAAGTCGCGGTTGAGTCCCAGTTGTTTATCGCCGGCAGTCTGGGCACTTGAAGAAGGCTTGCGAAGACTCCAGTCCATGTTTGAAGAGCCATCTTCCCTATACCTGAAGTCCACGAAACTGGAGGAATTGTAATAGTCGGAGGCATCCCTGTCTCCAAAACACAGTTCCATGCCCAGTTCGGATCCGCCGCCGTCAGACACTGGCGCAATATAAAGGTCGAATTCTACGGTAAAGATATCCGGAAGCCAGTTCCACTGGTTTTCTTTCATCAGGGGCATTACTTGCCCAAGGCCGTTGTCCGTGAATGCCAGCACCTTCCGGCCTTCCAGGGATGCCGTTTCCACATATCCGTCCAAAAGGTCCCAGCGCAGCGGGAACTCGCCGATCTGCTCGTTCTCGAAAGTGTCTTCAAAGAAAATTTCGTCGCCGGGGACAAAGTCTGTTTTGGCGTATGAGGACTGCACCTGCTTTTGGGGCTGAGATGCCCGGTCGGAGCCGGGCATGACGGTGGCGTCATAGCCTACCTGATCGGCCGTCTTTTCATCGGCCTTTTTACTTTTTTTCTTGCCAATTTTCCCATCCAGAACATCATTTACGCCTTGCTCCACCTTCTCTCCAAGCTTATTTTCAACGGCATTCTTGGCTCGCTCGCCAAGCCGCCCCAAAAGATTCTGGCCGCTTGTGGCAAAGCATGATGCAAGTAACACAGAAACCAGGATAGCAATGACCTTTCTCATAATATACAAGTTTTATAGGATATCATTCATGATGGCCTTCCGGACCACCTCTGCAGAAGTTGACGCGGAGAACTTAACAAGAAGTTGCTTGCGGTACCATTTGACCGTTTCGGGGCTCAGTCCCAAGTCGCTTGCTATCTGAGGGGTAGTCCGACCGATTGCAACTTCCTGCAGGATAGACTTCTCCCGTCGGGTCAATTTGATGTTATTTGCAGCTGTTCCGCCCATATATGGTTTTCGTTTTTGCAAATTTCGGCTATTTAAGCGTCTTAAACACCACCCTTTCGGGTGGCGCACTCCACCCAAAGGGGTTGAAAATGGTCGGTTTTTATTTACTACCTTTGCAATTATGAGAAAAACCGCTATCCTATTCCTGCTGACAGGTTTGGCGTGCATTCAAGTTTTCGCATATAATGACCATCGCGGTCATAATCTGGATTCTCTTGAGCGCGCTGTCGCATGCTGGACGCCCGATGCCATTGACCGGGCGTCTTCAGAAGACCTTGTGGAACTGAACCGCTCTTACAGGGACCTCATGCTGGGGTACAGTGCCCTCAATGGCGAAAAATGCGTTTTCTATGCCCGCAAGGCCCTCTCCATCTCCGAACCAAGGGGCTGGGAAGAGGCCAATGCCGATGCCTGCCGCTACCTTGGCCAGTGCTTCTGGGCGGCGGAGCAGTACGACAGTTCCATGGTATACTACCGGAGGGCGCTTTCGGCCGTAGAGCGTATGGAAGCAGGCGCCGTATCCCCCACCAACCATGACGGATATTCGGAAAAAGAAGTTGACGACACCCGCGCGGCCCTGTATGGTGCCATCGGCAACCTCTACAACATGATGGATTCCATCCCGCAGGCCATGGACTGGTACGGGAAGGCCGGCGCCATTTTCGACAAATATGGGTGGAACCAAAGTAACGCCATCCTCTACTATAACATCGGGGAAACCTGGGTGGAACAGGGTGAACACCGGAAAGCCACGCAGGCTTATGAGAAGGCCCTTGTGTATGCCGATGGAGATTCCCTCATAGTAGCCATGTCCCAGAAAGGTCTTGGACGCGTGTACATGGAAGATGGAAAGACAGGAAAGGCCCTCCGGTATCTGCATGCAGCCGATGATTATTTTTCGGCCCATGACAAGGAGGAACTCACCTTCACCAAGGAGAACTATGAGTATATGGCCATGACATTGACCCGCCAGAGGAAGATGCTCCTTGTGCTGATTGCGGGTCTAGTCCTATTGATTGCCCTTTCAACCGGCGTCCTTATCCTGAGGCAAAAGTTTCTCCGCAGCCGGAAAGTGCAGGCCGAGACGGCCGCCGTCATGGAAGAAACTCTGCAGGAAATCAAGCCTGCATCCGCAGAGGATATTCAGCTGTCGGCCCGGGAAAGGGAAATCCTGGACCTGCTCACCAAGGGCTATACCACGCCGCAGATTGCCGAAGGCCTTGGCCTCAGCCCGGAAACCATCAAGTGGTACCGGAAAAAGCTCCTCGTCAAATTTGACGTAGCCAATACGGCCGAACTCACTTCCACGGCCAAAGATCAGGGGCTGATTTGAGACAATCACCCCTCACCTTCAAGCTGGACCAGGAACTCTCCGACAACGGAGGCATCTACCTCGTGATCGAGGCCACAGAAGGCCAGTCCAACGGTGTGACCCGCGCTCACAGCAAGGCCGTGGCCATCAAAATGGTCGAAGAGCCTGACGCCACCGCAGTTGACATCCGTGCGGACTACGTGGCCAAGCACGGCGCTCCCAGCGCTGCGGCTCCGAAGATCTTCTTCCGCTACTACTTCGTCAACTCCGGCACCGGCGAGAAGTCCGGCACCATGCTGGCGGAGGCCAAGTGGGAAGCCGCTACAGCCGGTGAAGAGCCCGCTGGTGGCGGTGACTAGTCCTCGCCAGTCCCCGTGACTGAAACCTGAAACCGTTTACCCCGTTGGAGAGCATCCGGCGGGGTTTTCTTTTGGCTAAGTCGCGGAGAATGTGTACCTTCGCACTACAGTTCTACTGTGAGCGAAATGATAACAGATACACTGAAAGCCATTCTTGTCGTGGGCTCCGGGAGTTTTCTCGGAGGAGCCGCAAGATACCTGATATCACTGGCTATGAGAAACGCCAGCAAGGGATTTCCTTGGGCAACGCTGCTGGTCAATGTGGCTGGATGCCTTCTTATCGGTCTTCTCTGGGGCTGGCTTAGCCGGACATCCCAGATGGAAGGCAACCTTTCCTTATTTCTGACGGTCGGTCTCTGCGGAGGCTTTACAACCTTTTCCACTTTCTCCAAGGAGGCGTTGATGCTGCTTCAGAACGGCAATGTCTGGGGATTTGTCGGATATGTGGCCGCAAGTGTCATCATTGGCATTGCATTCGTTGCAGCAGGATACTTCTTGACGAAATAGACATCTGCTATATAACAACAAGCCCTGGCATTCTCGATGGAGTGTCAGGGCTTTGCTATTGAGGGAGAACGAGCCGCGAACGAGGCCGGAACGCGCCAGCGCATACGTCGCAGCCGGCCGCGTCGGATGTCGGGAACTGTGTCAGTTTTCGCTGCAGCTCTTGATGTAGGCCTCAATTCCTTCAACGTGCAGCTGGACAATGGCCGCCTTTCCTTCGTCGCTCAGCAAGAATTCCAGGGACTCTTTGCAGTTCATGAAGCCATTCTCGGTTAGGCAGGCCGGACATGCGGTCTTGCGGAGTATGGCGAAATCTGCTTCCTGGTCCGGATCATTGTCGCTGTAGTCGAAGCGCATCTTGTGGCCGTGGAGGATTCGTGCTGCAGCCTGGCATAGACAGTCGGCAAGTTTATCACCCTCCGTCTGGCCATTGCTTGTGTAGCAGCACCAGCCCGTGGCGTTGTACCATTTGTTGCCCCGGCCGGCGGCATTCACGTGGATGGAAATGAGACAGACGTTCCGGCGGCCCAGCTCGGAGCAAACGCGGTTGACTCTGCGGCTGCGCTCGGCGAGAGAAATGTCTTCGGATTCTGGGACCAGCAGGGAAGAGAAGTAGCCCCGCTGCTGGAGTTCTGCGTTCACACGGCCGGCAATCTCTCGATTGTAAGACCATTCAAGGAGACGGCCGTCAGGAGAGCGCTTTCCTGCAGTTTCCCGGCCGTGTCCATTGTCGATTAAGATTTTCATAGTCTGTAACGTTGTTGAGGTTACAGGTCGGCATTACGAAGATACAAAAAATGTGGAATTGCCGGAAATAATTCGTACCTTCGCAAACGAAGTGGCAGCCCAAAGCTGTACTTTAAAAATGCTCGGGCCCGATGTCGCGTAGCCAATTGCGAACCGGGCCTTTCTGCATCTAAAAGGCAAAATGTAGCCAATATGTAGCCAATTTGTTACACCAAAAATGCCCCTCAGATACCTGAGGGGCATTTTTCAGTGGTGCCGGGAAGTCCATTTTTAGGGAAAAGCGGGGTTTAATATAGTCTTATAAATCGCTGATAATCATAATTATAGACAAACGAAATAAATCAAAGTTTATTTGGATATTAGAGTAATTATGCGTAATTTTGTGCGTAAGAAATAAACGTACTGAGTTATGGCAGTCAATTACTTTTTGGAGAAAAGGGCGAACAAGGAAGGGGAACTTCCCATCCGTGCCCAGATATGCGTAAAGGGCGTTACGCGCATATCTACTTTTGGTATCAGCATAGACCCTGACGTGTGGGATGGCAACCGTGTGAGCAAGGGTACCTACCGCAATTCCAAGCGGCTCACTGGCGCTGAAATCAACAAGCGCCTGAACAATATCGAGAACCACTTTATGGACTGGGACAATGAGCTGACGCACCGTCCCACCAAGGATGAAATCAAGGAGCAGCTGGACAAGGCCCTGAACAAGGAGGAGACCACCCCTCCGGCCAAGGCGAAGAAGGCCCGGAAGAAGACGTTCTTCCAGATGCTCGATGAATTCACCGCTGAGCAGGGCGCCGTGCAGCAGTGGGCCTATGCCACCAACCAGTGCTGGCTTACCTTCAAGCATCACATGGAGGCCTTCAAGCCGGACGTTACCTTCGAGTTCTTTGACGAGACCGGCCTTAACAAGTTCGTCACCTATCTGCGCAAGGACAAGGGCCTGGAGGACAACAGCGTCCGGAAGCAGTATAAGAACCTGCTGTGGTTCACGAACTGGGCGCTCCGGAAGGAATATACCCGCCAGAATACCATAACCCGTTACAAGCCCAAGTTCAAGGTCGTTGAGAAACCCATCATCTTCCTTGATAAGGATGAACTGACTACCTTATATAATTACGAGATTCCCAAGAACGGCACCAAGGTCAAGCTGCTGGACATGAACGGCAACGAATACGAGAAGGTGGTCGAGGAAGCCGGTGCCCTGGCCAAAGCCCGGGACCTATTCTGCTTCTGCGCCTTCACGTCCCTCCGTTTCTCTGATATGTATAACCTCCGGAAGAAGGACGTTACGGACAAGTACATCTACGTTACCACCCAGAAGACCAACGACCGCCTGCCCATTGATCTGAATCCCTATTCCAAAGCCATTCTCGATAAGTACAAGGATCTGCAGACCGTTGGTGACCACGCCCTGCCGGTGATTTCCAACCAGAAGATGAATGACTACCTGAAGGACCTGGGCGAGCTCTGCGGCTTCAATGATCCCATCACCAGGGTATGTTTCCGTGCCGGCCAACGGGTCGAGGAGACCTTCCCCAAGTACGAGATGCTGAGCACCCATGCCGGCCGCCGCACCTTCATCTGCCTGGCCCTCTCCAGCGGTATCCCCCCGCAGGTGGTGATGAAATGGACCGGCCACTGCGACTACAAGTCCATGAAGCCTTATATTGACATTGCCGGCAAGACCAAGTCCGACGCCATGAATACCTTTGCGAATTCCCTTAGCCTGTAAGCATATGACACCCAGAAACGAAAGCACCCTGTTGAGAATGCAGGTCGATGTCAACAAGGCATACGACCTGCTCAATATGTTCAAGGAAGCCGGGAAGAACCGGATTGACATCCAGACGATCCTGGACGAAGCGGCACCGAAGATTGTAGGCTATAAGAAGTATCTCGAGAAGTTGGCCGACATTGCCACCCGCAAGGAATCTTGCAACTTCTCCGAGTTTGCCGGCTGGCTGGACGTGAGCCGCCAGACTGTCTATAACTGGAGGGACAACGGCTACCTGGTCCACACCAAGAGCAAGATTGACATCCCCGCTACGGTTCGTCTGTGGGAATCCCTACCGTGGCTCGCAGACAAGTAGAGTACTCCAACTCCTGGCTCCGGTAACCGGTGACGGTATCCAACAGGACAAACTTCGCGTGGATCTGGTATGCCTCCAGGTCCAGTCCCCAGACAGTAGCATAATTGGGCACGACGATGAGAACGTCGCCACTGCCGCATACCCGGTCTGCCAGGTAATTCTTCAGATGGCCGGGATGCTTTCCTTTCCCCGGGACATCCAGCAGCAGCTTGGCCAGCAGCCGGTACCGGCCAGCCTCCCAGGCTGAAGGAATTGCCACTGCTGCAGGAATCACCAGGTTCTCACCCAACTTGACAGCATCCGCCAGGCACACAGCAAACGGCGGGAACTTTACAAAGCGCTGCAGCACCGGAATGTGCTCATTCCCCAGAGTGGCGAAGCCATGATACGCAGACACGAACAGATTCTGGCCAGAGATGTGAGCCTTGTTGTCAAACGGCGGCTTGTGCGGCACCGCCTCCTTCCCGTACTCATGCCAGAGCGTCTGCGTGGCCTGGTCCAAGGTCCTCCATGCGGCCAGCGCCCGGCGATGCACGTCCAGGTGTGACAACTGGGCCGAGGTGCCGGGGTAATTCCCAGCAGAACGCTTCCTGTAGTAGCATTTCCCACCCCGGTGATAGAAGGTGACATCACCCACGGAACCGTAGGCGTCACTGATCAGGAGGGATGGTCTAAAACGAGGCATCAGGCGTTACAAGTTTTGAACAAGGCAATGGCTCAGAGGGACCTCCAAAGGGTTACAACCTCTATACAAAATTACTAAAAATCACTGACATACGCAACCCGCAGCGGCCCTGCCGCTGCCCCTTGTTGTATATATTTTTACCCTTTTTCTCCCGTTCGGGCGGGGTACGGCGCTCGATGTGGCACTGCGGCAGAAGCGTACGTCAGCTTGGGGGCCTTGGTGGTTTGGAGTCTCGAAGGCGGGACGGCCGGGCGGGGGTTGACGTGGGAATCAGCACTGATACTGATGCGGAAACCCGGCTTTGAGTCTCCAAACCACCAAGGACGCGGAACGCAGTGGAGCGTTGGCCCCGGAGGCGGTCTGGAAGTGTAGGGTGGCGGGCTCTGGAGCGCCGCGGAAGGGAGACCTTAGGCTCCCTGGAGCAGCGGAAGAGACCGACGGTGTGGGAAGGCAGACGGCCTCCGGGGCCTGGGCCGGAACGGCCCATCACCCACGGTCGAGTAGCAGCAGGAGGTTGATGGCGAAGCCTGGCACCGACCCTCCGGCGCAGTCTGTGGCGGGCAGCGCGGATTCTGGGCGGAGGCGAATGCCGGAGAACAGAGCCGTGATGACTGACACTGTCTGCGCCAACGGCCGGGACGGCCGTACCCCGGCTGCCCGGAACACTTCTGGCGGGATTCATCCCGGCAGAGGTGTGGAGGAGTAGCGGCCGGGGATAAACACGCGGAGCGTACCGCGGAGCCGCAGGCTGTTACTCTTCTTGACGTGGCTTGTCCCGGCAAGAGGAGTAACTGACTGAGGCGACCCAGCACCGGAGGTGCGTAAGGCGGCGGACTTCTCGCACTGCACGGAGGCTGCCAGCGGGCACCAGGCTTTCGCAGATTGATGACGGTGCTCGTGGTTGCACTTTGCGCCCACGAATACCGACTATCCTCTGATACGAGCATCAAAGCGGAAGTCGCAGGCGGCTGTGCCGACTGCGGGTGGAGCGCTTCTGGAACTGGCGCTGACGTTCCTACGAAGGATGCGCAAAGTGCGCGGCCCCCTGACGGGCTTGGAGGCCGGAAGTCCTTGAAGGGGGCCGCTTGTCCGCCGCCGCCTCACCCGGGAGTTCGAAGGTAGGACCTTTGCACCACACCGACGGAGCAAACTTAACATAATCCGGATTGTGTAATCTGACGCCCTGTAGGACGGTTTTGCGGGCTCCGGGAGTATGCTATACCGACTCCCTTGATGCGGAGCACTGACGGTGCCGGCGGCTGTTTCACAATACCGATGGGAAAATCAAAAGCTTTTGATTTTCCCATTTATCACAAGAAAAAGGATATCACAAGTACCTTCTCACAGTCTTATAGAACTCTTTGATTATCAAAGCTACTATTGATT
>JAGBJY010000015.1 GCA_017934185.1 Bacteroidales bacterium | reverse complement strand
GGATATAGCCATCGCGATGGACGGTGAACTCCAGCATCTTGCTAATAAGGGGCTTGCGGTAGGTAGCGGTTACCGTTTCCAGTTTATCGGCATTGGGAAATCCGAAACAGAGGCAACCCTTTATCTCCATGCTGCTGTTTTGTGGCTGTTTGAACAGGGCTTTCAGGCTTTCCATTGTCTTCTGGGCTTCTTCCAAGTTGTCGCCAAGGGGAATGAATAGTTCGAAGGCGGGGTCAATATTGACCTGCACGATATCATCGCCGAAACCGAGATGCCCCACGGAGAGCCAATAATGATGCGCTCCGTCTTCTGAGGGTGAATCGAAGACCTCGCGTATTTCTGCGCCGCCGTTCAGTAATTGGCTCAGTGAGCTAAGAAAATCGGCATCTCCCGTATCTCCGTCAGCCTCGATGGAGACGATTTCGTTCCTCTGGGGAATTTTGGAAAGCTGGGCAAATGATGCGAAGCTTACTGCTAAGAGCAGAGCGATAGTAAGTAAACGTTTCATAAGATGTGCTAATAATTTTGTTGTCAGAGGCACTTCTGTTTCATTACTTAACCTTTGTCAAAAGACGAAATCCACTTTCTTTACGCCGGGACCATAGATGGTCTTGAAATCGTCCCGCATTGAGATGACGTGATAGCCGGCTTCTTTCCACTGCTGCCCAAGTTTAAGGGCTTTTTCTCTGTTGGCGTGGTCGCGGGCATCGTCATCGGCAATGAGCATGAAGGCGGCCGATTTCAGGGAATTGCTTAAGGCAAAATTGTGCATGGCGCTGTCACCGCCGCTGTTGCCGAAGGACAGGACGGGCGTCTTGCCGATTTCCTGCTGAATCTGGAGGACCTTGTTGGTCTTGAGGTTTTTGATGATCAGCTCGTCGGTACGGACAAGGTTTTCTTCCTTGCCGTAGGTGTGGTTGACGCCGGGTTCATCTCCCTGGCCGCTGGACTGGAGTTTCACGTCCATTCCGATAACCCGGTTGGGCTGAATGCCGATAGCCTCCACTAGTGCACGGACGATGAAGCGGTCGGACCCTGAAACCACATAGTAGGTGAAGCCATTGGCTTTCAGGTAATCGAACACTTCCAGCATGGGCTTGTAGAAGCTCTCTCCGTATGTCATGCCGGTGAATCCGTTGGCGGGCTTGGCTGCGTAGGCCTTGACATATGCATCAAACTGAGCCACCGTCATTCCGGCGTAGGCCTTGGCTGCGGCCCTGGCGTGGATCATGTCGAAGCCGCTCGGGAGTGCTTTTCCATTACGGACAAAGTCACGGATGGCCTGTGCCGCCTCCTTGACATCCTCAGGGGCCTTGTCTTTATAGGCGGGATCGTCCAGGGCGCGGTACTCCAGGAGGTTGTATTCGAAGTAGCTGGGATAGAGTTCGCCCACGAAGGTGCCGTCCATATCGAAGGTGGCGATGCGGTCCTCTTCCTTGATATAGTTGGTCGACTTAGGATTGGTTACATCCTGAACATATTCCTGAAGGGCCGTGAGGGCCTCACAGTCGTTCCACAGGGTGAAGTAGTCCTTCGGTGCCAGAGTCTCCGGATCATTTTTGTTGCAGCCGGCCAGTATGCCGGTTATGGCAATGAAAAAAAGTAGAAAGTGTTTACGCATATTTTCAGAGTTGTTTTACATGGAAAGTGGCTTTATTCTATTTCTCCACGCCCAGGCCCGCACGGCAATGTTGCGTGCAAGGCAATCGCTGTAGAGCCATGGCTCGCAGCTGTGGATGTCGCCCACGTTGATGAAGTCGCGGTAGGGCGCATACTCCGATCCGCTGTAGCCGGTGACAACGAGCACATGGTACTCCGGCGAGACGGCTACGGTGATGGTGTCGTGCAGCGTGGCAGGAGTGGCGTCGGTGCGCCAGTTCACGGGGTTGATGCAGATGTCGGAAGCGGCGATGACGCTCTTGATGTATTTCACGTCCTTCACCGTGTTGTAGCAGATGGTGACTCCCGTGTCGGTCTCGCCCTCGGCGGGACGGATGTGCGGGCACTGCGCCATGTCGGCCTTGGTCACCTTGTAGCCCAGGACGTATGCGGCAGCCAGCTGTGAATAGGTCTCGTCGCTCATGTGTTTCAGCAGTTCCACCATGGCCCTGCCGCCCTGGCTGAAGCCTGCAATGATGAGCGGGCGGCTATGGTCGCGCCGAGCCTGGAAATGGTCGAAGGCCTTGCAGACATCGTCCATTGCGAGTGCGACGCGCCGGGAAATGGTGTCCTCGTCCTGCGTCACCCAGGCATCTATGGTGGTATGGCGGTAGTATGGGGCAAAGAATCGGTTGCCGGGCGACATATAGGTCGCCACTTTGCTTATTTCCGTCGCCATATGCTCGCGGTGCGTGGCGTTCCACACATCGGCGTAGTGGCACAGCCGCCCGTCATCGGTGGTCCAGTCCTCCTCCCATGTCGAGACCACATAGAACACATCGGCTCCCGTGCCGTCGGCATCTCCATCGGCCGTAATCCACATCGAGGGATTGTCGTAGTCAGGCTCCTTGGGCACGTATGGCTGCTCCAGCCCGCCGCTTTTACTGTTGCAGCAGGCAACCATGCCTGCGCCGCAGATGATGGCAAGGATGGCGGCGAGCATCCAGAATCTTTTCTGTTTCATCAATCAGCTGTGTCCTCGGCCTTGAACTCTTTGTTGATTTTCGGCAGAATCTTGCCGATGCGCATCATCTCGTAGTCGTAGGTGGGCGACTGGCGGTTGATGCCCGTGCCCTTGGGCTGCTTCGCCTTCAGGTTCTGCCAGAGGGCATTTATCTTGGCGGTACCATCAATGTCGGCGGTGCGATATACGCTCATGTCGTGATAGACTGGATCTTCTTTCTCCTCGTCGGCTCCCTCTGCGACAACATCGCACGTGTCTGGAGGGAGCACTTGCAGGAGCAATACCCGGATGCCCACACCCTCGTTATCCTGTGAGACGGCGGAGGCTCGAACTCCAGCTCCCACAGAATCGTCAAGCAGGATCTTATGGACCTTGCCAACAAACTGGGTATCAGGCTTCTTATGGTTCATTATCCTCCGTACTGTTCCAAGTTCAATCCCATTGAACACCGGCTCTTCTCGCAAATCACACGCAGTTGGAACGGCGCGCCACTTCTGAACTTGCAGAATGCCGCTGACCGGGCCGCGATGACCACCACGAAGAAGGGATTGAAGGTACATGTTCACATTAACTCGAAAAACTATGACATCAAGCGACCGATTGATGAATCGTACCAGAAGAGGCTTGCCAGGCAGGTTGTCTTCGCCCCGGAACTCGGTAAGTGGAACGACCTCGTCAAACCGGCCAACTGATGCAACTTATTTTTTACACATTACTAACTGACTAATACACAAAGGCCGGGCGGACAAAGCCAAAGCAATCGATTAAGGTTTCAATAGGCAAAGCAGGGGCGCACGTTGACGATGGTAATACCATCGCCGCCCGTTGTTTTGGAACTGCTGCCCCACTGTTCCTCACCGTTATAAAACACATAAAACCAGGCGTAATTAACATATGCGCCGGTGTTAACAGTTGTCGACGACCAATAGACAGCATAATCAGCCCCGTTCTTTTGCAGCATTTCACGCGCTTTGGGCATCATCGCATTAAACTGGCCTTTTGACGGAAGGAACCACCCCGAAGCGCCGTCCGGACGGGCTGTCGCATATTCCCAGGCGGCTTTCAATGCCGGGTAATCATCCGAGTGATACGCAGTGCAGATGGCAAGGCCGTTCATCGCGGATGCATCGGCAAACGCAGGATCGATACGGTCACTCATAGAGGCGCTCGGCTTCCACACAAAAGACGCATCCGCTCCGCCTGCGCTTTCAAGTGAGAGCACGAGTATGCGGGAGCCTGGTGCCGCGACCTCGACGTCGGAAGATGAGGAGATGAATGTTATGCGTCCGACGGCGTCAGAGGGCTTTGAATAAGTAATACTCCCGTCCGGGCGTACGTACCAACCGAGCCAGCCAGAGCAGTCCTCCCCGAACGCGGCCTTTATTTTGAGCCACTCGAGCGTGTTGGTAGCACCGTACTCCTCGAGGGCTACGCTTACAGTATAATACGTTCCGTTTACGAACGAGGTCGGGACAAAGTTGCCGTTATGAGAGTATCTGTAAATCTTGGAGCCGGTGGTTGCAGTAAGCGTCAAAGGCACCATGTCCAGAGTTCTTCCGGGAATCGCGAGATAGAAAACGTTGGTAGCCGATGATGGGATGGCAGTGAACGTTTCCCCGTTTATTGACATGCTGAATCCGGTGGCATACAGATCGCTGTAATCATTGCTTTTGTCCTTCAGCCGGAACCTGACTATGGACTGCTGGTTGGCAAAAGACGCATTGGTTGTCGTTACCGATGTCCCGTCAACCGTTGCGGTGACGGTGGCCGTGGCATAGTCGCACACTTTGTCAATGCTTCCCTCTCCGCCGGTCAGTGTTCCGTCCTGACGGGAGTAATTATTGCTGAGGTACTTGAGAAGAAGCTCCTCCCCGTCGGAGGGGAGCGAAGTCAGCGTCCCGCTGAAAGTCGTGCTGCTTCCGCTTGTCTGGGCGGAGAGCTGACCATATTGCCTGGAGGAGCCGTCGCTAGTCCAGACAGTTATGACATCTCCGGCAGTCCAGGTGGACACAATCCTGGGCGAGGTCGCAGATGTGTCTTCCTCCAGGGCTCTGGTATATACCCTGGAGGCATTGACTGTCATAGTATAGACCTGCGGAGCGGGTTCCCCCTCAGACTCCGGGTCGGCTTTGCTGCAGGAAACCGCCAGCGCAACAGCCAGGAAAACTGCGAGGATAAAACTATATAAAGTATTGTATTTCATAATGCGAACTCCCCCTTTAATAATTCCAGAAATACTCTCCATCTTTTTGATAATCGTCGCGTGTGCTTTGAGTTTCTTCGCTCACGCACAATAAGCCCTCAAGTTTTACTGTAAATACAGTGCTCTCAGGCGTGGTGTAAATCAGTTTCGTTTTCATTTTTTTATTTTTTCAAATCTTTAGCAAATTCGCTTGGGGTCTTCCCGGTGATAGCCAGGAAGGAACGCTGCAGGGAGCGAACGGTGTAGAATCCACTGCTATCGGCCAGTTCCGCAATGGAGATATCAGGATTTTCACTGAGGAGATCCAGCGCACGGCGGATACGAAGGCCTTTGATATAGTCGGGAAAACTGATGCCAGGGGCTGCATCTGCAAGCATCTTGTTTATCTCGTAAGGGGATTTGCCAAGAATGGCGGAAATCTTCTGGCGGTTAAGGCCCTTGTCCAGATAAAGTTCGCGCCCTTCTATGACATCCTTCAACGTGAGAGCGGCTTCAGGAGCATCGGAGGCGTCTTTATGTGTCTGCATATCGGCAATGATGGACACCTGGCGCTGGATGGAACTGAGACTCTTTTTCAGCGATTCACTTTCCTGACGATGGGCACGGTTTCTTGACAGGAGCAGCACCAACAGAAGGCCTGTGGCAAGGATGAAGATGGTGATTAAGACAAATATAAGCCTCTGGTTCTGCCTGAGGACCCGGGTAGTGTCTTCCAACTTGAAGCGATAGCGCTGCACATCGTACTTCGCGGAATTGGTGAAGGTGCCTTCGAATCGCTCTTTCTGCTCAAGCTGCCTGCTAAGAGAGTTGTAGATTTCCTGGTATTCGCGGGCCTTTTCGCTCATTCCGGCGTTAGTGCAGGCTTCCAGAAGTCGGGCGATACGCATCCTGTAGGAGCGGCTTACCGTATCCGGCTCGGTGAAAGGGAGTTCGTCCCGGTAGATATCCAGGATCTTGTCCGGCTGCCCGGCGGCGGCATAGTAATCGACAAGTTGGGTCTGGCCGTCCGTAGTGAGGCAGTAACTGCGGGTGCAGGCCTTTTCAAATGCCTGCAAGGCGGAATCCGACGATCCAGTGTAGGAATATCCGATTGCCCGGTGGATGTCCAGGTAGAAGCGGCAGCGATCGATATAGGAGCTGTCCATACCAGGAAAGGAGCGCTCCATATCAGAGACACGCTTTTCGTAGTCGGTACAGGCCGAAAGGACGGCATCCCAGTCCTTTTTTCCCTGCAAATCGTTGAGGTACTGTCCATAAAAGTAGATGAGGTGGCCATATTCATCTTCGCTCGAAGCAAGGGATGAGGCTTTCTTCAAGGCACCGCACATCATTTCGAAACCGTCGTCTTCCTCTCCTATGTCAACGAGGGCGTTACCGACAAGAAAGTCAAAGGCGTTCTCTTCGAAAGCCTTCCCGGCTTTATGGGCACATTCCTTACCTTGCGTGCAAGTGGCGAGGAGCTCCGTGAAATCGCGGCCACTGCGGAGGACGGTGGCAAGGTGGTAGAGGAGCTGCGTCCGCACAGCAGGATCCCGGGCTTCCTCCAGTTCGAGTGCCTTCCTCATAAACCCAGCTGCGGCGGCATAATTTTCCGTGTGGAGATAGGTTAACCGGGCGCGGAGGGTATGGGCCGTATAGGCGCTCAGTTGCCCGCTCCGGAGACCTTCGTAGGCAAGACGCATAGCCTCTTCATAGTCCGTCATTGCCACTTCCTGGATGTGCGATAACGTATATGCTCCACTGGGGACGGAGTCTGTTGCCTGACCCTTCGGAGAGGAATAGGAGACAACAGCAAACGTCAGGGC
>JAGBJY010000014.1 GCA_017934185.1 Bacteroidales bacterium | reverse complement strand
GGCCAGCCGTGAGACAGTGTTCATCCGGGCTGCCTGGAAACGTCAGTTATTGCTGGCCGCTAAGTTGTTGACCAACAGCTGTTTCCGATTATTCCTCGGCTCCTTTTGCGCAGAGGATTTCCGGTAAGTGGTTGATTGTTAGTCAGTTCCCGGCCAGCCATGAGATATTGTTAATCCGGTGCTGCATGGAAAACGCCATTCATCCGGTGCTGCATAGAAAACGCCATGCACAGAGATGGAGATGCTTACTGTCCAAACACCTTGCCTTTTTACAGAATCCCCACATCTTCAGCGATGGAAGATGTGGGGATGAGTTATTGGATGTGGAGTAAAGATCCGGTGCGTGAGCTAATTCAGAATAAACATTATGCTGTTCACTCTTGACTGGTCAAGCCAGTCGTCGCTGTCAAATAGAGACACCGTACTTGCATTGCCTGTCCATGTGACTTTATATCCAGTCATGTAATCGCCACTAACCGTCCAGCCAGTACCCAGGGTTGCATATTCCCACGAATAGCCATGGTCGCCGGGGTCTATTTCTATCTTGGTGAAGTTCTTACTGAGCGAATTCGAGAATACAAAGTTACCTTTAGCGCCATAACTGCTACACACTATTGTGGCATTTCCCCAATAACTAATACCGAATACAGCATTTCCGTTCATAGTCAATGTAATGTTGCTATTGGTATAAGGCGCTCCTTGTTGATAGCTATATTCGCTACCCCAATTGCTTTCATCCCATACAATCGCACCTTCCGGATAAACTGTAATCGAGCAGGTGGCCGTTGCACCACCGCCGTCGTTGGCGGTAGCGGTGATGGTGGCGGTGCCGCCAGCCACGGCGGTAACTTCACCCGTAGAGGCATTGACGGTGGCGACAGAGGTATTGCTACTGCTCCAGCTCACTGTCTTATCTACGGCATCGGAAGGGGAAGAGTATGAAACGGAAAGCGTTACGGTGCCTCCGATAAACAGGTTGGCTGATGTCTTATTCAAGTTGATGTATGACAATTTCTTCGCATTCATCGGCACACGGATGTCGTAGTATTTGCCATTTTCGAAGGTAATGCCACTCTTGCTAAAAGTATAGGTACCACTTCCGACAGTGGCCGTCAGGGTGTATGTATCGGCGCCGGCGTTCTCGTTACGCAGAGCCACGGTGAGCTCGCTTGCAGCGGCATCGGGCGTTACGGTAATATTGCCATATGAGGTTCCTTGACCAAAGTCGGCATAATTGAACAGCCGCATTTCCGAAAGTTGCATATATCCTCCATTCCCTTTGTTGTTGCTTATTTCAAGGCGGAAATAGCGGTACTCACCGGGAGTAGCCACATCAAAGTCCGTCTCTGTATTATTTGCATTGGGCAGGTCATTGTTGTTGACTTTCGTATCGATGACAGTCCAACTGTCCCCACTGTTCTTTTTGGCTTTCAGCACCCAGTCTGTAGGATTTCGATTAGATTGCCCCCCCGTGTCATTGGCTGTTCTGAGCATATATCCGTCCACCTGGATTGCACTGGCGGTGTGGAACTCGATGTACCAGCCACCACTGGGCTTATTCTGGCCCCATTTAGTACCCAGGTCGTTGTCAACCAACTTATTGTGCACCTCGTTGTCATTATATCCTCCCGAACCTGCATCCACGGTGTAGTATCCGTTTCCGTAATAGTAGGTCTTGGGCTCCAATCCCCGGTAACTCTTATTAGTTACCAACTTGCCACTGTTAGCACTGATTGTCAAACTATTAACTGCAACGGGGCTGACGCCGTCGGTCAGGCGGAACTTCACAATAGCCTGTTGGCTGGTGAAGTTGGCGGCATCGGTAGTGATGGTAGTACCATCTACCTCGTTCACCGTCACGGTAGCTGCGGCGTAGTCGTATTTCTTCTCGATGGAGTTCTCGTCACTCAAAAGAATACCCTTCTGGCCGGTGTAGTTCCATTCGGCACGGGGGAAGAGGAAGTTCAGATTATCACCTTTATTGGCACCGGTGACGGCGCCCGTCAGGGTGGTGCTGCCGGTTTCGCTGGCGGCGGCAGTCAGGGTGCCCATCGGATCACCGCTCCAGTCTCCGGCGAAAACGCTCACCTGGTCGGTATCGGCCCACTTTACGTTCAGGACCTGGCCGTCCAGGGACAGCGCCTTGGTATCTTCACCCTTGGTGGCGTCAACAGTAAGGGTGTACGTTTTTGCCGACGGCTGCTCGGGAGCAACGGCGGGAGTCATTTCTTTTTGGCAGGAGGCCAGGGCTGCGATGCTGGCAGCGCTCAGGCAAGAAATCTTCAACATGCTTTTCATGATGCTTCCCTCCTTGTTACCAGATCCAAATACCACTATCGTCCAGCGAGCTGGAGTCAACACCGTCGTTGGCCTTTCCGTACGAGCCACGCCGTCCGCTCTCGCAGACAACGCCTTCAGCCTTCACCTCCACAGTCTCCGCCATGGGGGGGGCATAAATGATTTTGTTCTTTGTTTCCATTTATTGTTGTGTATTACGATGTTACTCCCTATACGAATTGAGCAAATGTAATAAAAAAATACTGCTCGGACACAACTGCCCGGGCAGAAATTGACGCAGAATGTTTTTTGGCGCAATTTTTTTACGCAGGATTACATTTTTTAAACCATTCGCGTGGCGAAACGCCTTCCTCGCGGGTGAACACGTTGGAGAAAACCGTGCGGGAAGAGAAGCCGCAGCGCGCGGCAATCTCGTCCATCTTCAAATCCGGTTGCTCCAGTTTCAGGCGCTTGGCCTCCGCGACGCGATAGCGGTTCACAAACTGGTAGAAGGTGCAGCCATATTCCGCCTTGATGAAGTGGGACAAGTAGGTCCGGTTCATGGGCAGGACCGCCCCCAGGTCCGACAGCTGGAAGGCCGGATTGACATAGGGCTTTTCCTCCTCCATCCAGCGGTCCAGTTTTTGGCGAAGTTCACTGTTCTCGGGCGAGGGCGCGGGTTCCGTTATGGCCTCCGGCGCCGGTTCCCTTGCCTTTTCCCGCCCACGCACCATCTCCCAAGGGTCCTTGCGGTAAAGGATTTGCTCCGTGCTGTAGGCGAACATGGCAATCGTGAACCACAGCTGGGTGAAGCCGCGTGCCGGGGCCTGGGTGACGCAGATGAAAATATAATTGACGCCCACCAGCGCCACCATCCACAGGTAGTGGACAATCCACTGGACATCAAACGCATCCAGGGTGGAGAAATTCTCTTCGCACCAGTTTTTATACGTGCGGACATGGGTAATAAGCAGCGGAATGAGCGCAAAAGGATATAACGCGATAAGGGGCCTCAGACTTAGGGGAATCAGGTAATCCAGGCCTACCAGCACATACATGGGAAGAACTTGCCATAGCCCGGTCCGGAACGACAGCCATCCGGGCCGGACGGCTTCCGTAGGATACATCAGCAGCAGCCAGCCCAGCAGGTTGCCCAAAAGCAGCTCTATGGTAGTGATATGCTGAGCGCTCATATCCATCACCTGAGAACGGGCAAATATATCGCCGGCAAGATAGATGAAGTCAATCAGCCCCCAGATGAGGAGCGTCCAGCCCCATACTCTCCGGATACGCAGGCCGTCCGCATGTTTGAAAACAAGGTATAATCAAAAAAACGAAATGTTCTCCAATCGAAAAACAAAATGCGTGAGTTGAGTAAAAAACAAAATGCGTGAATAATTTCGCACACAACATATAAAAGAGCGGGCCAGATGGTCCGCTCTCTCTATTCAGTCACCTAGGGGTTAAGAAATAGTAATGTTACTCCCGTTCCAAGTCAAGGTCGTTCCGGAAACAGAAGAACCATTGTAGGTAACTCCGGTCCGTTGGAAACCGATAGAAATAGAACCGCTTGTCTTGCCGGCCGCATTGAATGCCGCGACCAAATCTTCTACCGTTCCGGTAACCGATGTCGAGGAAAGAACAATCTTTGTCAGATTGACGCAATTTCCAAGTGCGGCAAGATTGCCGGTTACTTGTGTTGATTGCAAATCTACTGTCGAAAGGGCGGAACACCCGGAAAGATTGTCTATCATACCAACAATCCGGTCACTCCTCCGCAATTCAACATTCCTTATAGCGGTATTCCCGTTAAAAACGGCAATGTCGCCATATACACCGGAATTGAACGCTGCAAGAGCAGTGCCTGTGACGATAAGGCCAGGAATTGCAGCAAGGTGGTGAATATCCCCCTTGTATGCGTTCTGTTCAAGACTCCAAAGCAATGTCGTTATAGTGCTCTTGTTTGGAAGTACTTCAAGAACAGCTAAATCGCAAGGTTCGGATGCGCCGGCGAGAAGCGCGACCGTAGTTCCGGCAATACTGGTTTCTGCCAAGGAAAAAGAATCATCCGTATGCGCCATTCTGTGAGGCGACCCTGTGGTCGGCCCCCATTTCGAGATTGAAGAAAGCCCCTTCAATATGATAAGGGTATCCTGCGCAACATCGGAGGGAATAATGTCAATGGTGGAAGTGGAAGATTCCGTGATAGTGTATTCCGTTCCAACATTGTCGCTTCCGACCTTGATTGTTCCGTTGCTGATGACCTTAACCGTTGTTCCAATTCCTCCAAAGAAAATATTTTCCAATGAACCAGTTGCCTTAATAGGAAAAGTTGTATTGTCCCCCCATTTAATCCAAAGGCGAATTGCATCGTAAAAAGGTAAATCTGCCACGGCAGTCCCTTTCAGTCTTGTTACTAAACATTTGTCCATAATTGCAATTATTATTTGTTAAAACTTTCAATAAGAATAATCTCTTTCTTATCCTTTGTGCGGATATACAAGTCCTCGTTATGCATGCTCAGGAACGAAGGCCAACCTATCTTTTGACTTGCAAGTGTTTCTCCATCGGCATAAGTATCGACAAATACTTTCCGAAAATGATATCCATCCGACGCGACAACTCCACCGCGTGGCAAGGGAGATTGACTGTTAGATGCGAACACCATCAGCATAACACCTTCCGGGGTAATGATATTATGGCTCGCAACGCCCTCAAGGTTATCCCGGTTTTCATCCCATCCGAAAACCAGTTCTATCTCGACATCATCATCTTTTCTGCCACGGTTATATCTGAAGATTCCGTTTCCCCACCCGTCAGTTCCAAAGAGTACACAAGTCTTCATGCTTATGACCTGAAGCATTTGCGTAGTGCCTCCCATATCAATATCCGGGTAGTTAAACACAAGTGATTTACGATGCCAAGTCTTGCCCATATCATCACTCCAATAGATTCCCGTCGCAAGATACTTATCATCTCCCATTACCAACCAGATGCGCTCAAATTCTTCATCATAGCAACAACTATGGATATGTCTGCTTCCGTTCCCGATAGAACTTACATTCTCCCAAAAATCATTTCCTTGTTTAGGAATCATATTCGCTCCCTCCGGATGAATCCCATAAGCACCATATCCGCCTTGTCCGTTGGGCTTAGTGGCAACATAGGTCGTGTCGTTTGCCACATTAAAAATACATTCAAAAGAGTTACCATAATCTTTTGATAACCACAACTGTCCCGTTCTGCCACCGCCATACGGGGAAATCAGTATCATTGCTCCATATTGTTTGAAGGACCAATGTTCGCGCACAGCCACAATATTCACAGTGCTTGGAACGCAAACAATAACTGGATTGTCACTTACCGTAGCATTCAACTCATCATCAAGAGTGACTTTGTAAAGACTTCTTGTTGGATGTGTATCTGGGGATGTACTATCGTAAACCTGCACAAGAAAATTACCATCGTTGGTTTCAAAAACTCCATCAATGGTCATACCATCAAGCGGAATGCTTATAGCATCAATATCCGTATTGCTATCCGTAACTTCTGGGAGTTTAGGATACGCCATCCTATACACAACACCATTGCCATCCGTTATTGCATATACATAAGTTCCCATATAGAGGATTGTGGCCTGCACACCGCCAATGACAATAGATTGTAATCTACCTTGTTTCAACTGAGGCAATTTGCCGGATAGTCCAATATAATTGAATTGTCTAATGAGTTTTGCAGGAACGAATGTATCGTGCGCTCCAACATTCGTATCATATACCCCATTCGCTTGGACAAGTTGTGACCCAAGGAGAAATATATCATAGCAGTTATCACGCATCGCGTCAAGCAATTTATGATACATCGGAATCCCCGGCTTAACCTCAACTTGTTGGCTCCTTGGAATTTCTTTAATGATACGGCCATCTTTATCCAGCAATGCTAATAGGGAATCTTCCGAAAAACCCTGCGAAAGTCCGTCGGCAAATTCAGAGTCTATCAAAGACTTACCCGGTATTACATCCTCCTTGTTCTGCAATTCTTCCGCAATTCTTGATGGGACGCCAACGCCAAACACGAAGTCACCGTTTTTCCGAACAGCATACAGCAATCTATTCGCATTGTCTGTATGTGCTTCAAGGAAACGCTCATTATCTTCATATTGGCCTAACTGACTGATCTTACCGTCGAGCACTTTTCCCTGGTGGGCGGCCAGGGGAAGCGTCGTGCTGTCTGAGTCCAGGCTGTCTACCGGGGTGAGGTTGCCAATAGCACCAACCAGGGACCAACTGGGCGCATCGGTGCCGTTGTAGCGATAGACGGAGCCATTGTCGGAGTCGGAGGATGCGATGACTACAATCTGACCGGGCCGGAGAGGCTTGCCGGTGAGGTCGCTCACGGGCGCGGTGTCCGCCTCCATGGCGGCCACGCTTGCGTAGATCTTGCTGATGACCAGCGCTGAGCCCTGCTGAAGCCACAGGTCATTGAGCGCAAGCAACGTGTCATACATGATGCCACCAGCCCGCTCCGGGCTGATGCTGTTCAGGGCGGTCTCTTCTTTCAAAGAGGCCGCGCGTTGCAATATTTCGTAAATGTTAACCATGGTATTTATTTTTTACATTAGCGACTAATATACCGGTAGCATTCCCGTGAAACGTGCATTACCGCTTGCCGCCGTTACGTTGTAGGTGATCACCGTAATTTCATAAATAGAGCCGGATGTATTCAGCACATTTAATCCCAAAAACATCGGAACGACACCTGTCTCATATCCAATCCCGACATATGTGTTGATGGGGCCTGTCGGAAGCGCTTTCTCAGAGGTCAATTGAAATTTCATTCGCGCATCAAAAGAGGTTTGGCCCTCTTGGATACTTGCTACAAAGTCCAGGAAGAAAAGACCTCCGCGCTGCAAAAGCTTGCAACTCATTACATCAGATGTCTTCCAAAAGGCGTCGTAGTCCATGTCCTTTTCTGCATGGAGTCTTTTCACGGTACGCTCAGCAACTCCGCCTGTGGATGTCTCATTAAGCGTAGCTGTCCGGGTCTCATAGCATTCCCTTGACACCCCATCCTTGAAAGTGCGCTCTCCGCTCAGAGTAGAGAGAACATGAAAGAACAGCACCGGACTACGGCTAGTCTGCGATGTAAGTGAACCAGGGAGCACCTTCAGTATTTCTCCATTCAGTACGACGGCGCCACTGGTCCAAGCCACCTGGAATTCTGCAGGATGCGTAATTTCCACACCGTAAAGGACCGCGTTCAAATTTTCTGGGGCCTGATTCATCAAGGCACCGGCCAGCTGGCTGAAGATGTCAGAGGCGGCGTTCTGAATGAAGTCGATGTCGCCCAAATAGACGGGCTGCACGCCCGCGAAAGTAAGAAACTTATTCATATACTTCGATAGTAAATTGTGTACCTGCCATTTTATAGTAGTTCACCCAATTGGTGACCGTTGCAACATCAGCCTCTGTCAAAGCGGCCGGAACATGTACGACAAATTGTCCCGTTATCTGCGACGGATCAACGCTGCTCAGGTTGAGCGAATAGGATGGATCTTCATTGACAAAAGACATATAGACATCCTCCGCCGATTCCGAAGCATAAGCAAGATATGCAACCTCAGTCACCATATCGGTAATGTAGATAACTCGTCCTTCAAAGAAGAAAAGGCCGTTTAAGAACCGTTCAAGATAGTCCTGGAAGGCATTGTATGTGAGCTGCCGGTTCACCTGTGAACGGTAGTTCAGGAATGCCGTCTGCAGCTGCTTCAACGGGTAAAGCATCGTTCGAAGAAAAGCATATATGCCGGACCGCCGGAGAATGGGCGGCAGCTGGTGGATAATCCACTTGTCAACGTCAAATAGAAAGAACATAGCTTATACCATTTCTGAGTTCATTGGAAACGAAGGAACCGGACACACTCACATAGTTGTTACCGGCAACTGGTTCAAAGGTGGACGAATTTGCCGGCTTCACTGACACCGTGCCAAGCACGACATCTCTTACTCCAGGAGCTCCCTGTACAGCATCCACCAGGCGCGTTTTGTTCAGCTCACCGCCGTAAAGAATATTGTTCAAGTATTCGTTAATTGCATCCTCTACCGGATAGATAGACGGATCTGAAATAAGCTGCCCGGTTGGAGTGAGCACCTGGGGGTCGTACTGGACCGCCAGATTGACGCGCACCTGGTCCGGGTAAAGGCTGTCCGTCTGCAGCAGAACGCCTGCCGGCTTGCGCTCTTTCAGGTAAGCCGTGAAGGCGGCCAGCTCATCGGCAGACAAGGGCCCAGGAGCTCCGGAACCGTTGTCTTTCGATGCAATGACAAGCACCATACCTCCAAGGTCCCTACAGGCGGCGTACTTGACAATGCGCTTACTTTCATCAATAACCGGATAGACAAACTGCTGCGTCGACTCGTCGAATACAAGGCTGTCTCCATACTGGAACTCCAGCGAGATCTTGTGATACCACGGGATTGACGCAAGCACGGCCGTAGCAATCTTCGCGTCAACGTCTTCCTTGAAGGCATCGAACAGCGTTTCCAGCACATAGATAGCAGAAGCCACTATGGAAAACCAGATGGACTCAAGGCTGACTGCGCTGAAGGTGTCCTCAAAGGTGGAACCGGCAGCAAAGCCGTATCTTTCGATGATGACGCTGTCGTTCATGAACTGCTGCGTCATGGCGCTTTTTATTTGTCGAATCGTTCTAGCCATATTAACTAAACTCTAGTGTAAACTGTTCTGTGAAGATGCGCTGCCGAATCTCTCCGGTGCCATCGTATTCTGTTGCCGGCTTGATGCCGTACTTCCGCACGTAGTTCTGCAGGTAGGCGTCATATACCACATCCGGACACTCAAGGACTTGTCCCACCTGCAGGTCTGCCGTCATGGCTATATTGTTAGCGCGGGCAATACCTGGAAGCCCGGCGATGTCTCCATATATTTCCAATGCGATGTCAGAAAGGGTCTGACGCATGAGCACTGTTACCTTCATATCGAAAAAAAATTAGTTCCAAACCGTTTAAACAGCACGTAAACAGCTGCTGTAAGAATAAGAACACCTATCACCCACACATACCATGGAGGTCCAACCCGGACCTTTGTAGAGAAGTTTTTTTTCTGCTCTGTCTGCTGCGTCTGTTCTTTTTCAACATGGGACGTGCTGTCCACCGATGCCTGCAGGTTCTCTTCTTTTGTCTGTGTGGCAGTCGAAGCGCTCTGCGATTGCGTCTTTGCGGTCGTAGTCGTCCGCTCGATGACATACTGCCTTCCGGAAGAATCTGGGGCAGACAGGACCTCTTTTACCGTCGTCACGTCCATGCTGGACTTCCAGTCGATGTTCTGCTGCAAGCCGCTGATGCTGGAATAGTCAATGGTTCTGTGCACGCCTGTACTGTCGGCAGCGCTTTCATGAGATGAAGTCCTAGCCACCTGCCCCCCGTTGAAGTAGCGCGGAGAGCAGGCCGCCAAGACAAGCAAACACACAAAAAACGATTTAGCAAACCTACACATGATAGGCTATATCTTTTCACCGGTATACCGGCGGTTATACAATATCTGTCCACGCTGCTTTCCTTTACGCTTGTGGCTGAAATGCACAAAGGTAGGGTACAAGATCAGCTGGTCAAACGGCAGCTGCTCTTCTACGGCCTTTCTGGCAATCTGCAGAGGCGTGTAGAAGGGGCTCCGCACATCGCTGGCTTCGCCTTTGCGATGCTGCGACTGCTCGACGCCTCCTACCAGCTCATTGAGCTCTTTGCAACGATAGCCGGAGTCAACTACCAGCGTTGCTCCTAGCGCATCACGGAGCGGCTGAAGCACGTTATTGGTGAGCGCCCGGACGTTTTCCCGGATGCTTTCGGAAGGAATGTGGTTGTCAATCCCTTTTGCTGCCGCTGTTTGCGACCGCTCAAACTCTGAAAAAGAGAAATTCCTGGAAATATCACCCATAGTTTAGTCCTCCTTAGCTATAGACTCTTCCACCTCTTTCTCATGCTCATGGTACTGCTGCAGGTAGGGGATTTTCTTCAGAATCTCAAAGCTCAACACGTAGTAGATGAATTTGAGACCCTGGCTTTTTGGCAGCAGCTTATGCGCATTCCGTAGGATGTTCACAGCGTAGAAGTAGATGATTGCATATACCACTCCACTGATGCACTGCACGGCTCCGTCAGGATTTCCCATCTTCTCGCCAATAATGTAGATGGAAAGGACAATGACGTAGAACACAAGCGTCTCCATGATGCAGCGGAAAAACTTTTTCAGATTAAATCGCTCCCCTTCAACACCCACGCCGGCCAGCAGCCCGAAGATGCAGTTCAGCAGGAAGATGAAGAAAATCACGAAGACTATGTCTTTCAGCGGGGCGAAGTAGCCCAGCAGCACACCGGCAATGGTGGCCAATAAGTTTCTGATGGTGTCAAACATAACTTGCCTTGATTTTTATTGATTTACTATCGACAAGCACGGACTCCACGGTCTGTCCGTCCATCTCCAGCTGGTCGCGGATTTCGCGCTGCCAGGAGAGCCAGTCGCTGTCGTTAATCATTCGGTCGATGCCGACGCCAACGGAGACATCGCTTTTCAGTTCACCCTTGTGCAGTGCCAGGATAAGCGCCTGGTTCTGGTTAAGGATGTCGCCAACCACCAGTCCGGAGACAATGCGTCCCGCGCTGTCGTATTCTACATTGACACTCAGGTCAAAATCTTTCATTTGAATTCCGTTCATTGCCTCAGTGTTTTACGGTTTCATCTTCATAGTCGGACTTCTTCAGCTGCTGGGCCTTGCTGGTAACGGCCGGCACCTGGACCGGCGCAGCATTCGGATAGGGGCCACACTTAATCTTTCCGGATAGAATGGTGTGCGTGTGGTTGTTAAACGCATTCACCAGCTCATTGAGCTTGTCCGTGAGAGCTTCGATATTGATGAGGCCTCCTAGCTGCCCTCCATTTATCTCAATCCGTTCGATGACATCGACGGCCAGCACTACCAGTTCGGAAAGGTCTCCGGAGAGAGAGCCCACAATCACGGCCGTGTCCACTTTAGGCACAATGAGCATCTGCGCATCTTGCGATGCCTCCGATGCACGCAGCCGGATGCCGTCTACCTCCATCTCACCAAAGCGCACAGTGCAGGTAATCCCGTCCACCCTGGAAACAATGCCCTGGTAGACAGTGATAGGCGCAGGCCCAACGACGGCCATGATATTTCTGCGTAGTCTTTCTTCCGGTGTCATACCATTACGTCAGTCTATATCCAAGCTCTACGGTGCGTTTTCCGCCGTCAGAGCTGAATTCCGTTGTAACGGCCCGCACGTAGTAGGAGCCGTCCTTGTATTCGTAGTCTTTGTCATGCAGCACGGCCTTGTCTCCCGGCTTGACATACGGGATAAGCCATGTGACGATATTTCCGTCGTAGCCGTCGAAGGTGAGGCGCTTGTGTTCGCTCTCGCCGCGAAGCTTCATGGAGGCGTCATCGCTGGACGCGCACTTCACCGTCACCTTGTCTCCGCCGGTAGTGCCATATTCGCGCTCTTTCACTTTCCCGTCTGGCAGGAGTGCCTTCACCACAACGCGGACCCGCCGGTCTTCCGTGCGCCGATAGGTAAGGTCACAGTCCTGCACATTCTGAGTGAAGTCGTAGTAGATGGTGTTTCCCACCTTTTCTCCGGGCGCATGTACATGCAGCGTCTTCCCCTGGATGTAGATGTCAGCGCCGCACTCTTCCTGAATCTTGCGCAGCACGTCATAGCCGGTCGCGCTGTTGATGACGAATTTTTCGTAGGTCCAGCTGTAGGAGCAGTCAATAAAAAAGCCGCCTCCGACACCATCCACCACCGTCTGCAGCAGAGACGCCAGCGTGACATTCTTAAGCTGCTGATCGGACAGAGACTTGCGGAAAAGGAACAGGTCATCCTCGCACTCCAGGGTGATGGCACCGTTGTCAGAGCCGATGCGCTGCACCCAGCCCTCAAACTCCTGCACCATGCCTATTTCTTCATAGCCCAGATTGATGACGATATGGTCACCGCGATGGATTTTCTGTTCCACGTCAAGGGCGATGTTGTACTCGGCACCTGGAAGGGTGACAACGGCAGTGTCTGCAAGCTGCTCGACGGAGCGGATAATTTCCACCTTCTCCACCATGCCCAGCTTGTAGCTGCCGACCTCTATGTCAAACTTCATCGTAAACATCGCCTAAATTTGTTTCAAGTCTTCCTTCCTCAGCAACAGCTTATAGATGTCATCACTCACCGCGTCGATGGTAAATGCCTGGTTCGCCTGTCCGGATGTGAACGGCATGGACCAACTCTCAATTACTATCTGCGTGATGGAATACAGCTCCATCTGGGGGGATTTGACAAGCACCTTCCCAGCCTCGCAGTAGGAGCACAGCCGCTTCACGTCATCGGACGGATACTGGCCGTCTTCGCTCATGAGAATGCCGGAGATATTGATACGGTAGTCTCCTTGGCTCCAACGCTCCTTGATGGTGCCACGGACGACGCCCTTAGACACCTGCTTTTTTACCAGTACATTGGAGCCCTGGATGGTCACTTGCGGCTCATACGGAAGGAGCCACCACGGGCCACCTTCCAGCGAGAAGTAGAGCGGGAAGACCATAGGCACGCCCTTGGCATTGGTTATCAGCATCTCTGCCAGCACGTTGTCCGGCATGGTCGAAAGATCCTGCATAACAGGGGTCTGTCCGGCGGGGGGCACCGGGTTGAAAAGAAAGGGCGGAATGGGGCTTACCATCTGCCGGTACATCTCTTCCAAAATGAACCTATACTCTGTCATCGACCTGCGCTTACTGCTATTTCAAGAGAGCGGTTGATGCTTTCCAGGACAGCGTCACGCAGCTCCCGGAAGTCACGGCCCTCTACGTTGGTAATGTTAACATCTTCAAAGATTTTCCCAATATTGAGCACAATGGACGTATTGCGCGTTCCGCCGGTAGTGATGGAATTGGCGGTGGAGCTGGGGGATGCCCCCGCACCGCTACCGACCGCTGCGCCCATGCCGGCCATGGCTCCCGCACCGGCTGCCGCCGTAGGGTCGCTGATGGTGTTCTTAGCCGCCTGCTTCTGCCGCTCTGCCTCCAGGTTGGAAGAGAAGCGACCACTGACACCGGCTGCCAGGTCTCTTGCTGAGGCCGCAGCGGATGCGACGGCCGACACTCCGGAGATCTGGGCTGCGCCGGCCTTCGCCGACTCCCAGGCTCCGCTGAAGTCACCCTTGAAAAGCTTGCCGATGGCGTCACCAACATAACCGATGCCGGTGATGATGCCTGTAATACGGTCAATCACGTACTGCTTCATGATGTTTCCGAATCCCTTGACCGTCTCCCACACTGTCATGATGACGGCACGGAAGCCGGCAAACTTATTCCAGCAGGCTACAATGGCCACAGTGAGGGCGGCAATGCCAGCCACCACCAGTCCAACCGGATTGAGCGACATCACCACGTTCAGTATCTTCATGGCGCCGGAGAAAATGCCGGTGACGATAGCAGCTGCATTGGTGGCAAGGTTGTATGCCGCGATGCCCGCTGCCAGGCCGGCGAAGACGGGGATAAGGGTATTCAAATGCTGGGAGGCCCAGTCAGCTACACTTGCGATGTAGTCCAGGCCCTTCCCCAGCGCATTTAAAACAGGAATTATGAAGGGCTGAATGACGTTGTAAAGCTCCAGGAGAGTGCTGATGAGCTTACCCTTCAGCTGCTCAAACGCCCCGTATGATGTCTGGGCGATACGCTCCGTCATATTGTTGAACTTGCCGCCTTCGCCGGTTGCCCGCTGGAAGGCCGCACGGACCATGTCGAAGGTGACAAGGCCCTTGGACATGTCATCTTTGAGCTGAGCGACGGACTTTCCTGTCTGCGCAGAGATGTCCAGCAGCGGGTTGTAACCGGCATTGATGAGCTGCAGGAGGTCCTGTCCCTGGAGCTTCCCGGCTGCGCTGATCTGACCAAAGACAAGGGCCAGCTGCTGGAGCCGGTTCTTATCACCCTGGGCCACATCGCCCAGCATCTTGAGGTCATCAACAACGGTCTCAGTGCTCACGCCAAAGCCCAGCATGGTCTGGGCGGCGGACTGCGTCGTACTGCGGTCCCACAGCGTGTTATCCGCGTACTTGTTAATCTCGCCCAGCATCTTGGCCGCCTTGTCTTCATTGCCCACAAGGACGTTGAAGGCTACGGCTGTCTTCTCAGTCTCCATTCCAAGCTTGGAAACGACGCCTATTCCGGCCGTCAGAGCCACAACGGGGTTCATAATGAACTCCGCGCCAGGGATTGACCGAAAAGCCTGTCCAAGGCTTTTTGTGAGCCTCCCGGACAGCCGCGATGCGGAGCGGTCAGCCGCGTCAAGACCTCCCTGTACGGATTTGATCTTCGATAAGGCCTGACCGTCCCCCTGGGCGGCGATGTCTATGATATACTGGGCAATGTTCATTGAGGCTTACTTTCTGATTGACGGATATGCTTCAGCTGTGCGATAGTCTGTGCCCACTGCTGGTCTGACAGGTCGTCCGGGTTCATGTGCAAGTAATAGCGGATGAGAGTATTGAAGTAACCAATCATGTCCGCCTCCGGACGCCCATCGGCCAGCACTAGAGCTTTTTTATTTCAGCCTCCTTCACCTCTGCCAGGGCGCCCAGAACGGGCACGGCCGACAGGAAGTAATTGTCGTCTTCCATGAACTCCTTGTCACCGTCAATCCAGCACTGCTTCAGGAGGATTTCGGCAAACTTCACTGAGTCTTTCGCCTGGTTGGAACCGGCCATGGCAAAGGACAATTCCTTGCGGCCGGGCTTGTGCAGGACGGCCTTCTTGTCTTCGCATGAGATCTCAAAGACCTCACCGTATTTTTCTTTCCAGCTCTTCAGCTGTTCTTCTGTGTAGGTAAACATTTCTTGCGTGTTGTAAAGTGTGTTTAAATGCTTTTTAAATGGATGGGGCCGGGATGGCGCCGGCCCCTCCCATCTTACTGGTAATCTTCGATGATGTCAAGCATGATGATCGGAAGCTCAATCTCCATGAACTTGTCATTCTGGTTGAGCGTCTTGGGCTTGGAGGTAATCTCCACGCCGGAGAGCAGGTCCGTGTGAATGACATCGCCCTTGGACGGGTTGCCATAGGAGACGATGATGTTGAAGTTGACGTCCAGCGCGTCACCGCCTGCAGCGGCGTTCAGCGCCTCGTATTCGGACTGCAGGAGACGGATGGAGCCCTCGTAGGACTTGTTCCCGCGCTGGATGCCGTGGGGCTTGTTTCCCTTGGCATAAAGCGCCTCTTTCTCCTGTGCGGACGTGTAGCTTACGCCCCTGATGCCCTGGACGTCACGGCCAGCCGTCACAACTGTGACGTCTGCCCATTCGTATTCTTTACTGTTGAACATAGGTCTTTAGTTGTTATTGGTCAGGAAGCCGATGTTGGCGACGATTTCACGGGCATAGCCGAAAGGACGGACCTTCAGTGTGCCTTCTACTTTGGAGGTAGCCAGCACGTTCTGAGCGGGGTCGATGTAGAACTTGCAGCCGCTACCATTCACCACGGACAGTTCGCCGGCGGCGGACATCTGGCTGTTGATGGCATCCTCGACTGCTGCCTGCCAGCTCTTGAGAACCGGGTTCAGCATGGTGCCGTCCGTATTGATCTCGATTTCGTCGAGAAGGAACTGCAGCAGCGTCTGGTAGGCGATGCGGGCAGCCTTGTCCACGGTGCGGCGGGCTGTCAGGTGCGCGTAGTCATCCGTCTCTGCCACGGCCAGCGGGTCATCAACCAGGTAATACCCGGAGAGACCCACGTAGATACGCGGGCAGATATAGCCTTTCGTGTACAGAGCATCCACGACGGACATAGCCTGATCTACTGGAATAGAACCGATAAACAGCTGCTCAGGCGCAAGGGTGCCGGTGGCCACGCGGCCGATGTTACGCTGCACGGGAGATATGGCGATTCGGCCTGCCAGCGTGCCGATGGCGGCATTTTGGGAATCCGCGACTACATCGCCAATGAACACGGCCACGCGGTTGAACGCGAGGGTATGCAGGTCGGGAGCATCCTCGGCAGAGGTGAACTGACGTCCTTCCAGGATGACGAAGATAGGAGCATAGAGGTTGTCTGCGGACCAATCGGCCAACGCCTGTGCCTTGGGCATGGCGCTAAGCACGTCCGGATCCAGGCCGTCCGTCACCTCCGCCGTAGCGGTGGAAGCAGACGCGACAATAAGGCCGCGCAGCGCACCGCGCAGCTCCTGCAGCTTGTCCCTCATCGGACCGGTGGTGACGTCCAGAACTGTGGTCATGGATGTTGCAGCCAGGCCGATGAGATAGACAGGCGTGCCCTCTTCTGCCTCCGCATAGAACTGGTTCACCAACTCCACGATGCGTGCGTTATTGGCGGACGTGATGCCCAGGGGCACCAGGTCACCGGGACGCACAAGGCGGTAGTGTTTCCCAAGCTCAAAGGTGGTTGAGACGGCAGCAGCGCCCAGAACAAGCAGCCCAAGCAGGCCGTCCTGGTTAGCCGGCACGGTCCCCAGCAGACCGTTCAGATAGTTGATTTTTACTCTCGGAAGCATTTGGTTGTAGAATTAAATATGCCGCCCCCGGAGGGGCCAGAGGCGGCTTCGGTTCTGGAAATGACTAGGAGGCGGGGCCGTTGATGATGGCATACACGCCCTTCTTGTCATAGCGGCGGATAGCGCCACCGACACGGACAAGGAAGGAATAGATGTCGCCATAGTACAGCGGATTGTCCACGCTGTCGAACATCTTCACCTCACCCAGGGCGCGGGACACGGAGTCCTGCTGCCAGGCGAGGGCGCCGGCGTTGTCGGTGGCGGCACCGGCCTCGCTCTTGGCCTTGAACGTACCTTCCAGCGGGTTGGTAGCCGTGGCGAAACGGAGCACGGTGGCACGCATCATCACCTCGAAACCGTACAGCATGCCCATGACGCCGCGCTTGACGTCGGCAGCCTGGAAGAAGCCGATGGCCTGGGTCTCGGTGAGCGCCGACAGAAGGGCCTCGTACTGGTAGGCGTCCAGCAGGAGGAAACGGCCGGTGATGGGCACGTTGTCGGCGTTCATGCGCGTCTGCAGGGCGGCAACGTCGGCCGGGGTGATCTTCTTACGGGTGCCGGTGGCGGAGGGAGTCCAGGCGGTCTGTGCGGCGCCGGTGGCGAGCACGCGGTTGGCGGCGGCGGGGCACCAGTAGCCCAGCATGGCCTCTGCGGCAGACTCGATGAGTTGCTTGCGGTCCTGGTCGATCACGCTGTTGCGCTTGTTGTAGGACAGCTCAACGGTGTCGGCATAGGGGATGTGCACCGGATTGGTGGTGAGCTCGCCCAGGGTGTATTCGACGTCCTGCTCGATACGCTTCTGCGCGGTGGCAGGCACCGTGGAGCGGTTCAGCTCAACGCCGGAGGGAGCCCCGGCATTTGGGATATGGACTTTTTTCCCTTCGTTGACGTACATGTCGTCGTTGACGGCCTTCGCCATGAAGGTGTTGTCGGCAAACAGGCCCTCGATGATGGTCCGTTGCCAGATTTCTTTCTGTACTGCCATAGTATTTCAGCGATTAGGGGTTACACTACAGGGAGACGCCGAACTTCTCCTTGAACTTGGCCTTGTAGAGCTCGGGGAACTTATCCTTGAGCTCTCCCAGGCGCTCGGCTTTGTCGATCTCGTCCCAGGACATCTTGGACAGGTCGGTGGCGTTGCCGGCACTGGCGGCGCCGTTCAGCACGTCCTGGATGTTCACCTGATGGGCCGACTTCGGCAGGGAGTTGATGAGTTCACGGGTGGTCGCGGCATCCGCGTCCATCAGTTTGCGGTACTGATCCTTCTGCTCCTTGGAGATACGGCCCTCGGAGACAGCCTGATCGAGGAATGCGTCCGTAGCCGATTTCTTCAGTTCGGCATTCTCGGCCTTCAGGGTGCTGATCTGCTGCTGCAAACCGTCCACCTTGGCGGCTTCGTTGGACATGCTTTTGACCTTGGCGAGAATCGCGTCTTCGCTCAGGTCCTTGAACGGGGCAATGCCCTTGATCTTGTCAATGAATTCCATGTCTTTATTGTTTGGTGAATGTTTCTTCTCAGCCAGATTGACGAACTGATAAATCTGCTCGTTGGTTGGAGCGGAGCCCAGGCTGTCGGCCCCCGCCATGTCATAGATATCGTCGCAAAGGCCGATACGTGCGGCCTCGTCGGCAGTCAGCCAATGGTCCTTCCCGTCGAAGTACGTCAGCTTGACCTCCTCGGACGGCATGCCGCACTTCTGGCTGATCATGTCGGCCAGGGTGCCTTCCAGGCCTTCGATAAGGTCTGCACATTCCCGCATGTCACGCGCTCCGCCCTTGCAAGATCCAGAGACGGCATGGAGCATCAAGCGGGAGAAACGGGACATGTGCAACGGCTTGCCGCAAAGGGCAATGACGCCGGCGATGGAGGCGGCCAGACCGTCAACGTAGATATTGACAATGGACGGACTGTCCTTGAGTGCATTGAAAATGGCGATGCCCGCAAAGACCTCTCCGCCCATTGAATTGATATGCACGTCAATCATGGGATATTCATTGGAGAGATAAGACATCTCCGTCACAATCTGCTCAGGGCTCACACCGTCTTCACCGCCGATCTCACCATACAGCATGAGAGATGCGCGGCCGTTCCCGGTAGCGATGACATTGAAAAATTTACCTTTGGGCATAGGCGCTTTCATTTTTGATAAAAAATTTCGACACAAAAATGCGCCAGAAAGCGTTTAGTTGCAATTTTCAGAATTACGCAATATCAAAATTTGATATGTGCGATAACGAAAAATGGTATTGGATAATTTTAAAAATTGCAACTGAAGCAACCAGAAGCCATTTTTGCAGAAAAAAATCAAACACATGGCGAACACCCTGAAGAATACCCAGAAAAAAACCATCGCCAAGGAACTCTATCTCCATGGCGAATTCACCTTCGAGGAGATAGCTGCCAAGGTGGGCTGCACCAGGCAGACCATCGCCCGGTGGGCGAAGGATGACGGCTGGCCTGAGCTCAAGGCCTCCATGTCAGTAGGCAAGGAAAAGACGCTCAAGAACCTGTACGCCCACGTGCAGAGAATCAATGACGCCATCCTTGAGCGGGAGGAGGGGCAGCGGACGCCCACATCCGCAGAAGCGGACATCCTGGCCAAACTGGCCGCCGCCATTGACAAGATCGAGAGCGAATCCGGCATCCGCGAACTGGTGAGCGCCGGTATCGCATTCCTCTCCTGGCTGCGCGGAGTCGACGCAGTCAAGGCTATTGAATTCACAGACCTATGGGATGCATTCCTCAAAACCAAGTATTGAGCCATGAAGGAGATTGATAAAAGAGCTCATCTTGAGTGGGAGCAATTCAAAAATGATATCAAGAAAGCGACTCCTCCGGAAAGGCTGACTGCGGCCGAAAAGGCAAAAAAGAAGGCCTACCTGGAAAAGCATCCGGTAGAGTGGATGGCGTATTTCTTCCCGAACTACGCCTCCTGCCCATTCGCACCCTTCCAGAAGGAAGCCATCAACCGGATCAGCAGGAATGCCGAATGGTTCGAGGTCTGGAGTTGGGCCCGCGAGTTGGCCAAGTCAACCGTCTCCATGATGGAGGAACTCTTCCTGATGCTCACCGGCAAGAAACACTATCTCCTGATGGTCAGTGCCACGCAGGATGCCGCCGTGCGGCTGCTGGCGCCCTACCGTGCCAACCTGGAGGCCAACGGCCGGATCATCGACTTCTACGGGGAACAGCAGTCCCTCACGAAGTGGGAAGAGTCAAACTTCGTCACCCGGAGCGGCCTCACCTTCCTGGCGGTCGGCTATGGCAACGCACCGCGTGGTACCAGGAATGAATCCGTACGTCCGGACATCATCGACATCGACGACTACGACACCGACAAGGACTGCCGGAATCCCGTCATCCTGGACAAAAAGACGGAATTCATCGAAAGGGCCGTCATCCCCACACGTTCGGTGAGCGCTCCGACGCTCATCCTGGCAAAGGGCAACCTCATCGCAAAGGATACCGTCATCGGCCGGCTGGGAGCAAAGGCCGACAAGCACATGGTGGTGAACATCGTTGACAAGAACGGGAAGAGCAGCTGGCCCGAGAAGAACAGCCAGGAGCATATCGAGCGCGTGAAAGCCACTATCTCCACCGGCGCCTTCCAGGCAGAATACATGAACAATCCCATCCACGAGGGGAAGGTGTTCAAGAACCTCCCCCTGGGCAAGATGCCGGCGCTCTCAAAGTTCAAGTTCCTGGTCTGCTACGGGGACCCTTCCACTTCCAACAAAGGGAAGTCGGCCAGTTCGACGAAGGCCGTCTGCCTCATGGGCAAGATCCGGACTACATACTACATCCTGAAGGCCTTCGTGGACCGGCCGTCCAACGCCGTCTTCATCGACTGGTTCTACCAGTGCAAGGCCTGGGTGGCCGGCCGTGTGCCGGTCTTCTACGTGGTGGAAAACAACTCCCTGCAGGATCCTTTCTATGAGCAGGTGTTCCTGCCGCTCATCCGCGAAGAGAACCAGCGGCGCGGAGACAGTCTCTTCATCAACGGAGACGCCCGGCCGAAGACGGACAAGGCCTCCCGTATCGAGGCGAATCTGGAGCCTATCGACCGCAACGGGGCGTGGCTCTTCAACGAAGAGGAGGCCGACAACCCGCACATGAAGGAACTGCTGGACCAGTTCCGGCTCTTCGAGATGACCCTTCCCTATCCGGCCGACGGCCCGGACTGCGTGGAAGGCGCCGTCGCTGAGATCAACCGCCGGACAGCCCTTGACGGGAACACCGTGGAGACCATATCCAGGGACGATCTCATCGACAGTTCCAACCGGATGTGACAACCATTTAAACGCCTATTAAACACCGTTTCAATATGAGCCAATTTATCACGCTGGAAGACTACGATGCCAGCATCCACCGGGAGATACTGGACGCGCTCCTGAGGCACGACAGCCCCACAGAAGACTCCGCCATCATCGAGATCTGCGAAGACAGAGCCATCGATGAGATGCGCTCCTACATGGACAAGTTCTACGACTGTGACGCCATTTTCGGAGCAACCGGTACAGAAAGGAACCAGTTGGTACTCATGATGGCGCTCGACATCGCCATCTATCACATCTTCTGCCAGCACAACCCCTATAAGATGTCGGAAGTCCGGAAGGACCGTTACAACCGAGCCATCGAATGGCTGAAGGCTGTCGCCGCCGGGAAGATCACTATCGCCGGAGCACCCCGGCTGCCGGAAGAGAAACTGGCGCAGAATTCCCCCTGGCAGATATCTTCGGAAGAACTGCGCCCCACCCACCTTTAACGCAAACTATCCACCATGGAAGAGACCAGAAAACGCGGCCGGCCCGCCGCAAAAAAGACCATCACTTCGGCCGGAGCAAGCGATATCATGCCCGGGCAGCAGAACCCGACCATCATCCTGCAGAGCCCGGAGTTGTTCCACTTCAATATCAGGCGGTACATGGCGTCCATTGAGAGCGCCAGCGCCATAGATTTCTACAACCGGACGGAACTCTACGATATCTATCACTCCATCATCACCACCGATGGCCACCTCTCCGGCATCATCGACAAGCGCCTGAGCGCGGTTGCCCGGGAGCGCTTCGAGTTCCAGCGGAACGGCAAGCCGGTGGATGAGGTGAACGAACAGATCAAGAGCCCCTGGTTCCGCTCTTTCATCAAGGAGGCGGTCAACTCCAAACTCTGGGGATTCACCCTCTGCCAGTTCCGCCGGGATGAGCGGGGATGGATCACTTTCGACCTCATAGACAGGAAGCACTTCGACCCGGTCAAGCGGGAGGTGCTTCTGTACGAGACCGACGTGACCGGCATCCCCCTGGACGCCTTCGCCAACTGCCTGGTCATCTGCGATAATCCAAGGGGCCTTGGCAAGCTGGCCACGTGCGCACCGTATGCACTCTATAAGCGCGGCAACCTGGGAGACTGGGCGCAGTTCTGCCAGATCTTCGGCATGCCCATCCGTGAGTACACCTACACGGCCGGAGACGAAGAGGCACGGAAGCGCCTGCTGAATGATGCCCGGCAACAGGGCATAAATGCCGTGTATATCCATCCGGAAGGTTCCGGCATGCAGTTACATGAAGCACAGGGTAAAAGCGGCACAAACGACCTCTATGAGCGCTTTACGGCCAACTGTAACGACGAGATGTCCGTCGCCGTCCTGGGCAACACCCTCACGACGAAGTCCGACACCAACGGGACGCAGGCCCTGGGCACCGTCCAGGCAAAGGAGCAACTGAAGATCACCGACGATGACGTGCAGTTCATCCTGGATCTGCTCAACTACGACATGACGGAGATATTCTCCGCCCTGGGCGTGAACACCGAAGGCGGAGAGTTTGTCCGGGTGGAGCAGAAGTACCAGGACAAACAGGTCCAGATCAACGTGGTCTCCAAACTCAAGGAGATGGGCCTGCCGATGTCCGACGACTACCTGTATAAGACATTCGACGTCGAGAAGCCGGATGATTACGACGCCCAGAAGGCACAGCAGGAGGCCGAGGCCCAGAAGAAAGCCGAGCGGACCCGGCAACTGGCCGAGCAACTGAACCAGCGGCCGACCAACGAAGAGAGTGCCAGGTTCTTTGACCGCTTCAAGCGTTTTTTCGGCCTAGCCCCGCAGGACGGGGCGTCCAAAGACGATCCTTTGCCCTTCTTCTAGACGGGCAGTACAGGTGCAGTTGCCCGGTCTGCAGTACCGGTAGCGGCTTCCGCAACGATGGGGCCGAGCATGGCATATCCTTCAGCCCGCAGGCGCTCATGGACGGCCTGCGTGCCATCTACTACAAAGAGATTGACGTACACACGGAGATTGAGACCCATATCTTCGAGGAGACGCTGCGTCGGTTCAACCTGGCCACGGCAAAAGGCCTGGCCGAAAGCATCGACCCGGAAGTCGTCACCGACCGCTTCCTGTACGAACTGCGCACCAACAATGCCGTCTTCTCGGCCTTCCGCACCCACCGGATGCAGAATGATATCGCTGCTCAGCTTATCGACAGGGAGACCGGCCGACTCAAGAGTTTCGACAAATGGAAGCGGGATATCAAGGGCATGACCGACCACTACTGCCACCAGTGGCTGAAGACGGAGTACGATACGGCCGTCCATCGGGCGCACTTGGCGGCCGACTGGAAGCACTTCCTGGAAGAGCAGGACGTGTTCCCCAATGTGCGCTGGATGCCTACTACATCCATCACTCCGGATCCGCTGCACGAGCACTACTGGACAAAGAAACTCACCCTGCCGGTGAATCACCCCTTCTGGCAGGAGCACCGCCCTGGTGACCGCTGGAACTGCAAGTGCAGCCTCATGCAGACCGATGAGCCGGTGAACGCCGAAGCCCTGGACGGCTACACCCCGCCGCTCCCCATGCCCGGCCTGGATAACAACCCGGCCCAGGACGGCAAGTTGTTCAGCGACACCCATCCGTACATCACCGAAGCTTACCCAGGTGCCCAGCAGGCGGTGGATAACTTCCTGAAGAAGCGCAGCCCGTCCAGCATGAGAAGGACTGAAGAAGATAAACGCCGTATCCAAAAAGCCTGGGATGATCGCAAGATGGAACGCAGGAGAGAACTGTATCGGAAATACAAAAATGACCCTGACTATGAGAATGTTGAATTCAACGAAAAAACAGGGGCACTAAAAGCAACCCACGTCGAACACAACTTCGATAAAAATAAGGGGGATTATGAGGTGACTGTGCAAGATGTAGGATTTGCAAATGGACATTCAGTAATACTTGAGAGTGAATTCCACGGAGAAAAATATCAGCGTTTCACTGAAGGAACCTGGGATGGAATGCTTTGTGAAATAGCAAGCCGGGAAACCGGGACAGTGGAAAACATAAAAAAGGGATTGCTTCATTGCGCATCTAAACGCAAGACAGAAGTGGCCATCATACTATTTCCGAATGGAGGTTATACTCCGGAGAAACTTAGAAGGGCATTGGGCATGTTCAGAGGACTTGAAAAGCAGCATGATGGACAATACATCAAATTCAAGCGCGTCGTTTGCATTCAAGATGAACAAATTGTCTATGATGAACCCTTTTAAAAGGGGAGCGGGAGGCTCCGGTTTCCCGGTCTACCCCCCGCATGTTTTCTGCAAATATATGAAATCGATTCTAGAAATGCAAGTTCTTATAAGAAAATGTCGAAATAGCAAAAAAAAGAGCAGCAGAAACTACTCTTTTCCGGCGCGACTCGAATAGGAACTACGCCCCACAGTAATACTCACCGGCTAGTCACTAAGGACAAAGCAAAGGTAGACAAAATAAAACAAAAATCAAACAAATAGCGAAAAAATGCCAGCACCGGACATTGAAAAGATGATCAGGGAGAACCTGGAAGACCTGATGAAACTTTACCAGCGAACGCTGCCGGTGAAGGTCGGCCGGGCTGTCCAGGCATCCGTCCGGGAGAACTTCCGGAAGGGGCGCTTCTACGGAGGAGAGGCCTGGCAGACACCGCTGCGCACCTCCCTGGGCTTCCGGGGTGCTTCCGGCCAGTACGGCCCCCTTCTCTCCGGAAGCAACCACCTGATGATGAATACCGACTATGAGCCGCTTCCCGGAAAGGTGATCATCCGTAACAATGAAGTCTACGCGGCCACCCACAATGAAGGCGACGAAATAGGCGTCACTCAGCGGATGCGCCGTTTCTTCTGGGCAAAGCACCTGGAGCACAAGGAGCGGATGGGCGTCAATGCTCCGGAGACGGAGTTTTGGAAGCGCATGGCGCTCAAGAAACCCGGCAGCCGGATAAAGATTCCCCGACGGCACTTCCTGGGCCCCAGCAAGGAGGTGGATGCCATCGTACAGGATGTCGTCAACAAAGAACTGCAGAACTTTATAAACACTCACTCAAATGGAAAAACTACTGGAAAGTCTCATTAACCTGTTCGGGCAACAGATGCCCGAACTCTCCACCATCGACGAAGACTACGGCCAACTGGAGATGATCAACCAGGAGAACCGTGACACCTACCCGTTGACCTTCCCGGCCCTTCTCATCGACGCAGCCGATGTCTCCTGGAGCAACATCGCCGGCCTTTCGCAGAAGGGAGAGGCCACCGTCCGTGCACGGCTCATCATCGACTGCTACGACGACACCCACTACGGATCCACCACCACGGACAGGATATCCGAGAGAGCCGCCTTGCGTGCCAAGGTGCACAAGTTGCTGCAGGGATACCGGATAGATGACGAAGCGCAACTTATCCGCACCAATTCCCGCTTCTACACCTGGGACCACGGTATCAAGGTCTACGAGCAGACATACACGGGCGTAGTGACGGAGCGGTTGGAGCCGGAGACGGAACCTGCACATGTCACGCTAAAAGTGACCATCGGTCACACCCTTCATTAACGAATAACCCGCGGTGAGTGCCGCGGGTTATTTATTCACTGTTCCATCTTGCGGGCGGTTTCCCAGTCCGGCAGAAGGTCCTCTATCAGATTGGCGACCCGCCAGAGGCCGCCTTCCGGCATAATATCATTGTCGGCCGTGCTGGCCAGCATCAGGGCTACCGACAGCTGGGACATAAGCTCCAGCCAGCCTTCCACGTCTACGCCTGAAAGCCTTATCACCAGGCCTTCCTTCTCAAAGCTTACCATGGCGCCCTCCTACTTGTTTTTCCGCGCATTCTGGTTTCCGTGCTGGGCGCCGCGCTTGCGGCCGTCGAAGCGCACGGCCGGCAGGTGATTCCCAGGGGGTACAGGCTCCCCGCTAACGAGGCGGTCCGCCATCATGCGGGGCTGGTTGTAGAGCAGGAAGGCCTCGCGGTTCTGCTGGGCCTTCCGGTACAGCGCCATCAGCACCCGGCTGCTGCGCTGCTGGCCGTTGAGCACACGGCTCACCGTCTGCCGGCATACGCCCAGTTCAAGCGCCAGAGTGGAGATGTCCCCGGGCTCCAGGCTCTCGCCGATCAGCCAGAGGAGATTGAGGATGTCGGCGTTCACCCGCTCCCCGCGGATGGGACGCCCGGTCTTCCGGGCCTGCAGGCGGTACTCTCCGGTCTTGCGGAGCGCTGGCAGCACCTCCGAGGTCACCCACTTCCGGAAGGCCTTCGCCTCCGGCTTGCGCGACTGGAAGATCAGATCGTAAAGGCCGGACTCGTTAATAACCGTCATAGATTGCGGTCCTCCCAAGGGTGTCATTACTACTGACACCCTTTTCTCATCGTCATCCAATGAGGCCACGGCCTGGCGGTTGTTTGAAATGGAAAGGCAACTGCAGACATCAGCTGCGACGAAGTAAGGCTCCCCGTCGATGGTGACGGTCCTCACCTGCTGGTTGGAAGCGTTGAAGGTGAACGCCTGCGGCAGTACGGTGCCAGCGGAGTTTTTAGTGTTGGACATTGCTAAAAACGATAAAAACTCAGGTCCTGTCCAACACATAGTGCCTGAGGCAAAATGCTGTCGAGCCTTACGGACACGACGGACCTGAGTAACTCACTCTTTGCCAAATCCTAATGAGGGAGGGGTTCCTCATTCAAGATCGCGCTATATGTTGGACATGGCAAATATCTTTATTTTTTTTTACTTTTGCAAGACCTTTAAGCACGGCTTTCGTCGGGTTAATAAAAAGGGCGCGTGGCATCCTCACTTTGGCTCTACGATGTCGGCTTCACCAGCAATCCCAAATTTGCTTGCAAGGTTACTCTTAATCACTGCCTTTGACGCGCCCTATGGTTACTGTTTCTTTCGGATGATAAGGCATTCCTCGCCATCTTTTAATTTTGCACGAAAATGACAAGAGGTCATTACTTGGCCATATTCGGCATCATAATGCCCAATACACTGTTCACCTTCCAATCCCTGTCCCGCCATCCACTCCGCTCCGGCTTTGAAACCGCGTCTGAAGATTCGTGAATATCGTAGTCTTTCATCATTCGTTGCCTCCATTATCTGCCTATCCTGCATATCTAACTGCGCCGCATCTATCGCCGCTTCGTCAAGGCCGGAGGGAAGGGAAGGCTGCTCCTGCTTCGGATGATTGCGTCCATATTCAATCCCGGCCTTCCAAAGGTCAATAATCTCTTGCTTGTCATAAAGATTAGTCGGGACATTGTTGCGCCTCTTGAGTTCATAAAGATACTCATAAAGTTCTTGTGCAACCTTGTCTATATCTTCATTATCCGGCTGCTCCTGCTGGAGAGAGGTGATTAAATTGCGAAGGCAGGAAAGTTCTTCGTATCTGACGGCATTTGTTTTTGTCGGGAATGTTCCATCCGGGAGTTTACAATCCGCCATACGGCTTTCTATCTCGGCAATCAGTTTGTCTGCTGGAATGTAGTTCATTTCTTCTCTTTTCATTGTATGTTTTAAAAAAGTGCAGCGGGAAAATTCGGGAAGTTGACGGTTATGATATTTATGAAACTAATGAAGATTCGGAATCAAACGGATTTTCCCTGCACGTATCACTACGGGCTTTTCTGCACCTTGTTTACTTATCAGACATAAAGGCCAGCATGTCCGCCGTGATGGCGGGTGCTTTCCTGGGGCGCTTGAGCCCGGCGTTACGCAGAAGTTCGGCCGTGCCGATACGCTCCATCTTACGGAGGATGTTCAGGATGGTCGCCTCGCTCAGGAAGAATTCCTCTTCTGACAACTGGTGGATGGCATCGTCAAAGCGCATGCGCTGTACCTCCGTCCAGTAGTAATACCGGGCGCAGATCTTCCTGTTCCGCTTGTCTATGAGCCGACTGTTGCGCTTGTGCTTCATCCTGAACACCTCCTGTTAATCTAGGACTCCGTCATTCCAAGGGGAAGCGCTTCCCAGTCTTTGATCACCTGAGAAGCAGGATCAATGGTGCGCACCTCACAGCGGATGTACGTGCGGCTGACAGCGGGCCGGTAGGCCGCCTCGATGATGCGCACGCCTTCGATGAAGGTGGGATCTCCGGACTCATCGGCCAACTTGTGCAGGCGCACCACGCGGGACGCCTTCAGGGCACCGTTGGCCGACCTGGCCAGCAGGCTCATCACCATCTTCACCAACTGTTGCGACCGCTCATCCTGGGCCAGGCTCTCGATGTAGCCCTTCACCTTGGCGATGCCCTCTTCCACGGTGTCATCATAAGCGTCGGTCTCATAAACGCCGATGGTCACACGCATGGTGCCCTCCTTGTTGGTGAAGGTATGCGACTTCGGCATGTCCTTGCCGTCGATCTGCAACAGTTCTGCCTTGAGTTTTTGCAGCGCAGAGAACTCCTCCAGCACTTCCTCCTTCTTTTTCCGGATGTTCTCCGACAGCGGAGTCAGTTTCTTGATGGTCTTTTTGATGAAGGCCTCGGCCATCTCGGAATAGCCGTTACGAAGCGCCTCTACACGGGCCTCCGCTTCTTTCTTCGCCTGCTCGGCCTTGAAGGCCTGGAAAGCGGCGAATTCTTCGGCGGTCATCTCCACCGCCTTGGTCTTGCTGTTATCCATTGTTATCCTGTTTTAAGAGTTTGTTTCTGATGGTTTTTCTCCGAAGCATCGACCGGACTTTTCGCATGGCGTTTTCCTGGTTGATCGCCTGGACATACAGGCAAAACTGCCCGGCTTCCACTTTGTTGTTTTTGTTCAGCCGGCCGTCGATGGTCAACTGCAGTTCTTTCTTCATCGGCGCCTGTCGGAGTTCTCCGGTAGTCAGGTCGTATTCCCACAAAATCAGTCCTGGAATGCGCCTTTCTGAACCAATGAACCGGTATTCTTTCCGTTGCTCATCTACCAGTTCCTTGGCTGCAGTGCGTGACAGTTCCGGTACAATCTGCTTCATTTGAACGATGTTTAAAGGGTAATCACGGCAGGCTTTACGGCCGTAAGATAATATCCTCTCCGGCGCAGTTCCCCGGCCAGGACATTGTCCGGAATGACGGACAGGACCATGCGCATATCGACAGGCTGCAGCCCTTCAGAATTATTCTCCTGGCCACTCTGCGCAGCCGGCAGACGGGTCTCTTCTGCGGGGGTCTCCTGCTTCGAGCGACGGCCACCGCGTCTGCGCCGGGGTTCCGGAGAAGGAGCATTCAGCACCTCGGCCGCCGTCATGACGGTCACCTCAGAGGACTCCAGGAGACTGCGAAGTTCCACTGCAGGGGCTTCTCCGCCTTCAGGGACAGCCTGGCAATGGCTGTTGATGTAATACTTGTTTCCGTTGGCATCCTTCACATAGGAATGCACTTGGATGGCCTTCCCATCCTTGTCTTTGAACGTCGTATCGACGCCCGAAGATAATGTTCTTTCCTTTTCCATTAGATTACTGTTTTAAGTGTGTTTCCTGTTACGATGCTACCGTAGAGCGCGGAATCCATGAAAGTGCCTGTAAGGCCGCAGGATGAGGCTCCTCTGGCTTTTCTTCGGCCGACTTCAAGCCACCCTTCCGCTCGATGGACTCCAACTTCCTCACCAACTGCTGCAAGTCTGCTACAGTGAGTTCATAAAACGGCTTGCCGGCAATCTTCTTTGAGGAGACGAAGGCGTTGATGCCGTCCCAGTTGTCGATGGTGTTGATGCCCAGGCGGCCGATGCGAAGAAGGGCAGAGGACCTCCAGCGCTTGAGTTCCGCCCTGGACGGTGCGGACGCTTCCTCCAGGGCACCGACCATCTGCATGTACTCCTTCCCGGTCATCTCCGTGAGATGAGTCGTGCGGCCGTCAGTGAATTGCAGGACAAGTTCATCCTTGTCTACCTGCGGATGCTCCTTGAGCAGCGCGTAGAAATGTTTGTAGTTGCGTTTCATATATGATCGGTTTTTTCTATTGCTTCAAGTTCCTGGCGGGTCCTTATCCCGTTGGGAAAAAGACTCTTGAACGGCCTGTCCGGCGCTTCATATATCTGCCCGTCCGGGGTGGAGTGTGACTCCGTCAGGCCGTTCCTCTCGATGTACGCCTTGGCCTGCTGCCTGGTAATGCTCTTGCCCCTGGTCCGGATGAGCCCCATGCCGTCCCTCCAGACATCGAGCCGGCAATACTCCCAGAAGTAATCTCCCGTTATGTGGTCCTTAGTCCTTGAACGTATTACGATTGTAGCCATATCCATATCAAAACAAGGTTTGCTGTATTATTGTTATACCGTTTTCGCATATTTCTTTGCCTAAACATTCCTTCTCAAATCTCCCCCCCCCTCGTTCAAAATACTCAGAATCCAATTCGCAGCCCACATAGTCAAAACCCATTTTATATGCTGCAATCCTGCTAGACTGGCTCCCCATCATCGGGTCAAATATTGTGTCTCCCTTATTTGCAAACTTGTTCAAAATCCAACTATACAAGCAAATTGGTTTCTGTGTGGGGTGGATTTTTACCCACTTTTGTGCAAGATATTCATTATTAGAGACTTTATTTCCAATAAATGCCCTTGATACTCTAACCATCTGTGTGCTTCTCCTAAAAGAAGTATAAATTAGTTCCGCCATTGCAAAAGATATATCCTCGGGCTGTAACTTATCCCAAACCACCCAACATGGCGAGGGTGGTAACATGTGACAGAAGTAATTTGCACCAAATATTATCTGGTTTTCTGAAATGCGAAACAGCTCAGTAAAAAAAGCTTTAGAAGGGATATTGTTATCCCAGTTATTTTTAGGATAATATGTTAATGTTTTAGCTGAGCTTTTCTTTCCTAAAGAAGTGCTCTTGGATATACCAATCCCATAAGGAGGGTCTGCAATGGCTAATGAAAACGCCTTATCAGGGAGCGTCTTCATATAATCCATGCAATCGCAGTTATAGACTTCACTTTTTGGCATACACTTACTCCTTTTTGCGTCCCTCCCAGTAGCGCTGGGCACCTTCCTCCCAGGTGACGAATTCCTTTGTCTCACCCATAAACCGGCCCTTCGAGAACACCGTATGCCCTTCCACCCACAACTTCAGATCCGCCTCGTACATCATGTTCTGCGCGGCACGCCCCAAGGGACGCTTTCCGTCTGCCTGGGAGACCAGCACCAGCAGCTTGTTACGGAAGTGGCCCTGCAGCTCCTTGAATGCCCGGGAACCGATGCCCATGGCCTGCACCGAATCGATGATCACAAACTCCGGGCTCCTGGCCTTGTCAAGGCGCTCCGTCAGGCTCTCGACCGTCTCCTTGTCCACCACCTGGAAGGCATTTCCGCACTCCTGCATGCTGAACCGGCGAAGGGTGTTCTGAAAGCTCAATCCGTACCCCTCCTCCTTTGACACGTAGAGCACCTTCCCGCAGGCGGCCAGCATCTTGGCAAAAGCCATCACGACCGAACTCTTGCCGTTGCCGCTGTTGCCCCAGATGAAGACTACGCCGTGACGCGCAATCTCATCGCCCAGGCAACCCCGCCATTCGGGAGCCACCTCCAGCGTCTTATTGCGCACCGCCAGCGCCTGCACTGCTGAGATAGACCGTTTCATATTATTCTTTTATTTCGGTAGCGGAGCACCAACCGTAATCGGCTTGAATATCTACTTTTATGTTGAAATCCGTGTCTCCAGATTCGTAACAATATTCAGATACGGCCGTTATAATGGTATCAAGAAGATATTTTTTATCCGTTATACCCATATCCTATTCCTCCATCATGTTTTCAAAGTCACGTATGAATTGGCAACAGTCAGCAAAACACTCAAAATAATCTTTGGCGTGTTCCTTTATCCATCCAAGCACAAAGTCTTTTTTAACGTATTCAGCATGGTCAAGATAGAAAGGCAACTCTTTCACTGCATCTTCATCATACTCTTCATCTGAGGCAAGAATAATGGCGCCTTTTGCGGCAGAAACCTCTATTGCGAATATACGATTCTTCATACCTCTATTCTCCCTCTTCTCTTTTAGCCTGGAGCAGTTCACGGCCCACCGACTGCTTCACGCGGCGGAGGTCATTCCCGTAGGCCTTCACGTCGGACTTCACACGGGCGATAGCCTGGGCATCCTGCAGGCCGTTGGCAAGGCAGATCTGCTCTATCTCACGGGCGCTCACAGGCGTTAGGTCGATATAGCGCCGGCAGATCCGGCTCTCGATCTCATCGTAACCCTTCTTATCCTTCAGCACACCCCTGGTGATGCGTTTCTTGATGGCGGCCGTGGACAGGAACACAATCCCGCAGCGGTCCTCAAGGGCGTTGTAGATGGCGATGAAGTAGTACATCACGCTGTCGGCCAGTTTGTCGGCTTCGTCGAAGATGAGCAGCGGATGATCCAGGGTGACAAGGTGCTTCAGTATCTCCTGGAAGGACTCCCGGATGCTCATCCCGTTGGCACGCACGCCGACGGTACCGGCCAACTCATGCACGAAGTCCGAGCGGGTCATGTCAGGTGCGCAGGTGAGGCGGAAAACGTTCCTGTTCAGCGCGGCGTAACTGGCCGCTGCCGTGCTCTTGCCGATGCCGGCCGGAGCAGCCACCCACATCACGTTGCTCTGCTGCTGGGCGTAGCCAAGGTAAAGCGTCATGTCCTGGTAAGCTGCCGTGGAGAAGATCTGCCAGCCTTCATTCCGCACCAGTTGGGACTCCAGCCGGCGCCACATCTCCTCGGAGATCAGGTTCCATTTCTGGTTAAGGATGTTCGAAATGGTCGCGGCGCTGATGTTCTTCAGCGAGGCAGCCGCCATGTTGTTGGAGTGGTAGCGCTGGCAGTAACGTGCCAGGCGGTTCCTCACTTCAGTCTTTTTGTTCTCATCCATATATTGAATTGTTTTTTGTGTGTGTCACGTCTAAATCCTGTTCAAGGCTGCAGTCGGATTGTACTGCGTCCGCAGGCTGTCGGCCTTCTCCTGCTGGCCGAGGGTATCCGGATAGACCTCGGCCGGCTCCGGCTCCTCCGCGCCCCGGGCCTTTTCCAAAAGACGCTCATAACTCTTTTTGCTTTCATTGAGGGAGGAAAGGCCGGGATCCACCAATCCGTGCTGTTCCGGCGCCATCCCCTCGCGGTGCAGCAGTTCGTCAAGGGCCAAATTGCGCTGGATCCGGTCAATCTTATTCCGAGCGTCCTGTTGCCTGATGAAACTCCGCTCCTCCGCAGTCTGGTCCTGCAGGGCACGGTGGTTCATCCTGTAAGGGCCGGCTTCGGCCACGAAGCGGTATCCGTACTGGTCCAACGTCAGCAGGCGCACCGTGGAGAGGTCGCGCGGGTCATAGGACACGTAGAACTCCCGGTCGGTGTTCTCCCGGCGCCAAAGCAGATCCGGCTCGCCGTCCTTGCCAAAAACCTCATACTGGTGTTTCTCTCCGGAAACGGTGAACCAGATGCCATAGGCGGTGAATTTCGAAGGCCTGGCCGTCGTGACATAGAACAGGTCGCGGCGGATGGCGTCCGTCAGAGGGACAGCCTTCGGGTTCTCCGTGGACTGATAGACCTGAAGCCGGGAAAGTCCGGCATAGCGCTTCTTATCCGGATGCTCCATCGCATTCCAGCGCTGCCGGGCATTCATGTATATCTCCACTACCTCTTTATAGGTGGGCAGTTTGTCGATATTGGCTTCGATGAATTCGCGGTGGATGCGTGCCGCGTCGCTCTTGGCGGTGATGTTGCCGCCGGTATAGAACCATTCCTGATGTAGCACTTGGGCCTGGAAGCGGCCGAAGACGGACTCGATGGTCTTTGCAGGTGCCTGGTGAGGGGCCGTGGTGCGGAAGCAGGTGGCCACCTTCCGCAGCCACTCCTGGGCGTCGGCCCGCTTCGTGCCGCCCTGGTTGTCGGTCACGTACTCGTAAGGCTTGCAGCCGGCGAACTCCAGTGCGTTCCTGGTGGCCTCGTAGATGGCTTCGAAATTCTCCGTATTGCTGATGTGACAGCCCAGGAAAACCTCCGTAGCGGCGTCGATGACCTCATAGACATTCAGGGTGGCCAGCTTGTAGCGGCCGTCCACATAAGCCCTGTAAAAGAGGTTGAGCCGGGTTCCATCGCCGTACCAGAGCGCATTGGGCAGGGTGGGAAGGATGGTGGAATTCATACGGGTATAGTGCATCTTGGCCTTCGTGTCGCCGACAACCGATCCGTACCATTGAATCTTCACTTCCGGGCGCTCAAGGAAACTGGTGATGGCGGCCTGAGACTTCACCGGCTTCCAGCCGCGAGAAGGCGCCACCGCGTTGTATTTCGCAAAGATCTGTGCATTGTTGTACACGGGCACCCTGGAGCACTTGAGGGCGATGATGTACTGCCCGGCCTCCGGCGTGATCTTGCAGGCATTGGCATTCACCAGGTGACCGCTCACCAGGCACGCGTAGCCGTCACGCTTATACTCGCGGATCTTGTCCCTCAGGCGGGCCGTGCTCTTAGGGAGGGTGTGCCCGTAGGCCTCACGCAGTTTCTCGCACTCGGCATAGATGGGAGGCCAGTTGATAGGCGTGCTGTTGCCGTAGAGCCGGCGGCTCACTCCCTGCGTCTTCTCCATGTCGATAAGGGAATTCAGCACTGAGGCATTAAGGGTGAACTCGGCAATCTTCTCTGCCTTGATATGAGTGTCATCCGGAAGGATATAGTCCTCGAAGAAGACACGGGCGGCCGGATCCAGCCGCAACTCCTGCTCTTTCTCCATTTGCTTGTGGGGGTCGCCGTAAATGGCGATAAAACGCTGCTTGAAACGGGTCGGAAGGGAATCGAAGTCCACCAGGGCAGGATGATCCAGGCCCTTGCCAGGACGGATAACGGTGATAAGTTTGCGCTGAACGAGTTTGTCATAACACGCCCTACTCATCACGGCCTCGCCGGAGCTGGCGTCCGTCAGCTGCTGCACCGTCACTGTAACTATGTTGTCAATGTTCATCTTCCGTTCCAGTTGGTGCCCCCCCAACGGCCAGGCTGGAGAGGGCGGGCTTCCCAGGGCCTTAGGCCGGTCCTAACGACCGGTGTTATTATTATCCTCCTTACCTACATTGTTAACGTCCATGATGCCGATTCCGCAGCACACGGCCACGAAAAAGCCGGGGAACCAGGCCAGACCGCTCACCTTGAACGAGCATGCCCACACCAGCGCCGCGATGGCGACGACGGCAAGGATGATGGTGATGATTACTTTTTCCATAATAAACAATCTTTAATCTGGTCGCGGGGGCAGGATTCGAACCTGCGACCAAGCGGTTAGTGCTACCGCTTACTGCACGAAGCTCTACCAACTGAGCTACCCCGCTATATTGGGGCCCGGCCGGTGGCCCACGCAATTACACTTAACTGATAACTAACTAATCCTCCTTCATGGCTTTCCGGCCGCAGACGCCCGCCTCCCGGCAGTCTATTTTAGCGATTTCGGTCGCTATTAGGAAGCGTGCTCTATATTGATGATAATTTGCTTTCTTTACTCCCATTGTGCTGCTTGTCAATCATTCGCTTGAGGTAGTTTCGTAGCTCGCGCATCGCACCTTCCTTCGTGAAGAACCAGGTTTCTGAAATATCCTGGCCATTCACAACCGGCATATAGTAACGGCCTCCATTCGTCATTTGAGACCGGATTTGCGGTTTCATCTTCTTGAACTCCTCGCCGGCCTTCTGGATGCGTTGCAGCCCGGCGATAAGGGCGGGTTTTCCCGCTTCCATTGAATCCTTGACCTTCTGGAGGCGATCGTTGCCTTCTTTGCGTTCTTGCTCGGAAACGTGCTCACGAAACCACTGCTTGCAACAATCCTTTCCGCAGAAGAAGAATACGCCAGGGATGCCGTATAGTAATGGCATCTTGGAAATGACGCCATGATCTGAAGCCTCGGCAGCTGCACCGCCATCTGATTTGTCGGTGGAGAATAGGAACTTCCCGCACTGGCCGCAATGTATATCTCTCATAATTCAATCTCCAACTTTATCAAGAAACTCTGTTGTCCACCCCTCGATATCGAAGTGCCCCTTGAGAACTCTTCTCTCGCTGTAGTGCTCCATAGTATTATTTCGCTATCATTGCACTTTCAGCCACCGTCTGAGCGTAGAACGCAGCGGCCTGCCACTGATTCATCGTCGCGTTCTCAGCCTTCTCCAGCAGCTTCTCCTTCTGAGTCACCGTATAGTTTCCAGTTGCAATTTCAATTCGGAGCTCCACGCCCTCTGCGAAGATCTGTATGATCTGACCGTTGACGTATGTAGTCCTGCAATTCGGCGAGAATTCCGGATCCACATACCGGCCTCCCATCTCCAGGGCTGCCAGCCGGATCCGCCTAGCGGTGGGGCCGTCCTTGGAGAATGATAGGACCTGAGTCACGTAGTTCTCGCCTACGTCAAAGCGCTCCTGGAGGCGCCTGCGCTCGTTGGGTGTAACCTTAATCTGTTTCATCGTATTTGTTTTTGTGCGTTTATTTTTCTTAATTTGCAACCCGTGGTGCTAAAACCACACTGCGAAGATATTGATAAATTCTCAATATCGCAAATATTTTTTTGATATTCCTCAATATGGAAGCCGAGAGAGTAATAGACCGATTAGATAAATATATGGAATATCGGGGCTTGAATGATAATCAAGTCACAGTAAACGCACGCCTTTCTGTGGGTCTTCTTAATAATGCTCGCCGTGGGAAATACGATATTGGTAAAAAGACAATCAACAAGATATTGAGTTTTTATCAAGACCTCAATATGGTTTGGCTTTTGACAGGTACTGGAGAGATGCTAAATGGAAATACTCCGCCTATAGTAGACAGAAAAGCTCCTTTGATAAGAATTTTAAACCTATTGGAGCGAGAGGGTATTTCATTAGAAGCATTTGCAAAAAAAGCCAATTCTAATGAAAAACAATTTAATAGAGCAATCCAGTGGCCATTTGATTCCAATGATTTATTTTTTGGAAACGAAAAACAAGTTTTAGGCTGGGTGGAGTCGTTCTGCTGTATATTTCCTAAATACTCCAAGGATTGGATTTTATATGGAACACCACCTATGATACTGCCAGAAAAGGCGGCCGTACAATCTTTTGATTTACAAACTGACCAGAAAAAAGAACTTAGGAAAGTACCGATTTATGAAATAGAGGCGTCAGCGGGTTTTCTTGCAGTTTATCAAGATCATACTGCCGATATTTCAGACTATATCACCATACCAAACCTTCCGCCGGTGGACGGTGCCATCTACGCCAGGGGAGACTCCATGTCGCCGCTGATCGCAAGCGGGGACATCGTCATCTTCAAAAAAGTAGAACTGCACCCAGACAACATCATCTGGGGCAGTATCTATATTATATCATATACGCTCGACGGAGACGACTTCACGGTCCTCAAGTACATCCGGCACTCAAGCAAGGACGGCTATATCCGCCTGGAAAGTTACAATCCCCGCTTCGATCCTCAGGACATCCCGTCCTCATCCATCACCGCCCTGGCCCTGGTAAAGGCCAGCATCACCTTTCACACGATAGGATAATTTTTTAAGATTTTTGATACAACGTAAAGATTTTTTTCTCATCTTTGCAGAAGCGAAATTACCATTGGGCATAGAAGTACATCTCCTTTCTATCGGAAGGTCTGTTCCTACCCTCGCCCTCAAAGGAATAAAACCCCCCGGTACTCCCATACTTGGGGGTTTTCCATCTTCAGTAATGGAGATAAATCGGGCACACCATTATGCCCATAGGTAGAAAGGAGGTGTATGAAAATGTCTGATGGTAATTTCGCAAAAAAAGGCCACTGGGTTTTTACTCCATACATTGTAAAAAATGGAAAGAGAGTCTATCCTACCCGTGCAAGATACTTCAAGTTCTGGGTAGAAGACTAATCCTTTAGTCGTTTTTCGGGAGCGGGGGAGCGCTCCCGTTTTTCATGCAATAAGCATCACACACACATTTTCCAAGCCTATTTTAAGTCAATTCACACATTATCAGCGAATTATCGTTAATTTTTCCTGCAAAATCATGTAATTAAAGGGTCGCTAAAGCGCGTTTTTTGGCCTTTAACGTGCAAATTTATGTCATTATACCCCCTCGGAAGCGCATTTTTTTTCTGAAATTTGTCCGTCTAAATGTCCGTCTAACGGCGCTTTTTTGTTTTTATAGTCCGAAAATTTGTCCGTCTAAATGTCCGTCTAAATGTCCGTCTAACGCCAAAAATGCCCGTTAAAGTAGTGACGCAAGGACACATGAAAAGCCCTGGTCACATCGCCGGATCCATGGTCACTTTAATAGATGGAGCCAGGCATGCAAGCCAGGGCATATTGTCAATTTTAGGGTATTCTAGGCCGTTTTTGGGGCTATTCTGGGCAATCCTGAGTGAAGATGTTAAAACGGCGCTTAAACAGTGTCTAAATGGCCGCTCAAAAAGTTATGCCAATGTGCGGTCCGTGTTACATTTTGTTTTTTACAGGCTCTTTACCCAAAACCCTCACAGAGCACGCTCTACTGCCATTTTCAGGACTTCCACTCTTTCATACATACACACATTTCGTTTTTACCCCCATAAAGGAATGAGCCGTAAAACGCCACAGTAACCGTGGTGGTAAACAGGAGCGGAGAAAGGATTTGCTTGAAGGCACCAGCAGGGATATAGCGCGAAAGCCACAGACTAAGCGCTACGCAAACGGTGGTAATGATGAAAAACCCTTGTTTCACATCACAAATTTACAGAATCCTCCGCAAAAAGTGAAACGGGCGGCCCAAAAATTTACCGAATTTCGTTGGCGTTGTAAATATAAGTATAGTCTTGGTTCCGGGTGAAAAGCCATCGGCCCTGGCCAACCTTGGTGCAGGTATCCCAGCCCACAATATTCTTCGGAAGGGCCGATGCCTGCACGGGAAGGACAAAGTGTCCCTCTTCCTTGAAGGCACGGTACGCCTGTGAGGCGTAGCTTCCATCCGGCCTGACACCGCCGCTGAGCTCGATATAAGGCAGGGCGCGGCCCTGGGCGTAGGTCATGTCTTCCACAGGCTCCACGCCTACGCCACCGGAGGAAATGTAGAACGTATCCTCAGCGGTGACCCCTTCCTGATAGGTGAGCGTGGGGGTATCGCCAATCCATCGCACCTTGAATACGCTGTTGTTCTCCACACCCAGCCCACAGGCCAGCTTCACCTTGCCTTCATAAATGGGATAGCATACCCAAAGGTCGTGCCCGTCAATGAACTCGTGGCAAACGGTGGCGATATAGCGGCCGCCGCTTTCAATGAGCACCACCTGCGGCGCATCCTCGGTGTCGGTCCGGATAAAGGTTTCCCACGTCCCGGTATTCTTTCTCCACTCGCAGGATGCCGACGGATAACGGATGGGAAAGGTGGC
>JAGBJY010000013.1 GCA_017934185.1 Bacteroidales bacterium | reverse complement strand
GACGCTCGGAGATTAAGTGCACAAGGTTGCACTTTTAGTCTTTCATTATTATACAGGCTCTTAGCTCAGTTGGTTAGAGCGCTACACTGATAATGTAGAGGTCGGCAGTTCAACTCTGCCAGGGCCTACCAAAACGCCGGCCAGACCAGAGGTCGGCGTTTTTTGTTTCCGGGGGTATAGCTCAGCTGGTAGAGCACATGCTTTGCAAGCATGGGGTCGCCGGTTCGAATCCGACTACCTCCACAGAAAACCGCAACAGAATTACTTCTGTTGCGGTTTTTCTTTTTAATGCCCCAAATATTGCCCCAAAAATATTAAAACTTTTATGCAAAAACTCATCTGGAGTCTTATGGACTCATATGATTACCGCGATTAGGCGCAAAATTTGAAAGAAAAAAGTTTGGCTTCAGCGCTTCGCTCCTGCGAAGTTATATCAACGGTTTCAAGACGCCCTCCCCGGCACGGGAGCAGGAGATTATGCGCTGCATAGAAAAGCTTGGGAACGAGTACCTCTCCATTGCAAGTTAGCCGGAAAAATCGTATTTTTGCGAGTTGGTTAAAGCGACAGTAGTGCACATTAACGCTTCTCATCTTCTTTTTGACGACACCCTCGCCGCATTTAGGGGGGGGTAAACATCTCGTAATCAACCATATAAAAAATTTTATCGCGGACTTCAAGAGGAGTTCCGCAGTTTTCTGTGTGCCTGCACGTCACGCCCGGCCACAACCAGTCATCTTTACCCGAATCGAACAATAAAATCATAAGTGAATGGAAATCCAGAACAACAAAGAGCTTTATGACGCTCCCTCGACGCTGATTTTCGAGGTAAAAATGGAATCAAGTCTGCTTCAAGCCAGCCTGAATGCCACGCGCGATGGCTATGGGAATGCTATTGAAGACAGCTGGGGAGGAGAATAGGAGGCCACGATTATGAAGAAAACCACAAACATCCGTATACTGGCCGCCCTGCTCATGGCATCGGCCGCCATTGCTTCCTGCTCTGTCAAGGAAGACATCTTCGAAGGGGAAACCACTATTGAGGAAGAACCTGCGAAGGTTTACACCCTTTCCGTCAACGCCACCAAAGGCGGTGACGATGAAACCACCAAAGCCCTGTCGCTCGACGGCAAGACGCTCAACGCCGCGTGGGCCGAGGGCGAGCGGGTCACCGTCTATAACAATACCAAGAAGGCCCTGCTTTCTGGTACACTGACAGCCAAGAGCAGCGGCGCCAGCACCACACTGAAAGGCTCACTGACTGGCACTATTGAGGACGGCGATGAGCTGATTCTTCGTTTTAACAGTGCCAGTTATGCTTCTCAAAGCGGCACGCTTGAGTATATTGCTGCCAACTGCGACTACGCGGAGGCTACCGTTACCGTCTCCGGCGTTGACGGAGAGAATAATGTGATACCCACATCAGCGGCTTCATTCGTAAACAAGCAGGCCATCGTGAAGTTCATCCTCAAGGATCAGGATGGCAATCCCCTCAATGTCAGCAGTCTGACTATATCGGCCGAAAGCAACCGCCTGGTGTCGGCAGGAGGTTTGCGTGGGACCGGAGACAAGACCTATTATACGGAATATACGGTGGACGCTGGTACCGGCAACAACGGCGTAAACGGAGGCTACGATCAAATCCTGGATGGAAACACCGCAACAAAATGGTGCGTCAAAACAAGTACAAAATCCGACGGCGTTTGGTATGTTGAGTTCCATACCGCGTCTGCCGTCCAGGTGGATGGATACAAACTCACAACAGCAGACGATACGCAATCTTATTCCGGGCGCAATCCCAAGAATTGGGTGCTGAAGGCCAAGGCAAACAGCAGCGACGCCTGGACGGTCATCGACACCAAGACCGGCAATACAGATATGCCCGGAGCGAATCTCTCCTCCGTTGATTTTGAGGCGGATGTACAAGGAGGCGTGTATCAGTATTTCCGTCTTGAGGTGAGCGCTGTTCAAAGCGGCGATTGGTTCCAGCTCTCAGAGATGCAGCTGTACGGTTGTTCTGACCATGCGTTTTCCATCCAATATGGAGATGTCAACGTGGTGCCTGCCGCTGCCACTAACGAACTCACCGTTGCCTTGAATAATCAGAACGGCGCTCCCGATACTTATACGCTGACGGCCACCAGCGGCGATGTTAGTTACAGTTTCACGAAATCGGGTGTGACATTCGAAAGTGGCAAATACTACGCCATCACGGTGAAGATGACCGAGGCCGCATCCCCCTGGGACGGCTCGCTGGCCGTAGAGGCCCTGACCGCAGGCACGGTGAAGGTGAACATCAACGGCACGCTCTCCACCGGCATGAATTACTCTGTGAACGGCGGCGAGAAGACCCTCATCACCACCTCGACGGACATCCCCGTCAGCGCGGGCGACCGCGTGCAGTTCTACGGTAACGGCACCAGCACGCAGGTTTATTATAAAAGCGACATCAAGGTGAAGATTCAGGGCAGCGGCACGGGCTTCACGTGCAAGGCGTATGGGAATATCATGAGCCTACTCGACGAGACTGGCTTCGCCACGAAGACTGACCTGCCGAACGAGAATATTTTCCGCGAACTGTTCAGGGACAATACCACGCTGACTGATGCCGGAGACCTGCTGCTACCCGCCACAACGCTGAGAAATTATTGCTACCAAGACATGTTCCATGGCTGCTCCGCACTGACCGCAGCTCCCGCTCTGCCCGCTACAACGCTCGCCGGCGGATGCTACTACGGGATGTTCCAAGACTGTATTGCCCTAACGACAGCCCCCACGTTACCTGCCGAGACGCTGACCTCAAGCTGCTACTATTGGATGTTCCAAGGCTGCTCTGCACTGACGGCAGCCCCCGCTTTGCCCGCCATGACACTTAACGCGTATTGCTACGGCGGTATGTTCCAAGGCTGCTCCGCACTGACGGCGGCCCCTGATTTGCCTGCTGTGACGCTAACTGAGGGATGCTACTCATACATGTTCAAAGACTGCACGAATCTCAATTTCGTGAGGTGCCTCGCCACGTCGGGAATCACTACACCCAAAACCGACCAATGGCTCTCCGGCGTAGCCGCCACGGGAACGTTCTTCCGCGCCAGCGGAACTGAAGACCAATGGACAGAGGGGTGAGCGGCATCCCCAGTGGCTGGAGTAGCGTCTGCGGGCATACCCTTGCATCGGCAGTGGTTGGCGAAATTATAGGTAGCGATGGCCTGGCGTATGCTGCCACCGACAAAGACATCCTGCCTAGTGGCTTCGCCGTGGCTATCGTCGCCTTTGTGGGCAGTGCAGGCAGTGTCGAGACGGGCACCACCTACCGCGGTCTTGCCGTTGCCATGAGCGATGCCAACAATGGTTCCGGGTGCCTTTGGGTCAACGCCAGCACCGGTCCATGTGTCAGCCATACCACAGACATTGCCACCGCCCGAGGTTATCTGAACGGTATTGCCTGTACGGAAACGCTGGTGGGCAGCAACGGCACTGGCGTCACCACCAATTGCAGCGATCACTCCCATACCGCTGCCATTGCTGCCCGGAGTAACAACGGCACCAGTGCGCCCACGGGCTGCAGCGATTGGTTCCTGCCCTCGATGGGCCAGTGGCAGTTGATTGTCAAGGGGCTGACAGGCAAGTCCACCGCTATCTCTACGTCAAGTAGCGACACCTACAAAGCAGATAAAGTGAATCCGAAGATTACCGCAGCAGGCGGTACTGGTCTAATCGGTAGTAAAGGCTACTGGTCGAGTACGGAGTATCAGACCGGCTGGGCTTGGTTCATGAGCTTCTACTACGGCTATGCGCACGCAATCGAATCGAAGAACTGGACAGACGGCACTAACTACTATGTCCGCTCCGTCCTCGCCTTCTGACGCATTCCGGTCTAATTATTATTCAACCAAGCACAGGACCCTCGTTCCTGTGCTTTTTTTGAGCGGTCAAGCCCTCTTCTCTCCGCAACCGCAGGCATCTCAACCCCTGTCAGCTGGCGCCGACATCCCCTTTCAGGGGAACACGCGGCCCCAACGGCCGCGCCGCTGCTCATGGTGCTGGTGTTGGTTGGAGGGATAATGATGGCCGATATCAAGCTATTGTCGTAACTTTTTGAGATTCCATACATGTTTTTATTAATAAACTTTGAGATTTCATCAAAACTGGCTATTTTTGTGCAGGGACAGTTAAAAAATTTTGAGGAATATGGAATATCCGGAAAGAATCTTCAAGCGCAAAATCTACGAAAAAATCGCAGAGTGGAAACAGACAAAGGAAGGGAGGACGGCCCTGCTCATCAGGGGCGCAAGGCGTGTGGGAAAGTCAACCATCGCGGAGGAATTTGCCAAGCGGGAATATGCATCCTACATCAAAGTGGACTTCGCGGATGCTCCGGACGCCTTGTGGGATGCCGTAGCGCATATCAATGACAGGGATTACTTCTTCCTCCAACTCCAGTTCATCTACAATGTCCGTCTGCAGGAGCGCAAGTCCGTCATCATCTTTGACGAGATCCAGAAAGCCCCCAAGGTGCGTGAGGCCATCAAGTATCTGGTGCAGGACCACCGCTACGATTATATCGAGACCGGATCGCTCCTTTCCATCAAGAAAAACGTCCGGGGAATCGTCATTCCCAGCGAGGAGACCCGCATCGACATGTTCCCCATGGACTACGAAGAGTTCCGCTGGGCGCTGGAAGATGAGGTCACGGTCCCGCTGATGAAGGACACCTTCGAGCTCCATCAGGGTGTCGGGGATGCCGTATGCCGCAAGCTGATGCGGGATTTCCGCCTTTATATGCTGGTCGGCGGAATGCCCCAGGCCGTGAACGCCTACCTGGACACCAAGAACCTCAGCGAAGTGGACGCCAAGAAACGGGAAATTGTCGAACTCTATGCCGAAGACTTCCGCCGCATAGACCCCACCGGTCGGGCTACGCGCCTTTTCATGGCGGCGCCCTCCCAGCTTACCGGCAACGCATCCCGGTATCAGGTGACCAGTGTCCTGGGCCGCAGCCAGGACGATGACGAAATGGAAGAACTGATCCAAGACATGGAAGACAGCATGGCGGTCAATTTCTCCTACCATGCCAACGACCCTTCGGTTGGCCTTTCCCAGCATAAGAACATGCTCCAGTATAAAATGTACGTGGGGGACACGGGCCTCTTTGTCACCATGGCCTTCTGGGACAACGCCGTCACGGAAAACATTATCTATCAGAAACTCCTCAGCGACAAACTCGCCGCCGACCTCGGCTATGTCTACGAGAACGTCGTTGCCCAGATGCTCCGAGCCCGGGGCGAGAAACTCTATTACCACACCTGGCCCACGCCCAGCGGAAAGCACAATTACGAGATAGATTTCATCCTCTCCCGCGGCCACAAGATTGCCCCCGTCGAGGTCAAGTCATCCGGCTACAAAACCCACAAGTCCATCGACGAATTCTGCATCAAGTTCGCCTCGCAGGTGGACAGGCGCTATCTGGTGTATACCAAGGACCTGCGGAAGGAAGAAGCCCTTTTCCTCATCCCGGTCTACATGTGCATGTTCATCTGAATCCGTCAAGAGATCTTCCAGTTGCAACAGGTCGACACGGCTTGCTAATCTTGTCAAAATTCCTTACCTTCGTACTTTGGTTAAAGCGACAGTAGTGCAATTTACGCTTCTCATATCCTTTCTGCCGATACTCTACTGCATTTATGGGAGGGGGATAACCGCCATTTAATCAGCAGTTTACATAAATGCATTGCGGGCTTTTTTAGAAGTGTCGCGGCTTATATTGTGCCGATGCGTCAACCCGAATCTAAACAGACAAAATAAGTAAATGGAAACAAAACACAAAGACCTTTACGAAGCCCCTGCGACCACCGTCGTGGAGGTGAAAATCGAAGGGGTGGTCTGCCAGAGCGCAGTCAATGGAGGGAACTCCATCAACAATTGGGGGGACGGAGGAACTACCAATGACGACATCTACATGTAAACTCGAAAAACGGACAAATCATGAATACAAAGCGTTTCTTTTTTGCAGTTGCTGCAGTGGCTTTAGCAGCCTGCACCCAGATAGAAAAACCCATTGAGGACATTGAGGACATTGAGGACATAGAGGACATTATCCCCGAAACTCCCGCGTACAGCGACACCCCCATTGCTCTGACATACAGCACGGTGGATGCCGTTGAAACCAAGGCTGCGCAGAACCTGAACGAGGGGGCGTTCGCTTCGGGAGAGAGCGTAAAAGTGCGCATCAGCAACACCGGCGAAAGCACTTGGTCGGACTATACTTTTACCACCGGTGCGGCCGGAGCCATGGAAGCACCTGATCCTGCTCCCTATTATCCTGCTGGTTCGCAGAAGATCGACATTGTGGCTTACTATCCCGCATCGGCCGGGACTTCTTTCACCGTGGCGTCGGACCAGACAGATGACGATGACTACAAGGCAAGCGACCTTATGTTTGCCTCCGTCACCAATCAGGCTAAGCAGGCTGCAGCCGTGAATCTGGCCTTTTCGCACAAGATGGCCAAGCTGAATGTCAATATCACCGCCGGGCAGGGTGTTGCCAGTATCAACAGCCTCAGCGTCCTCAATGTAAAGCCCACCGTCTCCTTTGACCAGGCCACGGGTGAGGTCGGAGCCGCCAGTGGAGATGCCACCAGCATTACCATGAGTAACAATGGCTCCGTCATCATTCCCGCCCAGACCATCAATGGCGGTCTGCTTTCCATCGTCACCGACAAAGGCACGGCCACTTACACCGTCACCGACAAGGTATTCGAGGCCGGAAAACTCTATACCATCAACATTACTGTAAACCTTCGTGCCGTGGGCACCACCACCGAAATTTCCGGCTGGACCAGCGAAGGAACGGTGAATGTCACCCCCGGCGACTGGACGGTCAGCGTCAGCGGTACATACACCTACAACGGCTCCGCCATCGTTCCGGATGCGGCCAATATCACCGTCCACAGCACATCTGCGGGTGCGGATATTGATGCCTCTAACTATGACGTGTTTGTAAATAACAACATCAACGCAGGTGAAGCCACGCTCATCGTCTCTGGGAAAGGAGCCTATGCCGGCGAGGTCGCCTCTTGCACCTACACCATCGCCAAGGCCGAGGCCAGCATCAGTTACGCAACGGCCACACTGTCGAAGAATACGAATAGCTTAGACTTCATCTGCGCCCCGACCAATACCGGCGACGGTACAGTGACCTACACATCAGGCGATGAGAGCGTAGCCACGGTCAACAGCACCACCGGCGAGGTGGACGTCTTGTCTGCAGGCACCACGCGCATTACAGCCACCATTGCCGACGGAGCCAACTACACCTATCCGACGAAGACGGCATATTATGACATTACCGTCGTAGAAGCTGCGGCGACTATATCTGCGCTCAAGACGATGATTAACCAAGGTACCGACTGCACGTCGTTCGTTGGTTTTCAGGTGAACGCTGACGGTGACATTGACAACACGGTCACAGACCCCGTCGGCTATATCTCCTATTTGAGCACAGCGGATGTCGACACCTCCGTCCCTGGCTCCCGCATTCTCGTCTTAGCCACGACGAACGATGCTAATGTGACTTGGGGTATTTACTTGGAGACTGGCGCCACCAGTGATTCCGGCTATAGCAACACGAAAACACTCCAGCAGTCTGGCGAAAGAGTTCAACAGGCCGCTTATAAAGCCTGGAATCATTCTGCCTCAATTCCCTCCGGCGGCAGCACTGCAGACACAGACCCTTCCCATTGGTTCCTGCCTTCGTCGGTTCAGATAAAAAACTGCTGGACAGCCCTTGGCGGTTGGACGTCGTGGTGGCCGGAATATTATTATTGGACAAGTACGGAAATCGACAAGGATTATGCTATATATTTAGATAAAGATGGCACCATTAAGACCGATCCAAAGGGTAACCTTATGTCCGTCCGCGCCTGCTTCGCCTATTGATAAACTTGCAGATTAACGAACGAAAACAGACACCTGCGGCAACGTAAGTGTCTGTTTCTGCAATTCCCGCCCGCCCTGCGATGGCATTAATTCCCCCCAATTCTTTTCCAAAACTATCATTTTTTGTATATTTGCCCGTTCCAAGCGGTTAGTAACAGAATAATACACATAGCACACATGAAAGAAGAAGGAAATCCTGACACCGGTGAATACACAGGCGACAACAGCAAAAGCCCTGCCGGCCGCAGCATCACCCCGGAGCAGTTCCACAACCGCATGATACTCCGCCGCGCCATGCTCTCCCACGGCTTCAAGCCCCTGGATACCGAATGGTGGCACTTCACCCTCAAAGACGAGCCTTTCCCGGACACCTATTTCACTTTCCCGGTAAAATAGTGATGGAAAAATACGAACACATCAACCTGGAAGATTACTTCCAGACGGGAGAAGGCGGAACCGCCCTCTCTTACAACCACAAGGACGGAAAGACATTGGCAAAGCTCTTCATGCCCGGTGTTGGCGCCCAGACTGCCGAGCGAGAATTCCTGGTTAACAAGACAGTGTTTGAGATGGGGATTCCCACGCCGGAGCCCATTCGTCTTGTTACGGACGGCACCCGCTTCGGGGCGGAATATGAGCTTATTCCGAACAAGCGCTCTTTCACCAGGATTATCTCCCAGGAACCCGCGCAACTGGAACCGCTTTCCCTGCGCTTCGCCCAGCTGGCAAAGCAACTCCATAACACTCCCGCTGACACCACCCGGCTTCCGGCCATGAAAGATCTGGTGCGTACCCAAATTCTCCGTTACCAGAGGTTACCTGAAGACGTGCGCGAAAAAGCGCTGCAGCGCCTTGATACCATCCCGGACACCACCACCTGCCTGCACGGAGACCTCCATATCGGCAACATCATCACGGATGGGGAACGTACCCTCTGGATTGACGTGGGCGACTTTGCCTTTGGCGCCCCGGAGTGGGACCTCTGTATGCTCTTCTATTCGGCCAACTTCATGAACGAGCAGCGGGCCGACAACATTTTTCATCTTACTCCGGACGTGCTCAAGAAACACTGGGCGTTGTTTGCCAAGGCCTATTACGGGATTACTGACGAAGGGGAATTAATGGAAAAGGAACGGGCGTTGTACCCGTATTTTGCGCTGAAGCTTCTCTTTGTCATCGGCAAACTGCATGACGGCCTCGCCGTTCCTTCCGATGCTGTCATCGGCCTTGTACGCCGCTATCTGTAGAATTATGAAAACAGCCTGTAAACTCCTGTTATTCTTGATAATGCTATCTTCTTGTGCTAAAAAGCCCATCGAAAGAACCCTCCCTTTTGAAGGGATCGAGAACGGCCGTGAACTGGGTGGTTTGGTGATGCCGGACGGGCGCAGTATCCGCCATGGAATGCTGGTCCGCTCCGGAAACCTCTCCAAGGCAAGCGACCAGGATGTGGCCATCCTCAAAGACCGTTTTCATCTTAGCGATGTGTATGATTTTCGTTTCGATGCCGAGGCCCAGGCCGACCCTGACCGAATCATCGAGGGCGTCACCATTACCCGCCTTTCCACGCTTCCGCAGGCTTTCATAGACGGATTTTCCTCCGGAAGAGCAGATACCACCCAGGTGAAAGCGGCGGATTTCGTGGAAGCGCTCACCCGATACGCCTTTGATTCCAGGGCGCAGCAGCTGGCAAAGAATCTTTATCCCGCCATCGTAACGGATACCCTCTCGCAGAAGCGCTATGGAGCATTCCTGAGGGGCGTTTTGAACTCCAAAGGAAGTGTCCTCTGGCACTGCTCACAGGGGAAAGACCGCGCCGGCTGGGGCACCGCTTTTGTCCTCGCGGCGCTGGGTGCCGACAGGAAGACCATCTTGGAAGATTTCAACCAGTCCAATATCTTTTACGCGCCTTATGTGGAGACTTTATCGGCCCGAATCAGGGAAATGGGCGGCTCCGAGGCGGAACTCGCCTTCATCCGCGCCATGGTGGGCGTGAGCGTAGAGAACTTTGAGCGCACCCTGGACCTGATTGATGCGCAGTATGGAAGCCTGAGTGCCTATCTGGAAAAAGCCTTGGGCTTCACTGCACGGGAGCAGGAGCAATTACGAAACAAGTATCTGAAATAATGGCAGAACAACAATATCTTCAAATTGACCTCTCCCAGTGGCAACAGGTGGGCGAAGGAGGCAATGGAAAAACCTATATCAATTCCACCCGGCCTGACGTTATCCTGAAAGTGAATAGCGCCCGCCTGAGTACGCTGGAAGCCGTAAGGAAAGAGTATGAAGTCTCCAAGGCTGTGGGCAGTCTGGGAATCCCGGTCCCGCGGATGCAGGATATGGTGCGCGTCGGAGATGCCTATGCTACGATCTCGGAGCGCATCGTGGGCAAGCAATCCCTGTCCCGTATATGCCACGACCATCCGGAGAATATAGAGGAAATGGCGCAGCTGCTGTGCGACAAAGGCAAGCAGCTTTTTGCAACGCCCTGCAAGACCGACTTTTTCCCCAGCCGCCGGCAGCAGATGATGCAGGCGCTGGACGGTGCCACCTTCATCAGTAAAAAAACACGCCTGAAAATCCGCGCCTTTGCCGAAACCATTCAGGACAGCGACCACTGCGTCCATGGCGACTTCCAGATGGGGAACCTGATTCAGGCGGGCGACAAATGCTATTGGATAGACCTGGACCGTTTTGCCCACGGAGACCCGATGTTCGACATCGGCCATCTGTACCTGGTATGCATGGTCTATTCGACCATGAAACAGGCACGTGAGCTCTTCCATATGGAGGAAGACCAGCTTCACCGCTTCTGGGATGCCTTTGCCGCTGCTTATACGGGGAAGAAAGACCACGCCGAGTTTGACCACCTGGCCGGGAAATATGCCGCGCTGGATATCATACTCCGCACCATATTCGTCAGGCCCACCTTCCTGGAGAAGCTATTTTTCAAGATGCACATCACCAGATTGGTAAAAAACTTCTACAACAGATGACAATGAAACACAGTAAATTATTACTTCTCGGGCTTATCCTGTCTTCTTTTACGGTAGCCTGTACCAAAGATGACCCCATCCCATCACCTGACAGCTCTGTTAAGTTGAGCTGTAAACAGCCTGACTTCCTCAAGGCGGGAGATAAGGTGGCCCTCATTTCCCCGTCCTATTTCACTCCGATGGAGAACGTAGAGAAAACGGCCGAGGTCCTGCGAGGCTGGGGGTTGGAGCCCGTCGTGGGTCCCAATGTGGGAAAGGTTGTTGACGGCCGTTATGCAGGGACTGTCGGCGAACGCGTCAGCGATATCCGCTGGGCACTGAACGACCCTTCCATCAAAGCCATCATCTGCAACCGGGGAGGATACGGCACCATCCAGCTGATAGATGAAATACAATTGTCTGAGCTTTCAGCGCATCCCAAATGGATTGTCGGCTTCAGCGATATCACAACGCTCCACGGCCTCTGGACGCGCGCCGGGGTGATGAGCATCCATGGCACCATGAGTTCCTTCCTGGCCGCCGGAGGCACGGACAAGACCAGCACTCTTATGAGGGACATCCTGCTGGGCAAAGTGCCCAAATATGAAGTCCCCGCCCATCCGCAGAACATCACAGGCAAAGCCAGCGGTATCCTCGTTGGCGGCAACATCTGCACCTTCGCCCCCAACCTGGGCACGCAGGCCGATGCCACCCTGGGCAAGGACATCATCCTCTTTATCGAAGAGGTAGAGGAATCCATGCACAACATCGACCGCCAGTTCAACATCCTGGCGATGAACGGTGTCCTGGACCGCTGCAAAGGCGTTATTCTGGGAGAATTCACCGACTGCGGCACGGAGTTTACCTTCGAGAATTGTGAAGAAATGCTCCGCCAATACCTTGTGAAATACAACATCCCCGTGCTATGCGGTTTCCCTGCCGGCCATGGTGACGTAAACCTGCCGATGATTATGGGCTCTCCGGTCACAATTGATGTACGTTCCGACGGTGCTACCCTCCAGTTCAACGTGGAAGGAGAGCAGCAGACAGTGAAGACCTCTGAAATCACGGCTCCCAAAACAAGCCTCGCCAAGCGGCTGATGCTTTCCGGAAAGAAAGAATTGTAAAGTAGATGATGACAGAAATGGAAGCAAAGCATATCAACCTGAATGAATGGGAGTCTTTCGGAGGCGGAGGATTCGGAGAGTCATTCTACAACAAAACGGACGACTCTGTAATACTCAAGCTCAACAAGACCAGTGTTTCGGCCCAGAAGGCGCAGGAAGAATTCCGGCGCTCCAAGGCCGTGTACGACATGGGCATTCCCTCTGCCGAGCCTTATGAGTTTGTCACCGACGGCGAGCGCTACGGCATGATTGTCCAGCGCATTCGGGGGAAGGAGTCCTTCGGCAGAATCCTTGCCGATCACCCCGAGCGGCTGGAAGAGCTCTCGGGAATTACGGCAGACTATGCCAAGACCTTGCATGCAACGCCCTGCAATACGGAAGTCTTTGACGATATGGCCCGGAGTACGCGGGCTATGATTGCCGCGAACAAAACCATCCCGGAGGATATCAAGGCAAGCGTGTTAGGCTACATCGATGAGCTGGAGCCGGCTACTACCTGTCTGCACGGGGACCTGAACCCCTGCAACATCATTACGGCTGAGGGTAAGGTGTATTGGATAGACTTGGGCGACTTTGGTTACGGAGACCCGCTGCTGGATTTCTGCATTATGGAGCATATGAGCCATCTGGGGCAAAATCCACTTCTCAGGCATGTTTTCCATGTAGATCGTAAGACGCTGCGCCGCTATTATGAGTCTTTTGAGAGACATTATTTCGGGGAGCGCTGGGGCTCAGCCGAACTGCGGGAGAAGATGGACCGTATCGCCCACATTCAGGCCGCAAAAGCCCTATGCATCTGGCCGTCGGCCTATCATGTGAATCTGCCCTTTCTGCAGGGGAAGAGACTCAAGACGGCAATCAACCTCTTTATCGGAGACCACCTGAAAATGAAATAATTCTTAGCAATCAAGTTCTTTCGGGCCCTGAAAAGACAAAGCACAAACAAAACAAGTGATATCACAAGAATCACCGGCTCTGCGAGCATAAACACCGGCATCTTTCCGGATGTCAAAGTGACCAGGGTCGATGATAGGATGACCAGCGCAATGCCGGAGACAAGAAAGACTAGCCCGGTGCTAGCCAATCTGCCAAATCCATCTTCTCATCCCCTGGCCCCTTAACCCTCTGTAGTAGGTCACTGACTTTGATATTAGGATACCCCGCTAATTGCTCGCACCAGTAGTCGTAGGCATCCACGTCGGGATAAACAACCACCTTTC
>JAGBJY010000012.1 GCA_017934185.1 Bacteroidales bacterium | reverse complement strand
GGAAGAAAATGATGGTCTCCTCCAGACCGGTGGCCGTGGGGAACACCTTGAACTCGTCAATGGCCGACAAGGCGTTGGCGGCGTTGAGCTGGCCCAGGGTGATATCGTCACTGATTTCCTCGCTGGGGAGGCCCCAGTGGCTGGCCGTGCGCTCGTCGGTGAGGGTGACGTAGCTGGCTGCGTTGCGCATGCTCACGTCGATGGTGGTGCCCTCAGGAACGTTCTTGATTCTGAGCGTAAAAAGGGCCAGGAGACGGTCCAGATCCAGGTGCACCGTGGCCATCTTGTCATTCTCCACCTTCACATGGGCAATGCCGTTCCACGCCTGATGCGGGTTGGACGACGCGTCGGTGAGCTTGGTATAGGTGGCCGGCAGGCTGTGCGCGGCTTTGGTGGGAACCGTTTCCGAGAGTTCAAAGCCGTTGGATGCATCCATATTGGCGGCGACAAGGACGTCATATTCTCCGACCGGAAGGGGCAGCATCCATTCGCTGGCCTCTGTGGGGTTGGTGAACTCGTGGGTTTCCTTGACGCCGTTTGTGCCGGTCACCGTGAAACGGATGTGGGAAATGTCACTCATGACATCGGCAATGTCCTCCCAGGAGAGGTCGTTGCCCAAATAGCCCAGGCCGTCAGGTGCGGGATACTTGTCCGTCTGCTCGTCCTGCGGCATGTCCACCTCAAAATGTGTTTTGTGCGTACAGGCGCCAAAAGAGAGCGCAACTGCCGCCATTAAAAGTATGCAGGTCTGTTTCATAATGCGTTTACTTTTCTACGACGACAATTTCCACGCGGCGGGCATCCTTGTTCCATTTGGCGTTATGGTCCACGCCCTTGCCTTCAATGGGCGTGATGCGGGCGGCATCCACACCCTTCTCCAGCAGATAGTTCTTTACCTTCTCCACGCGTTTGTCGGTCAAGCGCTGGTTGTAGGATTCTTCGCCGGTCTTGGAGGCATAGCCGTATAGGGCTACCACAGTGTTGGGGTATTGTTCCAGGATACGGGCAACCTCGTCCAGTTTTGCGGTCTCTGCTCCCAGCTTGATGCTGTTGTCGGCAAAGTAAATGTTCTCAAAGGTGCCGTGATAGTATTTGGCGGCCTCCGCGGCAGCGGCAGCTTCCGCGGCTTCGCGCTCGGCCTTCTCCCGAGCGGCCCTGGCGGCGGCTTCCTGAGCAGCCTTTTCCTGCGCGGCTTCCTCTTCAGCTTCACGGGTTGCTTTTTCCCTGGCGGCCTGTTCGGCGGCTAAGCGGGCTGCTTCTGCAGCGGCCTCGGCCTCGGCGGCGGCAAGAGCAGCAGCCTCTCTCTTCTTGTTCTTCCCAAAGGAGAACGTGAGCTTGAGACCGGTATCCCAGATAAGGTTTGTCTTGTGCGCCTTGTTGGGAATCATGTCAAAGCGCTTGCCGGTGAGGGCGGTAACGCCGCCGTAGAGGCCCAGCTTCACCAGGTCGTTGAAGGCATACGCAAAGCCCAGCTGGCCGCCAAGGCCCAGGTGCCAGTTGGCCGCCTGCACCTCCTCATGATACCCCTGGCCATGGGAAAGGTTCCCCTGCCAGGTGGACTTGGTGTTCACCGCAGAGATTTGCGGGGACAGGTCCAGGAACCAGTGGTTGTTGCCCTTGATGAACGACAGCAGGTTGAAGTTGGCCTGGAGCGCAATCTTGAACCAGCGGGTAGGGACCGTGAGGTCCTCAAAGTACCAGCCGTCCTTGTCCAGGACCTGCGTGGCTTTCCACTGGCCGTCCGTAGCGAGCCAATAGGGGCAGCAATCCAGGTTGAACTGGCTTTGCCGGCCATACTGGAAGCCCGCTTCCAGGGAGATGAGACGGTTGAATTTGTATCCCCCGGATACGCCCCCCTGCAATCCCCAGCTCCGGACACCATCTTCGGTGATGCTGGAGAAGGTGGCTTGTCCGAAAGACGTTCCGACTCCGACGCCCGCATACCAGGGATTATCCACCGGTGTCCAAGGCCCGCCACTTTCCTTCTGGCCCCAAGCGACGGAGGATAAACTCAAAAAGGCGATAAATGTTAATAGTCTCGTCGTTTTCTTCATATAAATGATTGGTGATTTGTGATTGATTCAGCTCCAGACAACGACAAAACCGGGGTCACGCACTGCGTTCCCCTCAGGGTGTAATATGTAACCGTTTGATTACAAGGCGATTGTACCCCCCCCGTAATTGGGAAGGGCTCGTGAAGGATAAAGCGTATGTGAACAGAATACGGTCACTGCCATCGTTGTTTTAAACAGCGAATTTAGCGATTACCCCTCACCTGCACAACAGTCCTTCGGGCTCCGGCACCGCCGGAACCCCACTTTTTGCATATTCTGAAACTATTTTTGTAAATTCTGAAAGTCAAGGGCGGGAAAAGCTACTTCTCTTTGCTGTGCGTCCACGCCGTCACGGTGGTTCCCATGCTCTGTTTGAACGTGGCGATGAAGGTGCTATAGCTGTGGAAACCGCTCTCGAACGCCAGTTGTTGGGCGGTGAATTTACGCCCGTCGGCAACCGCCTTCTCGTAGAGGTGGACGAAGTGGTGGATCCGGAGCCCGTTAATGTAGGCGTTATAGGTAATGCCCTGCTGGGCGAAGTGCTGACTCAGATAAGTCCTGTTGGTGCCGATGGCGTTGGCAAGCTGAGCCAGCGTAAGATCGTTCTGCAAATAAAGCTGACTGTCCTCGCAATGCTTCTTCAGAAGGACGCCAATCTTGGTGGGAACTGTCTTCGGAGGTAATGCCCTTTGCGCATCTTCGGCCTTTCCGGCCTGCGGCGCAGGGCTTTCGCTCAACACCTGCAGCGTTTCCACACGCCAGAGCAGCAGGCCGATGACCACAAGCGTGTCCACTTGCATCAGATAAGCGGCAACCCGGCCATATTCAGTGATGGCATAAAGGACTAAAAACAACAGGAATGCCGTCAGGACCAACAGACTCACCTTGATTTCCTTGTGCTCCAGGTCGGCATAGTTGTCCCGCAACCAGCGCCCGTATTGCCTCACGGCAAAAACCATGTACAGGACAAAGAGAGCAGTCAGCAAATAGACATAGATGGAAAAGCCGCGCGCGCGTGACCCCCTGCACCGCCGTGGTGTGACCCCTTGCGCTGTTTTTCGCTTGACCCCTTGTGCTGAAAATAAAATGACCCCTGCCGGAGTTGTTCCAGCAGGGGATTTTTTTTGTAGTTTTGGTTTCCGTCCTGGCCGGCGGGAAAACTAAAACTACAAGAAAACATGACAAAGGTAAAAAACATTCTCCGTTGCCATGCAATGGGGATGGGGATAAAAAGCATCAGTAGTGCTTTTCACATATCCCGAAACACTGTGCGCAAGTATGTGCGCCGTTACCAAGAGAGCGGCCTTTCTCCGGAAAGATTGCTGGCCATGTCCGAGGAGCACCTGCAGGAGATGTTCTGCATCAGCCAGCCGCGAGGCTATAAGCCTTCGCCGCGGCGGGCAGAACTGGAGGCGCTGCTGCCGGACTATGCTAAACGTCTGAGCCGCAAAGGAGTAACTGTCAAGTCTCTCTATGAAGAGTATGTCCGCCAGTACCCAGAAGGATACAAACGGGCACAGTTTGAGACCCTGATACGCAGGTATCGGTTGCAGACAAAGGCCATTGGCCATGTAGAGCACCTTGCCGGAGATCAGATGTATGTGGACTTTGCCGGGGATAAACTGGAAGTCGCGGATGCTATTACGGGAGAGGTTACCTCTGTGGAAGTCTTCGTAGCGGTCCTTCCCTGTAGCCACCTCACTTATTGTGAGGCCGTCTGGTCACAGAAGAAGGAGGACCTCATTCTTGCATGCGAGAACGCATTCCACTTCTTCGGAGGCGTACCCATGGCCATCGTTCCGGACAATCTCAAGTCTGCGGTAACAAAGAGCGACCGCAACGAACCCATCATCAATGAGGAGTTCGCCTCGTTCGCGGAGTTCTATAACTGTGCCGTATATCCGGCTCGTGTCCGCCACCCCAAAGACAAGGCACTCGTTGAGAATGCCGTGAAGTTGATGTATCGCTCCGTCTACACAGACATTGAAGGGCAGACTTTCCATGACCTGGCATCGCTGAATAACGCTATCTGGGAATCGCTTGAAGCGTTCAACAACAGAAAGTTGACTGGCCGGAAGCAATCGCGTCGGGAGCTGTTCGAGGAGGTTGAAGCCGAGTATCTCCAGCCTCTCCCTGCAGTCCGTTATCAACTGAAAGCGAGAAAGACCGTCACGGTGATGCGTAACAGTTACGTGACGCTGAACAAGCATCATTACAGCGTACCGAAGGAGTATATTGGCAAGCGTGTGGACATCATCTATGACGCTGATACGCTGGAAATCTTCTGCGGGTTGAAGCTCGTCACCACCCATCACCGGGATGATACACCGTACGGTTATACCCAAAAGCCGTCGCACAATCTTCCCGGACGGCACGGAAGCTACGAGAAAGACCTGGACGAGATCTTCCAGAGAGCGGCCACCGTTGACAACATCCTCCTGATATATCTCAAAGAAGTAGCAGCCCAGAAGAAGTACCCTCCGCTTGCCTTCCGCGTGTGCCGTGGCATCATGTCATTGGAAAAGAAATATGGGTTGGAACGCCTTGTGGCAGCATGTGCCTGCGCATCACAGGCCCGTCTTT
>JAGBJY010000011.1 GCA_017934185.1 Bacteroidales bacterium | reverse complement strand
TATTATGTTCCCTAAATATTCCATATCATATTTCTTGGGGGAAGGGCCGGATTCGAACCGGCGACCTCTTGCTCTCGGACAGGTTATTGTCCATCGGTGATAACCCACCTTGCAAGCGCTCTATCCGCTGAGCTACCTTCCCCTTGGGCCTTATCCTTAATTCTATCAACTATGAACAAGCAGGGATGCCTGGCCCGTTGCATCAGTTATTGGCGGACCATCGCTTCAAATTGCCCTTCGGCAACCGCCTGGGCTTGGCAGAGAACATTGCCCCATGTCTTGAGGGTCACATTCTCGTAAGAATCAATCTCCTTCCCCGCCAGACGGATGACGGCCTTGCTGCCGGTGAAAAGGACTTCGACCCCATTAGCGAATTCCTGGATCCAGCTTCCATCAGCAGAATAGCGTGTGCGGCATTCAGGGATAAACGCAATTTCCTTCACCCATTGTCCACCATTAGAAAGGGCATACTGCCGGATCTTGCGGGAAAGGTCCGAATTGGACAGTCCGGCGCATGCCTGCCAAACTGTTTTTCTGGTGACTTTGAACCTCTTGCAGATTTGTGCTCTTAGGTTCTCGGATAATTTGATGTAAGATCTCATACGTATATCAATTGGTTTATTTTCTTGGCATTTCGCACTTTTTCCGTACCTTTGTGGGGTGGTAATGCGTTACCCGACTGCAAATATAAGAGAAATTTTCTTAATAGCGAGAAAATTTCGAGAAATTTTTTCTTATTGCAAGTTTTTATGGAAGAAACCGTAAAAGATAGGCTCATAAAATTTATCGAGTATTTGGGGCTCAGTAAGAACCGCTTTGAAGAAATCTGCGGGCTATCGAAGCGCTATGTGAGCAATATTAGTGTTTCAATCCAGCCCGATAAGGTTAAGAAAATATCTCTTAATTTTCCAGAGCTAAATACGGGTTGGCTCTTAACAGGTGAAGGGCGGATGCTTAATGGCCCGTATGAACGAATAAACCAAATTCTCTTTAAAGAGGGCATAACGCAAAAAGAGTTTGCAAAGGGGACCGGGGGGATGCTGAGTTTTCTTTTCCCTTCTATTTATGAAAATGCACAGAAAAATCCCGGGGATCCAGTTGTCCTCAAACAATGGGTGGACGCCCTCCTAAAGCGATACCCAAAGTATTCAGAAGAGTGGATAATGACTGGGGAAGGCGACATGTTAAAAGAAGGGGGAAGAAAGAAGATTCCACTTTATGACGCAGAGTCCATCGGAGGCCATCAAGACATCGTCGCCGACACTAATACCCCCGTCGGCCGTGTTGCAGAATGGATTGATGCCGGCGACTGGTTCCCTGGCGCCACTGCAGCAATCCGCCATTATGGGGATTCCATGATAGAGTATCCCAGTGGCTCAATATTGGCCCTAAAGAGGGTAGAAGATACAAGCCTCTTAATCAATGGGCGGAATTACGTAATTGAGACGTCGGAATTCCGGATCACAAAGCAACTCCAAGATGACGGGGACTGCATCATGGCATATTCCTCAAACCGTGAGACCTATCCGGATGGCCGTCAGATCCACGCCCCAATCCGCATTCCTAAAGCTTCTATTCGCCACATAGATCTGGTCCTGGGCTGTGTCCTTAAAGAATACTCCAATGGGCCGATTCCAATCATCCATAAGTAGCGGGGAAAACCCGCCACACACTTTTTTTGATATTCCACGAGGCTAAAGGTCGTTCTGATAGACTTTTAGCCTCATTTTTTAGGGGAAATACATGTCATTTTAGGTATGCTTCCCCTTGTTTTTTCTGCTTTTTCGGCACTTTCCCTGCAAGTTGCCCCCCCCCTCAAGGGCTTATTATTTCTAAAAAATGACACCCTAAATGACACCCTAACGTGCACATTTCGTTTTTCGATGCTCACAAAGGTGACACCCTAAACGACACCCTAAACGACACCCTAACCTTGGGGGAGGGAGCCATTGGGAACTGAGAATGTCCAGCTCAGGACATCCTGTTTGAGAACCGGCCAAACAGCATTTGAACAGCATATAAAGAACCCGCCCAGAAGCCAATTATAAAGGCTCCCAGGCGGGTTTTAACCATTCTTGCGGCCCGACGTAAGGCCTATGTAAAGAAACCGTCTAAAAAGTGTTTAAAAGGGCCGTTCAAAAGGGGCCCGGATGTAAAGCTTTTGTAAAGCCCCCGTCACATTTCGTTCTTTTCAGCACGGCCCTCAAAATATTCCCAAATTCAAAGATTCTCAATCAGTTACAAGGTTTGAACGGATGTCCATACTTTACACATTTCGTTTACTCGCCCTTAAACGATCAGTCTTTTAATCATGTTTGGGAATAAAGCATGAAGCCTGTCCTTCATATCCTGACCCTTTGCCTGGCCGTGTTGCCGGGCCTGGTCTCGTGTCAAAAAGACCCCCATCCCTCTGAAGGCACTCCCGTCAAATTCAAGGCCTTCTCCCGTGCTTCTGCCGTCACCAAGACGCAGTACGCCGGCGGCGCTGTGGCCAGCGGGCAGAAGGAGCGCATCAACTGGGTGGCCGGGGACCGGGTGAGTTTAACCTCTCCCCAGGCCGACGGGCTCAAGAAGGCCGATTACAAGATAGCCTCCAACGGCACTCCGGATAACGAGTATTCCGTATCCACCCTCCAGAATCTCACGGAAAAAAGCAACGGTCTCCAGTGGGGTACCGGGACGCACTATTTTTACGGGGTGTATCCCGCCACTGCGTCCATTTCCGACAATGTTATCACTGCCACGCTTCCCAAGGCGCAGACCTATAGCGGAACCCCTGCCGTAAGTACCAGCGCCGGCGTGGAGCATACCTTTATTTACCCCGATATGCAGCTGGCCTGGATGTGGGCTGGGCAGCAGGTAGCGGCCGGAAACGAGGTCTCCCTCTACTTCTCTCCCATGATTACCACCTTCCAGCTGTCGGTAACGGGGCAGGAGGCCGAAGAAATAGCCCTTACCCAGTTCCAGCTCTCTTCGGAGACCTGTGCCCTGCAGGGCAATTTCAAAGCCACTGTCACGGTGAGCGGCCCTGTAGACCGGAGCCACCTGGACCGGATGAGCGTTGCCTACAGTGAAATTCCTGCGCGCAGCGCCGGAAGCAACGACGTCATCACTTTCTCCCTGCCGGATGGCATTGTGGTAAGCCGTAACAAGAAAGTAACCCTTAGCGTTTTTGCCTATCCCCAGGGCCCTTCAGGCAATCCGGCAGTGCTGGACGGCCTTTCTGTCCGTTTCATCGGCCCGGAACTATCCCGTTCCCTGAAACTGATGGATGCACAGCAGTCGGCCTGGGTAGAGTTCCCCGCCGGAAGGAAGATTAATATTGACGGCCTTACCCTTCCCAAGCAAATTGAGCCCTGGACCTTCACCGTGGAGGCCTCCGACCTTGAGGATGAAATGCCGGATGTGGTGGTGTCTCCCGTGGAAATGATTGAATTTGAGACGGTTGACGGGGGTAATCTGGAAGACTTTGAAGAGGTGGTTCCGGTGAGCGGTTCCTCTGCTACCGGCCTTCTGGTGGCAGGCCTTGACCAGGCGGTGTTTTCATCGGCCGGAGGCTCGGGCAATTTCTATGTTTGCAGCAGCTGCTATTCGGTAGTAGGGGGAGAATCCAAACTTACCCGCGGAGGCTCAACCACGGCAACAGAGCCCATTCTTGCCTGGCGCATCTGCGGTTATTGCGAAGACCTGGCCAACTGGAGCGCCACAGCGCCTTCCTGGCTCTCGGTGTCCCGCAGCAGCGGATACGGATCCGTCTTCAATCTGGGAACGCCGGCAAACGCCGACTGGGACGTTGTCTCGTTCTCTGTCCAGGCTGCCGCTTCCGGAACAGAAAGGTCTGTGCTGGTTAAATTTGAGCAGTACGACTATTCCGGAAACGTCTGTTACCTCCGGATTAGTCAGGGTGCCCAGGCCGGCACCAAGGAATTGGACTACAGCGTGGTCATTGGCAGCGGCAATCTTTGCCAGGGCACCGGAAACACCGTTGCCGGCACAGGCAACGTATGCACCGGTTACGATAATCTGGTCATCGGGGCGGGCAACTTTATCATCGGCGACGAGAATGAAATGACCAGCCATGGCGAAAATAATCGCGTATTTGGCGTGGGCAATACGCTTGGCGTGTGGGGAAACGCGGCGAACAGCTGTTATGTGACGGGTTATTACAATAGCGTCGGTGGTTATGGCTGCTCCGCTTATGGTTACGGCAATACCTGTATAGGAAGCTATTCATCGGCCGGTGGCCGCTATTGGGAAACCGCGTGGGAAACCCTGAATTTGGATTGGAACAAAGGCGAGTTTGACAAAATATAATGAAGATTCAACCTACATACGTAACCGTTGTTAGCCTGGGCTTGGGCCTGCTGCTTTCCTCCTGCCGGCAGGAGCCTCTGCCGGAGCAGGGCGGTGGCGGAAGGGCGGTTTTCGCCGTGTCGGAGACCATTCCGGACCTGGAGACAAAAAGCACCGGCGCAGAAAGTGTAAATCTGGCCGATGGCCGCGTCCTGGCCATGGAGCAGTGGCTTCCCGTGCGCGAAGGCGCCACCAAGGCCTCGGCCTTGTACGCCTCGGCCGACGCTACGCCCCTTGGCGGAACCCCCATCGCCGTCTGGGCCTACAACCTGAGCGCCGCCGATGCTGCCGTTTCGGCCTGGAAGGTGGACGACGGCAGCGCCTCCGGTGCCGTGCAGGCCAGCTACAGCGGCGGAAAATGGATTACCTCCGTGCCCTACAACAGTTCCAAGCGGGCCGCCTCCTGGTTCACCCGCTGGTTCGCCCTGGCCCCTTACGGCGCCATCGGCAGCGGCGTTACCCTGGGCAGCATTGCCGACGGAACGGCCCCCACGCTCAGCTATACGGTACCCGCGTCGGTGACGTCCCAGCCCGACCTTATGCTGGCCTCCACCGCCGCCCGCGGGGTAGATGACAAGACGGACATCGGCCTTAGTTTTTCCCACGTCCTTACCGGCATCCGCCTGGCGGCCGATGACGGTGTCAACCTTACTTCCGCCACCCTCAGCGGCGTATATGACCGCGCTTCGCTGAACCTTCTTACCCGGGAGTGGAGCGGCCTTGAAAAGAGCAAGACTACGCCCTCTTTCACCCAGAACGGGAGTTTTGACCAGAATGCCGGCGTTTTCATGATGCTTCCCCAGTGGCTCCCCGCCGGCGCCAAGCTCACCCTTACCGTAGACGGGGACACCGTGGAGGCCGACCTTTCCGGCCACGAGTGGAAAATGGGCAAGCTGGTGACCTACCGGGTGGCAGTCCCTCACAAAGCCGGAGAACACTCCATCCGTCCCACCCGAGAAGAATAAACCATGATGAAACATACCGCCACATCATATCTCTTTCCCCTCCTTCTTCTGCTGCTGGTATCCTGCCAGCGGGAGCAGTGGGAGCCTGTTGAGGAAAAAGAGCTCTCCTTCACCGCAAGCATGTCTTCGCAGGACACCAAGGCCGGCATCTTTGCCGGAACCACCCTTCCCACAGATATTTCCCTGGGGATAAGTGCCTATAAGTATGACACTTCCGCTGCGGCGGAATCGGCCTGGACGCTGCACTCTTCCCCCGCCGTAACGAGGGCCGACCATGACGCTTCCCGCAGCGGAGCGTCCGGCAAATGGGTGCCCGTTCAGCGCATGCTCTGGCCCGGTGAGGGCTATGTGCGCTACTTCGCCTATGCCCCTTATGGCGCCTCCGGCGTTTCGGTGACGGCCGCTTCCGGCGCAGCGCCCAGCCTGAGCTTTGCCGTGGATCCGGACCCTGACAAGCAGATAGACCTTCTGGTGGCCGATGCCGCCTCTTCGGCCGAGCGAGAAGGCAACCCGCCGGTCACGGCCATCGATGTACCCATCACCTTTTGCCATGCCCTTACCGGCGTGCGTTTCAAGGCCAGCAATAATTTGGTTGTCAGTGAGATAACGGTTACCGGTGTTTACTGCAAAGGAGCCCTCAAACTGGGAACCCTTGCCTGGGAGGCCGACGAGGAGGAGACCGCTACCTACACCCTCACTAACCCTTCGCTGGATGAGCTGACGCTGCTCCTGCTGCCGCAGGTTTTGCCCGCAGGTGCACGCATCACGGCAACCGTCACGGACGGTATGGATACCCGGACGGTCAATGCCCTGATGGATGGCGAGGTGTGGGCTCCCGGCAAGATAGTCGTTTATTCCATTTTCAAGGACGCGGACGCCCTTCTTTTCGAGATGGACCCCCTGGACGATTTCGTGGTCAGCGGCGCTTCGGTGTTGGAGAATCAAAGCCGCAGTGTCAGTGTCAACCTCCGGCGCACCGGCGGCCTGCGCGCCTCCGGTCCGGCGCCCTGGAAGGCCTATTTTGCCCCTTCGGCCCCTTCCGAAGGGGATGCGGTAGACCCTTCCTGGAGCACGATGCCCCTGAAAGATGCGTATGGCCGGGACTATCTTACGTTATCGGCCTATGAGGGCGACGGAAACGCCAATCCTGTGGAGATTACCCTTTCGCAGAATGCCCTTCAGGATGGCGTGCTGTCTCTGGGCACCAAGGCCACCACGATGGCGGGGGCCATGTCGGCTCGGAATCTGGGAACTGTAGACCTTTCTACCCTGGCCCTTTCCGGCAACGCTTTTACGAAAGGCCATTCGGCCGAGACCGCCAACAGTTACGTTGTCAACGGTTACGGCACCTTCCTCATCCCCATGGTCTATGGAAACTGCATCAAAAACGGAGCGGCCACCACAGCTTACCAGGGCGCTACAGGCGGGAAATTCCCGCTGGCCACCTTCCTCAATGCCGATGCCAAGGCCATCACCTCGGCCTATATTCTGAGCGACAGCAATCTTTCCAAGAGCGGCAGCTACAGTGCCCGCATCGTGTGGCAGGATACCCTGGAAGGCAAGGAGATTGTGGAGGATGTGCAGGTGGAATACTGCGCCACAAAGCCCTCGGGTGCGGCCCTGAGCTGCCCCTACATCCGCTTCAAGGTGAATCCGTACGATGCTGTCACCGGCAAGGGACTCAAGCCCGGCAACATAGTGATAGCCCTGTATGACAATACGAAGGAGAAAATCCTCTGGAGCTGGCATATCTGGTTCACCGACGAGCGTTTTACCACCACGGATGTTTATTACACATCCGTTGCCTTCGAACGCCACCTGAACGTGAACCTGGGCTGGGTTCCCCCCATTTCCGTATCCGAAGGAGCCGCCCCCGGCCGTTCCCAATATGTCATCATGGTGTGTACGGAAACGGGGAAGGTCATGGACGTTTTCAAGGCCGGACAGGAAATCTATTCCGACGACCTGGTCTTGCACGATTACGCCAACCTTTTGTACCAATGGGGCCGCAAGGATCCCTTCCTTTCCACTTCGGACAGAGCCGATAATACCATACACACCCACACGTCCCGGTATTACCGGATTGTGGGGGACAGCCCGTACCGTGTTCATGCCGATGCAGGTACCGGAGACCAAACTGAGAATCTGGGTTGGATGATCCGGAACCCCTACATTTTCCTTTCCGGTTCCAATACCTATCCCCAGTTCAAGAACCTTTGGAATGCAGATAAAGCGGTATACTCCGATAGGGATGTAAAAAAGAGCATTTACGACCCTTCTCCCCGCGGGTTCCGTCTTCCCAGGCTGAACAGCTATGTGGGGGTGGCCGACGGTACGGCTTACAGCGTATGGATTGAGGGAAGCGGAGACCAGATCAGCGGCCGCAACTACTCCCGGACTTACCACGGAGCCGAAAAGGATTTCTACTTCCCGGCCAGCGGAGAAAGGAATACAAATGGTCAAGTGGTTTCAGGAAACTATGGAAAGAATGGATATGCCTGGACTGCGGCGTCCACCGATATCAGCACGACTTGCTATTGCTTGAATTTTATGTTTGATACTTCCCTCCCCAAAAGCAGTGCTCACAGGGCCTATGGTAAGCCGGTGCGACCTGTTAAAGATGAATAAATAACACCGCCTATGAACAAGAAATCTTTTCTTCTCTTTCTGGCACTTTGCTCAGTTTCTGTTCTGGCGCAGGCACAAGCTTTTCGGCACTGGGCCGTGGGCGCGGGTGTCGGCTCCGACGGAATTAGCCTGGAAGTGACCACGCCGCTCACCGGCATCCTGGAACTCAGGGCCGGGTACAGTCTGGGAACGGGCCTTGCAGGGTATACCTACAAAGGCCTTTCCGTTCCGGAGCATCCGGCTATGAGCGGAAGTGAGAGTGTGACCGTTCCGGCCCGCATCTCCACCGGCATGAACGAAGGGAAACTGCTCCTGAATCTGTATCCGGGCAAGCACAGTTTCCACTTTGTCCTGGGGGCCTATCTGGGGTCTTCCCGCCTTCTTCGGCTTACCCTTCAGGACATGCCCGACGACTACAACACGGCCGGCCTGAATATTGACGGCTACCTGGTGCGGGCCCACGAAGGCCGCATCAAAGCCGGCCTCCACGCCGGCGGCCTGGGGGGCCATGGCTTTGCCGTCAAGCCCTACCTGGGTATCGGCTTCGGCCGGGCTTTCCCGCGCGGAAAGCGGTTGGGATATACCATCGACCTGGGCCTCCAGTACATGGGCGCCCTGGGCGTGTGGGCTCCCGGCGAGGGCCTTACCGGCCGCGTTCGCGACGTTCAGCTCACCAGCGCGCACCTAGGCGCCATGGCCAAATTCGAAAAGATTGCCCAATACGTACAGGTCTGGCCCGTCCTCAATTTTCACCTCCATTACAGCATCTTCTGATTATGAAAACATATTTGTACCCCATCCTGGCAGCCTTGCCCTTCTTGTTCTCCTGCAACAAGACCGACCTCAACCAGTTCTCCACCCCCGAATTTGCCTCCCATGCCGGCAAGCTTGTGCTTGACGAGGCCGTAAAAAGTGCCGAGGCCGTGCCTGCGGGCAGCATCGTGAGCATCGAATTCACCGAGAGCGGCCTCTATGTCCTGGGACAGGCATCGGCCGATGAGGGCGTGGAATACAGCTCCGGAACTTTTACCGTGAGCGGCAGCCGGTACACCCTCCAGGGCTTTGGCACCGCGGAGTTTGACAACAGCAAGGACGGCAGCGTGAGCCTTTCCCTTACGCGCGGTTCCGTAACGCAGACCCATCAGGCCAGCTACACCAAGGCTGTGGGCGGCAACCAGCTCTACCGCAGCTGGACCATCGACAAAACCCGCGTCACCATTGTGGGCTGGACCGTTGCCAGTGCCGATTTTGAAGGCTGCAACTTCTACGAGATTGCCAAGTTCGTGCGCGACAGCGGCCACAAGGCCCCCGCCGACATCGCCCCCGGCTTCGGCGTGCGCTCCCTGTCTTTCACCGGAAACAACTCCGTGTTCTTCCTCTACACCGACGACACCCTCCACATGGGCGAATTCTCCCTCTCCGGCAACAACATCTCCTACCGCTGGGACAATGACACCATGGGCTTCACCTTCCACACAGAGAAGGCCACCGTGGAGTACATGGACGGGAAATGCCTCCTCAGCGTGAGCGCCACCATCGTCAACTCCACCACCTCCGGCTCCGTCACCTTCGTGCTCTCCCCGGTGCAGTAGGGCGGGTTTGCCCTTCTTTCCGCAGCGCTGAGGCAGTGTTGCTTTTCCTTCTTTTGCCGTGTTGACGCGGAATCGGCGTTCTGTGTGTTCCCTTTGTCAACACGGCTGCCACTGCTGGCGGAACGGCTGGTTTTCCTGCCGTGTTGACGCGGAATCTGTGTTTTGTGCGTTCCCTTTGTCAACACGGCTGCCACTGCTGGCGGAGAGGCTGGTTTCCCTGCCGTGTTGACGCGGAATCTGTGTTTTGTGCGTTCTCTTTGTCAACACGGCTGCCACTGCTGGCGGAGAGGCTGGTTTCCATGCCGTGTTGACGCGGAATCGGCATTCTGTGCGTTCCCTTTGTCAACACGGCCGCTGCAACTGGCGGAAGGGCCGATTTCCCTGCCGTGTTGACGCAGAATCGGCATTCTGTGCGTTCCCTTTGTCAACACGGCCGCTGAAGCAGGCGGAAAGGGCGCTTTCCTTGCCGTGTTGACGTGGAAGTGGCCTTCTGTGCGCTCTGCGTGTCAACACGGCTTCCGGCGGCTGTTGCGGCAGTTAGGTCCGGCCAGGGATTGAAGGCCCCACGGCCCCCGCCACCCCCAGCGCTCCTCAAGGCTTCGGGCAAAACAATGAACAAGGCAGACAATTTCCACAGAATTGTTGTATCTTCCCATGTTTGACACTTTGATTTAGTCAGGCAGGCACTAGTGTCCCGTTAAGACTCATTGATACTGAATAAGTTAGGATAGTCATCGACGGGAGCAAGATTTTTAGATTTGTTAAACAATTGATTTAGAGGGACTTCCTCAAACAGGACAAAGCCAATAGTTTGAGAAATTGTA
>JAGBJY010000001.1 GCA_017934185.1 Bacteroidales bacterium | reverse complement strand
TTAGACTTGACGATATTAAGCTTCATATTTGTAACAATGCTATATAATGCTACAAATATAAGAAATATAATTGACAAAAAAAAGACCCTGGAGGGCCTTCTATCAAAAAAATCGCAAAATCAAACTGTTAAACTACCGGGATTGAAGGCCCCACGGCCCCCGCCACCCCCAGCGCTCCTCAAGGCTTCGGGCAAAACAATGAACAAGGCAGACAATTTCCACAGAATTGTTGTATCTTTGTAATTGTTAGCGTATGAAAAAGTTATTGCTCATAGGCCTGCTGCTGCTCGGGGGCTGTGTGGCGGAGGAGCCGGCGGAGGAAAAAGTGACCGTGGGAGACGCCCTTCCGCAGTTCAGTGTCCAGCTGTCCGATGGCGGCGTCTTTGATACTGCTACCCTTGGCGGCAGGCCCTCCCTTATCATCTTTTTCAACACCACCTGTCCGGACTGCCAGCGCACCCTCCCTGAGGTGCAGAAGGTGTACGAAACTTACAAATCGGAACTTACTTTTGTAGCCATCTCCCGTGAGGAGCCGGAGGCCGATGTAGCCGCCTGGTGGAAGGCCCATGGCATCACCCTTCCTTACAGCGCACAGACCTCCAGAGCGGTGTACAACCTCTTTGCCACTTCCCGCATTCCGCGCATTTATATCGCCGACGGGAAGGGGATTGTCCGTGCCGCTTACCATGACAATCCCTGCCCAGACAGTGCAGAATTGGACAAATCCGTTCAAAAATTACTCTATCGGTAGTGTCAAAAGGTAGAATCTGTTGTCAAAAGGTAAAATTTTAGCAGCGTTAATTTTCCTTAAATTTCACGCTAAAAAACAGTAAATCAGATAGATGCAGTATTTACCCCCCCCCTAAAACTTTTGGCGGATTCTAAATTATTTTAGGTAACTTTGACACTTGATTTGTGTATCAATTTTAACCTAATGAGAAAAGTTCACTTCATAGTGCTGCTCTGTCTGCTGGTTTCGGCTGTTCAGACGCGGGCACAGAACTTCGGCCTCAAGACCAATCTGGTCTATGATGCTACGGCTACGGTTAATCTGGGAGCAGAAATTGGCTTGGCCCCCAAGCTCACCCTGGATGTCTCCGGAAACCTCAATCTTTGGACCTTTAAAGACAATACAAAATGGAAGCACTGGATGGTGCAGCCGGAGCTTCGCCTCTGGACTTGTAACCGCTTTGCCGGCCATTTCTTTGCTGTGCATGCGCTGGCCGGGCAGTTCAACTTCGGCCACATTGCCAACAACCTTAATTTATTAGGGACAGACTTCTCCATCCTTACTGGCGAACGTTACCAGGGCTGGGCCTTTGGCGCCGGATTGGGATACGGGTACGCCCTTCCCATCGGCAAGCACTGGAACCTGGAAGGGGAGTTGGGCCTTGGCGCCATCTATTCCATTGCCGATGGCTTTGAGTGCGACGTTTGCAACCGTCCCACGGAATCCGGCGTAAAGAAGCTCCGTCCTGCCCTTACCAAGGCAGCCATCAGCATTGTTTATCTGTTTTAACACCTCCCGGATATGAAAAAGCTTATTGTTATTGCAGCCCTTTTGGCATCGTCCGTGGTGGTAAACGCCCAGGAAATCAAGAATCTTGAACTCAAGCGCCAGGGCGACTGGATGAGCGTGAAGATGGACCTGGACATGACCGGAGCCCTGCCCGGAGCCAATGAGACCGTTATCATTACGCCCGAGCTCCGCCATGGCCGATATGCCCAGGCCCTCAAGCCCGTGGGCGTGTACAGCCGCAACCAGTGGTATTATTACCAGCGCAGCGGCCAAAGTGCCAGCGGCACCGACGAATTTGCCTTCCGCAAGAGCCAGGTGCCCGGCGTCCTCAATTATGCCGCCATGGTGCCCTACCGCACCTGGATGGACGGCTCCAAGCTCTATCTGGTACGCGACAGCAAAGGCTGCTGCGGAGGCCAGAAAGAGGAGCGCGCAGAGAATTACCTGGCTTATTTCCAGGACGATACCGTGATTGACACCGTCTATATCGACCGCACGGTGGTGGTGGAAAAAGAGGGACGCACCCGTTCCCTGGGCGGCCGCGCCTTCGTGGACTTCCCGCTCAGCAGCACCACCATCGACGTGGGCTACCACGCCAACTTTGCCGAACTGGCCCAGCTCAGGGCTTCCATCGACTCGGTGCGGAGCGTCCCCGGTGCCAGCATCAAGAAAATTACCATCAAGGGTTACGCCTCTCCGGAGGGCCCGTACGACAACAACGTGCGCCTGGCCCAGGACCGTACCCAGGCCATCAAGGGCTATGTGGCCTCGCTGTATGACATTCCGGCCGATAAGTTTGAAGTGGAAACCGAGCCCGAGAATTGGGAAGGCCTGCGCAGCTTTGTGGACGCATCGGCCCTGCCGCACCGCGCCGAGATTCTGGAAATCATTGACGGCGACCGCCTCCCCGACGACAAGGAGTGGATGATCAAGAGCCGTTATCCGGCCGATTGGAATGTACTCCTGCGCGACTGCCTGCCCTTCCTCAGAAGGACCGACTACCGGATTGACTATGAAATTAACAACTAATAATTTTATTAACTTTTTAATCTTTTCCATTATGAAAACCAAGTATTTACTGATTGCTGCCCTGGCCGGCTTGGCGCTGGTGGGGTGCAACAAGGAGAAAGGCTCGGACAGCAACGAGTTGAAGCCGAGTGGTGAGTCCAATTACATGGGTTTCACCATTGCTATGCCTTCAGCCACCAAGGCAGATCCTGATCCCGGTACCTTTGAGAGCGGTAAGGATTATGAGAATGCCATCAAGAGCATCCACTTCTTCTTTTACAAGAATGGCGCGTATGTTTCCTATGGCTATGGCGACGTGGTAAGCCGGTTCACGGATGCCAATGCTACAAATCCTGTCAGTGGTGGTAATGTGGAGGAAATCCGTGATGGAGGTGAGGATGTTTCCAACCCTGGAATCCGCAAGGGTGTCGTAGTGCTCGAATCCACCATGGCCATGCCGGACCAGGTTCTCTGCGTTATCAATTCCAGAAATGCTGGCTGGTACCGTAACAAGTCCCTTGCCACCGTGACTGCTGCCTTGCATTCCGGAAAAGCCGAGTCCCTGACAGGATACACCAACGACTCTTACAAGGATTTCCAGGCAGACGGACCTTACTTTGTCATGCTTACGGCCCCTATGTACGGTTCTGATGCTGACGGGAACAAAGAAGTTAAATATGTTACCGACATTCTGGTTGAACAAGATGCTTCCGGTAATTTCACCGCAAATTCTTACATCCAGAGCACCATTGCCGCCGCTGAGGCAAGGCCTCTTGAGGTTTACGTCGAGCGCATGGCTGCCCGTGTAGAGATTGACAACCTGGACGGTGCTTCCAGCATTTTGGATGCCAACGGCTTTATTAAGGCGGCCTATCTGGATGCTGCCATGAAGGATGCCTCCAACGACCCTCTTTGGGACATTAATCCCATTGCCTGGGGCGTTACCGCTCACAATAAAAAGGCATATTGCATCAAGCACGTTGACACGGGATGGTGGGGCGACGCTACCTACACTGGTTGGCTGGAAAGAGGAACTCCGGTGCCCAACCCGCTTAAATCTAGTGAAAATATGTACCCCCGTATTAACTGGTGCACGGATCCCAACTATTCAACTTCAGATGTAGCTTTCTCCAACCGCCAGGCTTACCCTCATTCCGCCCGTCAGTACTATGGTGCGAACGAAGAGAAGTACTGGAGTGCCTCTGAAATAAAGGCTCACTATGACGGTGCTGAAAAATCCGCTGCCGACATTCTCCAGCGTTACTGCTACGAGAACACCTTCGACAAGGACGGCCAGAAGGACAATCCCCGTATCAACGGCACCATGATTCTGCTTTATGCCCAGGCCAAGGTACACGATGCTGCCAATTACGAAGATCTCTTCGCCTACATGGGGCAGACTTACACTTATGCGGAATACGTCAAACACCTTCTTTCTACGATCTGGGCTCACGGCTCCGAGTTCTATGTGAATGACGGCGGCTATAAGAGTATCGTAGAACCTACGGTTCAGAATGCTTTCGCCGATAAGAGTTCCAATTACCTGAAGATTGTCCGGTCTACCACTATGAATCAGTTCTTTGGTGCTGATGAATTTGGCCCGTATACGCGTAATATCATTGAAACCGCTTCGGCCAATGATGGCTCCCAAAAAATCAAAGATCTTTATCTGGATTGGGTAATTGACATGGGTACCCGCGCTGACGGTACTGTCACCCTGCAGCCTAACACCTTTGACAGTGCGTTCCCGGTCATCAATAGTTTCACCCAGAACGATGAGAAGGGCTATGCCGACGGTTATGTGACCCTGATTCCCGGTACGGCCATGCCGACGCTGTATGTCATCGACACGAATACCGCTACGAACACCGCTTACGATGCCGGGAACCCCGGTTCCGAGTATCGTGCCATTACCGATGCCGAGAAGGTCCAGGCCTTCCTGGGTCACGTCGTAGAGCCCGCCAATATGTACAGGGACGGTAAGATGTACTATGCCATCACGCTCCAGCACTTCGGTGAGGCCAAGAGCGGCGACGATCCGCTTGAGGGTAACTACGGTGTTGTACGTAACAACCTCTATCGCGTTTCCATCGGACAGGTCAAGAGCCTGGGGCACGGTATTGACGACGTGGATGAGCCCATCATCCCCGGTGACCGCAAGAAGCCTTTCTTCCTGGCCGCCAAGATCAACATCCTGTCCTGGCAGATTGCAAGGCAGACTGTCAACCTGGAAGAGTAATCCGCTGTTTTTACGGCCCGGAGGGGGTGATACCCCTCCGGGTTGCCAAGAGCCGGGAAGGCCGGCATTAAGAAAGATATGAAAGGAAAATACGTCATAGCATCGGTGATTGCGGTTCTGATGGGGCTGCTCTCCTCCTGCGACAAGGCCATCTACGATGGCCCGGGAGAGTGCCCGATATCGACTCGCTTCAAGTTTGACTTTAACCTGAAGTATGCGGATGCCTTCCGCAATGAGGTGAAGTCGGTGGCCTTGTATGTGTTCGACCCCAGCGGACGTTTCGTTACCAAGGCTGCAGATTCCGGCGTCTCCCTTTCGCAGGAGGGTTATGCCCTGGAAATCCCCGGTCTGGAGCCGGGTGTGTATGACCTCGTGGCCTGGTGCGGCCTGGAAGACGGGGATTCCTTCAGCGTGGCCGATCCTGCTACCAAAACCGACCTGATCTGCCGCATGAAGACGGCATCCCGTACCAAGGCGACGGAAGATTACTCCGACGAGATGCTGGGCAGCCTTTTCTACGGCTATGTAGAGAAAGCCGAACTGGACAAATTCCCTCCCGGATCGGTGAATACCATTGTAATTCCGCTGGTAAAGAATACCAACAATGTGCGTGTGTTGCTCCAGTCCATCAATACGGACATCAACCTCACCCCTGATCAGTTTGATTTCAAGATATACGACATCAACACCGAAATGGCCTGGGACAACACCATCCAGAATCCCGTGCCGGTGACATACGATCCCTTCGACACCCGCCAGGGCAGTGTCCTGCTGAACGACGGCACCGAAGTGCTTACCGCCGTGGTGGCCGATTTCTCGCTGGGCCGTCTCTTTGCCCGCTCTGTGAACAAGACCAACCTGGTCATTACCCAGACGTCCAACGGCAAGGAAGTGTTCAATATTCCCATCACGGACTATTTCTGCATGGTCAAGGGTCATTACACCCAGCCCATGACCGACCAGGAATACCTGGACCGCCAGGACGACTACTCCATTGTGGTTTTTCTGGAGCATAAGGAAGGCCCCGATGGGTATTATGTGGCCGCCCGTATCTATATCAACGGCTGGCAAATCGTCCTTTCCAATCCGGACATCTACTAAAGAATGAGGAAACTGCTGCATATCGCTCTTCTGCTCCTGCTTGGACTTTCCCTCCTGGCCGGCTGCCGGCGTGAGCCTGTGCAGGAGGAACCGATGTCCGAGGTGCGGCAGGTAACGGGGAACCCCGTAAACGTGAGCCTTACCCTGGATATCCGCGGCTTCGGCAGCGACGGGGTTATTACCAAGGCGGACTACGAGGATGTGGACGCAGCGCTGCGTTATGACTACGAAAAGAACGTTTCCAATTACGGCATCTTCGTTTTCGATGCTACTGAGGCGTATAAAGACGACGGCAGCGGAAAGTATACCTTCGATCCCATCAAGGCCAAGCGCCTTTCTTCGGACGAGGAAGCCATTGCCCACAAGGAACAGCTGGGTGTGCTTTCATGGCGCCATGAGCTGAAACTGAATAAGACCTACAGGTCCCTGGCCGTGCTGGTGCTGGCCAACCTTGGAACGGCGGCTTATACCGATGCCGGTATCCCCGGAGAGGGAAGTACCCTTAAGGATGTGGCCGATTATTTCAACAATACGCCCATTGCCGTTACTTATGAGGCTGACCAGAGTAAATACCTGAGCGGTGAAGTTCGCTTCCCCATGTACGGCTTCCAGGTGTTCGGCTCCTGGGAAGGCTTGTCCACCGGCGCTACGGCTGATGAAAAGAATGCCGTGGAACTCAAGTATTACAGCGGCATGGCCACCCCGCTCACGGTCAAAGGTTTCCGTACCCAGGCCGAGCTGGACAATTACTTCTCAAGCGGCGCCGTCCGGGCAGTAGACCGCCTTTCGCTTCGCTTTACCCTGGCCCGCCTGCATGTGCGTTACGAGCCGGCTGCAGGCCAGCCTGCTGCCACCCCTGCCCCCGGCAAGGCCTCGGCAGAGATTACCGGTGTAAAACTGAAGAATTACGATAGCTATGTACGGGTGCTTCCTCCCATCTTCTCCGGTATGAAGGAAGTGTCGCCTTTCACGGATGTTCCTGCTGCACTGTCGCTCAATACTACCGGTGAGATTACCTTCGTGCATCCTAAGGCCGGTGATGACTCCTGGGTGGCCTATGTGCCGGAAATCAAGGTTTCGGGTGTTGCGAATGATCCTAAGTTGATGGTAGATGTCACGGTGACCGACAAGGATGGCAACAAGGTGTACTATACCTTCGACCGTGACCGGATTCGCCGCTGGGACACGCTCGGCAACGATAAGATCTACGATAATTCCCCCTGGACCGAGTGGCTGCAGATGCAGACTTATTATACCAACCTGCTGGACACCTATCCCAAGAAGTATCCGGACAGCACTACCGACATTCCGCTGCTTACGTACTACAATCTGGTCCGTAATTATTCCTACGAATGGGTAGCCTATGGTGTGGAGGGCATGAAGCTATGATGAAGCGTTGGTTCATATTGCTGTTGGCGCTGGCTGCCTTCACTGGCTGCGTGTACGACAAATATGTGCCGGAGGAGTGCCAGTATTCCGACGACTCCAGGTATCATCTGGCCTTTATTCTCAATTCTCCGGCCGTACTTCCTTCCGGCGACACAAAGGCCGCTCCCGACGGGCTGGAAACCAGCCAGATTGGCTCGGAAATTCTTGTGAAGAAGGTAGATTTGTTCTTCTACACCGGCGGAGGTCTTCCCCAGGGGAAGAACAAGATGAACCGTTATACGGTCACCCAGTTTAAACAGGAGGCATCTGCGCCTCTCGCGGACGAGAACATTACCAACAAGGTGTCCGACTTTGCCGTGGAACTTCCTTTCCGCCCCTATGTGATGCTTATCGCCATCAATCTGGACGAATCGCAAAGCGTCCAGCTGCAGGGAAAGACGCTGGCCGAGGTGCGCGCCCTTCAATTCTCCGGGGCGGATGTCTGGGCGGGGGCGGCCACGACCGTCCAATATAACGGTACCCCTTATAATGACGTGACACCCTTCCGGATGAGTTCTTCCACCTATCTCAACGGTAATGGCTATGAACAGTGCGAGCTTATTATCCCTGCCTCCTATATCTTTGAAACGGCCGAGGATGCCAAGCTGCACCCCATGCCGGTCTACATCGACCGCATGGCTGCCAAGGTAAATGTGGTGCAACCCGCAGCCGGAACCACTTTCAAGGTGCCCGTCGTTACAAAATATGAGGGCATTACCTCTTCGGTGGAGATTTTGGGATGGGGGCTCAACGGTCTTAACAAGAAGGCTTACTGCTACAAGAAGATTAACGCCGCGTGGTCTTTTGACAACTGGAGCATCGGCTGGAACGAGTCGGCAAAATTCCGCAGCCACTGGGCCGAGGATCCCAACTATATGGGCTCGACGGCCGGTACTTATCCGCAAAATTATGGGGATTTCCTGGCGCCGACTTCGCTCGATCCGGACGCTTGCTCCCTACAATACCTGTCCTGGAATGAGTTGACAGGGAAATTTTCCACCAGCGGCTCGGCTACCCGTACGCTGAATCCGCTGTACTGCCTGGAGAATACGGCCGACGGCAGCATTTTGTCCACCACCAGAAGCGACAACCAGCTCTATCCCAGAACGACGCACGTACTGATAAAGGCCAAGCTTTCCTTTGACCGGGGCACCGCGTTTGACACCGACCCCGACGGCTACCTCACAGAGACAAACTTCTATCGCCACCGGGGTGTGTTCTACACGATAAATAATATTCTTCCCACCGTGGTGGCCGACCAGAAGTCGGACGGAGTGGTTCTGTACCAGGACGCTGCCCATACCATAGAGGCCGACGCCTCCTGCTTTGAGCTTACGCACCTGTACGGAGAAATGCTTTATCCGAAGGTGAAGGACGCGATTACGCTGTATGACGGCAGCGGAAATGCCGTGGCGAAAGATGTGTGGAAGAGTGTACGTGTCGATGGCTTTTACGAGGGCCTGTTCTACTATAAGATTCCCATCGAGCACCTCGAACCCGCTCCGAGCCCCTTGGGTGCCCAATATCCTACGGCTCAGTATGGCGTGGTGCGCAACCATAACTATATCATCTCAATTGGCGAAGAACTGAAAGGTATCGGCACGGGTATCGTCGATAAGGACGAGCCCATTGTGCCTGTCACGGAAGACCGGGACTACATGGCTTCTGTTTCGGTTGTCGTTTCCAACTGGAAGCAGTTCGAGAATCGCTTTGTATTTGTTGACCCTTCGGGCATGCTCATCACCAACGGACAGGTTGTGAACCGCTGGGAAGATGAGGGGGATCCGAGTAATAATGATTGGACTGGAAATGGCTGGTATTTCTAATAAATGGATTCTTGCCCTGGCGACGCTTGCGCTCGCGTTCTCCTGTACCCGGGAGGCGCCGCTGAGTGAGCCTCAGGATATGCCCGGTGAGTACGACCCGGTGGTGCGCTTTGGCCTGGAAACCTATATGGGCCCGGACAATGCCACCAAGACCACCTATGCCGGCGACGACCAGACCATCCTCCTGAGCAGCGTCCGCTATGAGCGGATCAATTGGAATGTAGATCCCAGCGCCACCGATGTTTCCACCAAAGCCGATACCATTCGTGTCCTGGCCGAGGCGAATTTCACAAAGAATAAACAGAAAACGGTGGATTACAATCCTGTAAAGATTGTTGGGGTGACCAACCAAACGGGTTCCATCACCAGCGAGTCGGATGCGGCTCCCATCAGCGGCAGCGACAATGACAATCTGTACTGGACGGTTTCCGACAAGCCGCGCTACTTCTATGCCGTCTATCCTTCTCCGCAGGGTAGGCCTTCGACATACAAACCGGTGGTCACGATATCCGATCCCAACACAACGGATCATTCGCTCACCGTTTCCGGCACCATTCCCCGCGATCAGAAATATGTCAAAAAGGTGGTTGACGGCAAGGTGGTGGAGTATCTCCCCAATATGGCCGATGCCTATATGTATGCCGCCGCCAAGGTCCCCGTGGCCAACGCCGGCTACAAGAAGGTTCCCCTCAAATTCAAGCCGCTGTTTACCGCTGTGAAGCTGATGGTTACCGCCAGCGGTGTCGGCGCCCAGGGCTATCGGCTCAAAAAAGTGGAATTGCGCACAGACCTTTTCTACTCCGACCTGTATCAGGGCGACCTCACGCGCGTGAACAACCCCGGAGTTGGAACCGCCCTCAACGGCCCGTTTACGGCCAAATTCTCCGCAGAGACTACGGATGAAAAAACCCCTGCCTACACGGATAATTTCACGCTGACGGCCCAGCCCACGCTTTCCACCATTGCCGATACCACCTACAAGCGGCTTACCATCCGTATTCCGGAGGCCGACCGCGTGTGGCTGAAGGATAATACGGTCAAGCTCACCTTCCTGGCCCTTCCCATAGACCAGACGGTGATGACAGTAGTATACACCTTCGAGCAAAATGACGGTTATGGCAATCCTGTGCTGGACGACCAGACGGGAAAACCCGTTGAAGTGACCCGCTACTTGTGCCTGCAGCAGAAAACCGACAACACGAGCAATACGGGAACGCACAGTGAGTTCAGGGGCAATGACTGGTACACCCTTTCTGCCACCAACAAGCTCTATGTCCGCTCCAACGTGCCCGAGATCCAATATTACTTCGATGTGGAGACGCAGGGTAACTTCCCCCGCACCTGGCGGAGTGGAAGCGCCACTATCCCGTCCGGCGCCTACAAAGCCAAGGATTTCTATTCTGTGGTCAGTTACCGCGATTCCTCCGGTGTGCTGCAGCCCCTTCGCTGGAAGGTGACGGGATATAAGCCCCAAGGCGCGTCTGCCTTCTCCGAGACGAAGCCTGCTACGGCCAGCTGGCTTAACCTGCGCGGCGACGATCCCTGGACAAAAACGATACCCTTCGATGTGGAGGATATCCCTACCTTCGACCCTTGGGACAAGCCTCAGGGACAGGGTTCGCAGATGAAAAACGCCGTTGTCAAAAACGGCATCACCGTAGGGTACAGGGAGTTCAATCCCTATTCTGCCACGTTCTACGATGCCGGTGCGCCCGATAATGCTTCCGGCTATGCCCGTTATTGGGATTGGGAGAACCCGGTCACCTATAATTACATGGACGCCGGCGGCAGTTTCTTCCACCCCGTGTCCTATACCCCGAATCCCGGCTACAAAGGAGAAGTTGGCGAGGCCTATGCCTTCGACCTTTCCAGCCACGACATATACGGCAATCTTTATACCGGCTTCAAGAACGGAGACCTGGGTACGACGGCCAACTGCTATGTGGTGAGCGCCCCGGGCTGGTACCGCCTCCCGGCGGTATACGGCTGCGCCATCCAGAACGGCGTGGACAAATCCGCGTCTTATACGGGCACATCAGGACAATCGTATATTCTGGATGTTTTCCTGGACCATCTGGACAATCCCATCACCAACGCCTGGATTCCCTATACCCTTGCCTCTGCCGATGTGGTATGGGACGATGCCAACACTATGGTGGCCTCGTCATCTACCAAGACCTCCCGGGCCGACCGTACGGCGTTCTGCAAAACGCATAACGGCAGGCAGTATGTGTATTTCTATGTAGATGACATTGCGCAAGGCAATGCCGTGATTGCCGCCAAGGATGCTTCCGGCATCATTGTCTGGAGCTGGCATATCTGGGCGGTGAGCACGCCATTAACTTACTTGAAGGAGGTCGCTCTGGAGAGTAATCAAACGCGGGTTAGTAATATGACTCCGGTCTATAAAAGCATATACAACGGTGTCAACACTTTCTGGAAGGACGTTGATTTGGGTCAAAACGGGAAAGAATCCAGTGTGGTAAATTGCCGTTACTGTGATGTTGAATTCACCCAATACTTCAAAGGTAAAGTTGTTCAGAAGATTATAAGGCGTTTTCTGCAGAGCGGAGTAGATGACAGCGCAGACGTGCCGGCGCCTTTGTACCAATGGGGTAGAAAAGATCCAATGCGTTCAGACAAGAATCCAGATACAAAATCTCTTCCCGGAACCACCGTTGAGAACATTGGGGCAACGATTCAGTATCCTGGCCATTTCTTTACCGGATCATCCAATTACAATCCCTCTGGTAAACGATATGACAATTTGTGGAATACAAATGTGGGAAGCGCTATAACAAATAATAAGGCTGACGGCAGTGCTGGCGCCAGTACGGATCGTTATGTCGAAAAAACAATCTACGATCCCTCTCCACCCGGTTTTTCGATGCCCAATCTTTACGCCTACTCCGGTATTAATCCATGGAGCCCGATTCACCAGTATTGGGTACCCAATACGGATGAGGCCAGAAATGGAATTGCCGTTAACCCCAAGAATACGTTTCCTCAAGGTTATGTCGATTTCTACTGCGGCTACAACGGAAGTACTGCATTTAGGCGCAACACTTCCGGGGAGACCATCCGTTTTTATGTTACAGGCCGAAGGAAAGGTAATGATGGCAATAGGGATAGATCCATACTGCATACGGGTGACGGAACTAATAGGGCGGCTTTTTATTGGACCTCAGAACCTGCTTGGTGGTCGGATGGAACTTTTTACAGCAGAGCACTTTGGTTCTCTCGTCCGGAGGGCACAAGTGGTTCAACGAATCAGTGGCAATTGGGCCCCGTGGCCGGCGCTCCTCGGACTAATCAGGAAAAATGGCAGCGCACCCATGGCTTGGCCGTGCGTCCCATGCGGCAAGTCGTAAGCAGTACGTCCGGTTCATTCGGCGGGTCAAACATGAATTACCCCATCAACAATAATCCATTTTAACAGGGAGGTACGGTAATGAAGAAGAGAAGCCTCATATTCGCAGCCGTTGCTGCCGTCCTCTCCTGGGCCTGCCAGTCGGCGGGGATGGAAGAGTCTGGTCAGTCCGCCACTTCTGAAACGGAAACGTTCAAAATATTGAGAATCAACGGTTCCGGGTCTGAGTCTAAGACTGCTTATGACGGTGAGATTGAATTCTCCTGGAGTCCGGAGGACCAGGTCTCCGTCCTTTGCAACGATGCCTCGGATAATGTTCTGCTCCCTTTTACTGTAGATACCCCAGGCGCCAGTTCGTCCAAATTTTCTTCCGCACTGGTGCCCTCCACTTATGAAATGGGCCCCGTGAGCGGCCTCACGAAGATGGCGCTATACCCGGCCGGAGCACATACTTACTCCGATGACGGCGAAACGCCATCGGTGGACTATGTGGTTCCTGCCGTACGGGATTTTCGTGCGGCCAGCGGAGGCCATCCGGAAAGCGCCATCCCCATGTTTGCCTGGGGCAATGACCACGATACGTACATCTTTGGCAACATGACCGGCGCGGTGAAGTTCTCTTTCACCGGACTGATGGTTTCCCAGGTGAAGTTCGTTTTTAAAGCGAACAAGGAAAAAATGAGCGGACGCTTCCCGCTCACCGGTCTCGGCGGCAGTTATTCCAACGTAAGTTGGGCGCCCGAGGATGCCGCAGATGAAACAGAAAAAGACCCTTACCTTCTATGCCGACGTGAGCGATCTCTACGAAGAGGTATGCTTCTACGTTCCTTATCCCACGGGGACAATCTCGGCTGGTAGCAGCGTCCGTCTGGAAGATGCCGGCGGCGGATTTGTCATTTTTGAGAATGATAACCTCAAGGCAATTCCGGTTGAAAAGAACCGGATAACGGTGACTCCTCTCCAGACTCTTCCTACGCCGTCCCTGCAGCTTACACTCAATTATGAAGATGCCGAGGGCGAGGTGAAGAATCCCGAGCGGGGATTGTATGATCATGTTATTCTCCATTACGCCGGAGGCTCTACTCCCAGTAACTTGAACGGAACGGATGACAATAATTCCCTTGTCTTTACGCATTTCTACCTGGATGATTTTAAAAACAATGGTTCAGTACAGGACATCAGCGATGCTGCTTTGACGGCTATCGGCCAGGTTCTTGAAACTGTCCGTACAGCTGGGAAGAAAGCAATCGTGCGTTTTGCATACGATGAAGAGAATTATATGGATGCAGGTCCCGCCGGAATCCTGAGGCACCTGGAGCAATTATCCCCTGTCCTTCATGCCAATGAAGATGTTATTTACGTTGTTCAGGCTGGGTTCCTCGGCAGATGGGGGGAATGGCATGATTCCCCGAACTTCCCGACATTGTCTAAATCCGGTTATACGGTGAATAATTATGAGGACTATTCCGACGTAATTGAAGCTCTCCTGACGGCTGTTCCGGAAAGTCGGCAAGTAGCCTTGCGTGTTCCCGACTATAAGCGCTACTATCTTAATCCTACATCTATCCGGACCTGGACGCCTATCACGTCATTTGAAGGCACCGATCCAAATCATCGCCTTAGTTTCCATAATGATGCCTTCCGGGGAAGTGAATACGCTGGGAAGGCGTATGATTTGGGAACTTTCCGCTGGGAGAATGGTGATGTCTCCTCTTCCACGAACTTGGACATGTGGGAATCCCAGAGTGCATTTCTGGCAGTTGGCGGAGAACCGGCCAAGACGAAGCCCGACGGTACTTATGTAAACTGGAGTAATACGCAGACCGCCATCAGAGAACAGCACATGTCCTATCTGAACGGGGATACTTCAAAGGATATAATGGACTATTGGCTATGGGAACTTGGAGGAGATGACAACGCGATTCGCAAAGCCTTCGGTTATAGGCTCTGGCTAAGATCATCCGAACTGTATCATGAGTCTCTGGGTGCTGGCGAGACTGTCGTTGTGCGCTTTACGCTGGAAAACAGCGGTGCTGCGCCGGTTATCAACAAACGGCCCATGAAGTTGGTTCGCCTTCGTGATAACGGCGGAACCATAGAACGGACAGTTTTGATAGACAATGTGGGCGACTTGCGCATGGTAGCTTCCGACGACAGTTTTACCTATACTGTCTTATTCAAGATTCCCGCCGGTGGTATCCTGACCGGCGACCAGCTGGCGCTCTGGCTCCCCGACGAGGCGCCTTCCCTTCGGGAGCGCGCGGTCTACTCCATCCGCCTGGCTAATACCGATACCCCCTCTAATCCGTCCGTCTTCTCGAATGTGACCTGGGTGACTACCGGAGCCGGCGGTGATGAAGGCGGCTACAACGTCTTCTACACCTTCCCGTAGCAGTTGCTTGTCCGCCCGCACTCGGCCCATCGGCCATACCTTGCCTTGCCGCCGCTCCACAGAAACGGTACTGTGTGCGTCTTGTGTGTATCGCGGCGGCAGCCATTTCGGCCTTTTTCGCCCTATCCCTCCCCGCCGATCCACGAAATCGCCATTCTGAGCATTCTGGCTGTATCGGCGGCAGCACACCGGTACCGGGTATCCCTCCATCGGCCCGGACTGCACCCTTCCCTGCCGTACTGCTCTCGGAACTGTTTGCCGTGTCGACAACTGGAATGCACCGAACACAGCTTCCTTGTCAACACGGTCTGGAAAACACCTCTACAGGACCAAAACGTTGCCGTGTTGACGCGTTGGGGCCACCAAAAGCCGTTTCCATGTCCACACGGCAAGAAGTTCAGCCCCGCTCAATCCGGCAACGGTGTTGCTTGGTGTCTCGGTTGTAACTGATGCCGACAAGGAGCAGATTTCCGGAGTATTCCGCCACCTTGGCAGGGTACTCCTTCCTTCGTATCTGGTCAATGGCGGCATCGGCGCTCTTGTCCACTTTCAGCTCAACAACGATGGCAGGTGAATCCACATTTTTCCGTGGAATGAACACAATATCGGCAAAGCCTTTTCCCGTTGCCAGTTCCCGGTGCATCACGTAGTCGTTGCGGGCATAGTAGTAGGCGAGGCTCAGGACGCAGGAGAGGGAGTTCTCGTCGTTGTAGCTGAGGATGCTCGTGTTCTCGTCATGAACCGCTTCCACACCTTTGGCCACGGCCTCTTCATCTCCAGCGAGGGTTGCGGCGAGCAGTTTTTCAGATTTTGTCAGAGCATCCACCACCGGTTTCCATTGGTTCGCTTTCACCGCATTCACCATCTCTCCCGCCACCTCTTTGTTGGGAATATAGCACTCGTCTTCTCGCCAATTGTAAGAGAGATAGCCCAAGTGTATCAGCACCGTGAGCACGTCATCCTTGCTATGAATATCTCGCATGTCATTCCCAAATCCAGTGGGTTCAACCTTGCAACGTTCCCCGGCCAACATGCCGATAATATCATCCTTCAAGCCTTCGTAGTTCATCCGGATATAGCTCGTTACGGCATCAAAGGCCCCCGTCGCCGCCCAGAAACTGCGGCAGCGCCGGGCATACATCGCCATCATCACGCTGTTGGGGTTGAACATGGAGGGCTCGTCCCCGATCTGGTAACCGTCATACCACTTCTCCAGTTCGTCGAAATCCAAGCCATGTTTGTCGGCCAATTCACGGACCTCCTCCTTAGTAAAGCCGAAGAAGCGTCCCATAGCCCCGGGCTCCACCATGGAATACTCCACAAAATTGTTCAGGGCCGACTGGGTGTTGTACTTCTTGATGGGAAGGATGCCGGTCAGGTACACCCCCGCAAACACCTGTGAGGACTGTCCGCCCTTGAACAAACGCCGCAGCCAGTTCACATAGTTGTCCATGGCCTTTGTGCCCGGCTCAAATTCCCGGCAGATGGAATCCCATTCGTCAATGATGAAGATAAAGGGCTGCTGCGTGGAGGCGACAATGCGCGCTAGATAATTCATCAAGTCATCATCTGCCTCAACGGGAATGTCAGGAGAGGCCGCAGATACGTCTTTGCGGAGTTCTGCATCCATCTTTTCCACGATGACATCGCCGCCAAAACGGGTTACAAAGTCGGAGATATCCAGGAAAATGACGGAATACTTGTTCAGATGCTTCTCAAATTCCGGGTCCGATGCAATCTCCAAATCGGCAAAAAGTTCCCTGGAGTCGCAGGACTTGTCATAATATGCGCACAGCATCTTTGCCGCCATGGACTTCCCGAAGCGGCGGCTGCGCGTCACGCAACTGAAACGCCTTTCCGAAAAAAGCGTAGCATTCACAATCCGGATAAGCCCGGACTTGTCTACATATTCCCCGTTTCTGGCCGAACGGAATCCGGCATTTCCCACGTTAATGTACATTCCCATGACAGACCTTTTTAGCATCGACTTTGCAAGTTACGAATAATTTTTGGAATAGTTGCGAGATGGAGCCCTCCACTCGCCCCCAACAAACGCCCGGTGCCATTTGTTTTGCTGTTTCGGGACGGGGTTTGTGGGCTTTGTTACTGTGTTCCTAAACCCTAAAACCCGCCTCGGTATCACGCCCCTTGTGGTTTGTCCTCATATCCTTGCCGCCGATCCACGAAACCGCCATTCTGCGCGTTGTAACTGTATCGGCGGCAGTCCGTTGCGCCGGTCGCCACCCCATCGGCCAGCCCTGTGCCCCCGCCCCTCCCCGTCGCCCTTCACTGCCGCTACTCCTGCCGGCGCCGTCTGCCGTGTTGACACCCATAACGCACCAAACGCCACTTCTGCGTCCACACGGCAAGGAAATCGCCCTTTCCGCCGGATACGACAGCCGTGTCGACACGCAGAGCGCACCAAACGCCGATTCCGCGTCAACACGGCAAACAGGGAAAAACCGACCTTCTTCCACTCCCTGCCGGAGTTGTTTGCCGTGTTGACCCCGTCTGAGCCGCCAATGCCCGATTCCTTGTCAACACGGCAAAGAGAGAGACCCTGCCGATACCGATGCCTGTGCCCCCTCACTCCGCAGCCCCGTCGGCCCCGCTTCTCACCCGGTCGCGGAGGCCGGGGAGGATGGTTTCCAGGGCGTCCAGCGTCTGGTGGGCCGAGAATCCCTGCCGGATGGCCAGCAGCACGGTGTCGTCGCCGGCAAGGGTGCCCATGATAGGGGGGAGCGGATGCTGGTCCAGGAAGGAGGCAAGGGCGGGAGCAAAGCCCACCTGGGTTTTCATGAGGGCGATGGGCCCGGAAATTTCGAGGCTCTGTATATTCCCATAGAGGTTGGAAGGAACGGTCCGCGATGGCACCGGACCTTTTTTCCGTGTGTACCCTTGGGAGGGAACTTTCTGGATGCCCAGTACTTTGAGGTCTCTGGAGAGAGTGGCCTGTGTGGTCACAATCCCTTTCCGGGCCAATTGCTGCATGAGCTCTTCCTGGCTGTAGACGGCCTGGCTGTCAATAATCTCTTCAATGGCTTTTTGCCGTAGCTGTGTGGTTTGCATAAGGAGGTTTTTTCACAACAAAGGTAATGAATATTATTGAATATTTACGAATATTCTGTAAAAATATACAAAAATTCCTTAAAAATTTTGGATGTTAAATTTATTCTGCGTTAATTTGCGGCAGATTAAGTTTAGTAAGGTATTCTAAAAATATTCACAATGAAAGGAATCAAGACCTGGATTACCGTCCTGTCTCTTGCCGTTTCGTTCTCTGCTTTTGCCCAGAACATCACGGTGAAAGGAACGGTGACCGACGCCCAGACGGGCGACCCTATCCCCTCTGCTGCCGTAGTCGTGAGCGGAACCGCCAATGGTGTGGTTTCGGACTTCGACGGCCATTACACCATTACCGTCGCTTCCGACGGGGTGCTCATTTTCTCTTCCATCGGCTACGAAACCATGCAGGTACCGGTGCAGGGCAAGAAAACCCTGAACGTGGAACTGTCGCAGAGCGCCGAGTTCCTGGACGAGACCATTGTGGTTGCTTATGGTACGGCCAAGAAGAGTTCTTATTCCGGCTCGGCCACCATGGTCCGTTCCGAGGCGCTGGCCCAGACCGGCGGAGACGCCAAGGGCGTTCTGAACGCCCTGCAGGCTGCCCGCGGCGCATCGGCCACCGACGGCTCGCTCCAGAGCATCTACTACGAGCGCCGCAAGGAGCTTTACGGAGAAGGCTTCCGCCTGCCGGACATCAAGCGTCTGCACCAGCCGCTGGTAAGAAGTGCCGATCCCGAGCACTGGGCTACGGTCAAAGACCTTCCGGCCGACAGTCCTCGCTTCATGCTCCCGATTCCCGAGGTGGAGATGCTTTACAACAAGGCCCTTACGTCGGCCGATCAGAACGATTTCTGGAAAAAGTAATGAAACGGCTTAACATCATTCTGGGAATGCTGCTTTTAGGGGCAGCATTCTCTTGTTCCCCCAAAAGTGAGGGAACCGTGGAGTTCCTGGGCCGGGAAGTGCCGGTACAGTCCTTCCTGGAGGGCTTCCCGTACAGCAGCTGGGGCTTCTATCTTTCCGATGACGCCACCCGCCTCACCTATGTGAGGAATACCGGCGGCAATCCGCTCCTGCAGCTGGATTTGACCCGGTGTACGGACATTTCCAAGGGGAAGGTGATATCGGCCGATGACTGGTCCAAAAAGAATTTCTGGAACCCTGAGTGGAATGAGAAGGACGGCTGTCTGTACTGGATGGGCGACCAGGCCAACGACGAGAAGATTGACCTGTACCGCATGAATGTGGAAAGCGGGGAAGTGACCTGCTTCACCGACGTGCCGTACATCTACGGCTGGGGCTTTAACGACGACAAGACCCTGGCCGGCTATGTGGCCCGTATCTCCCAGACCGAGAACGACCATGTGGACGAATTCCATGTCCTGGACGTTGTGAGCGGGGAAGACCGGCTCATTTGTACCGACAAGGAGGATTTCCGCATGACCTGGACGGAACTTGCCTTTTCTCCGGACAACAGCGGCGCCATCCTCACGGTGCTCAAGAACGTGGACCGCACGCACACCAATGTGGCCTATCTGGATTTTGCCAGCGGGGAGTACAAGATTATCACCAATCCCGCCATGGAAGCCAGACTGAGCGGCTGTGAGGCCATTTCGCCCTGGTACAGCGGGGATGTGGCCTACTTCCTGTCGGACCAAAGCGGCTTTGCCAACCTGTACAGTTACAACCGCGCCACGGGACAGACCGTCCAGGTTACCGACTACAAAACCGACCTGGCCGCCAAGTGGCTGGAGGCCTCCGGCGAAAAGCTCCTTGTAAGTGTCTCCACCAGTCCCGAAGGCTCGGTAGTGCGCATCCTCACCCCGGAAGGCAAGGAGCTGGCGCAGGCCGATTATCCGGTCACGCTCACCCTGAAGACCACCGTGGGCAACAAGGCCTACTTCCAGGCCGGCGCTACCGACATCCTCTTCCAGATATGGGAAGTGACGTATGCAGATGGCATCCTTTCCCCGAAAGTGGTGGTGGATCTCCCTGCCAAGACCAAGGAGTCAATGATTGCCTCCCATGCGCAGAAACTCTCCATCCCCACCTTCGATGTGGACCCCGCTACCGGAAAGACCCGGGAGCTGCACGCCTATCTGATGGTGCCGGAGCACCCGCTTCCCTCCGAGGAGGCCCGCCTCATGGTGATGTCTTTCTATGGAGGAGACAATGCCTATGACGTGGAGCACCAGATTTTTACATCGGCCGGCATGTATGTCCTCAGCGCCTCACCCCGCGGCTCCAGCGGATTCGGCCGGGATTTTGCCGCCCTCAACGACCATGACCTGGGCGGCAACGAAACCATCGACATGATTTACTGCGCGCGCTATGTCTCTGAAATGCTGGGCATTCCGCCCGAGCGGGTGGGCTGCTTCGGCATGAGCCACGGCGGGTATGAAACCATGCGCCTGATGACGTTCCCCGGGGAGGTCAATGGCTTCAAGGCCTCTTTCCCCTTCGGCTTTGGCGTGGCCGTTGCCGGCTTCTGCGACATTATCTGGGAGCACTATCACTCCAATATCCCCGACTGGGACTATCTGGAGGCCGGGGACCCGGTCACGGAAAGGGACAAGCTCATGGACCGTTCGCCCATTAACCATGTAGACAAAATCAGCGGTCCGCTGCTCCTGATCCACGGCGACCACGACGACCGGGTGGACATCTTCGGGTCCAGCATGCTCTACGATGCGCTCAAAGCCCAGGGCTCGCCCGTGGAGTTTGTCATCATGGAAGGCCAGGGACACGGCTACAAGGGCATTGACAACCAGATGAAGTACTACCGGAGTATCCTGGAATTCATCCAGAACTATTCCGGAAAGTAATTCATTGCCTTTCTGCAAAATTATTCGTAAATTTGCGCCGCTCAAGAGAGTGACGCAAATTTTTTTAATTCTATAACATCATGCAAATCGTATCCGTTTTCGGTAGAGAAATCCTGGATTCCCGCGGAAATCCTACCATCGAAGTTGAAGTTACCCTTGATTCCGGTTTTGTGGGCGTAGCCGCTGTTCCCTCCGGCGCTTCCACCGGTGAGAACGAAGCCCTGGAGCTCCGTGACGGCGACAAAAAGCGCTATGGCGGCAAGGGTGTTCTCAAGGCCGTTGACAATGTGAACAAGGTCATCGCCCCCGAAATCATTGGCATGGATGCCACGCAGCAGCGCGCCATCGACAAGGCCATGATTGAGCTGGACGGTACCCCCACCAAGAGCAAGCTGGGCGCCAACGCCATCCTGGGCGTGAGCCTCGCCGTTGCCAAGGCTGCTGCCGCCGAGCTTCAGATTCCCCTGTACCGCTATCTGGGCGGCACCAACGCCTATGTGCTTCCCGTTCCCATGATGAACATCATCAACGGTGGTGCCCACTCCGATGCCCCCAT